>CANJHI010000133.1 GCA_947474005.1 Alphaproteobacteria bacterium | reverse complement strand
CGGCTCGATGGTGCGCTGGAACTTCCACGGCCTCGAGGCCAGCCACGGCGTGTCGGTCTCGCATCGCTCGCATGGTTCGACCGGTAACCGCCAGGATCCCGGCCGCACCTTCCCCGGCAAGAAGATGGCTGGCCACTACGGCAGCGAGCGCGTGACGACGCAGAACCTGAAGGTCGTCGCCGTTGACGACGAGAAGGGCATTCTGCTGGTCTCCGGCGCCGTCCCCGGCGCGAACAACAGCTATGTCATCGTCAAGGACGCCTCCAAGCGCGCCCGTCCCAAGGATGCCCCGTACCCGGCCGGCCTGCGCAAGGCAGCCGAGGCGGCAGCTCCGGCGGTCGAGGCAGCTCCGGCGGCCGACGCCGCTCCGCAGGCTTAAGGATCAGATCATGAAGATCGCGGTCAAAACCATTGAAGGCGGCAGTGCCGGCGAGATCGATCTCGCCGACGCGGTGTTCGCCGTTCCCGTCCGCAAGGACATCCTGCATCGTTGCGTCGTGTGGCAGCTGTCGCGCCGCCAGCAGGGCACGCACAAGACCAAGGGACGCGCCGAAGTGACGGCGACGGCCAAGAAGATGTACGCCCAGAAGGGCACCGGTCGCGCCCGTCACGGCAACGAGGCAGCCCCGCAGTTCCGTGGCGGCGGCAAGGCGTTCGGTCCGGTCGTGCGCAGCCATGCCAGCGATCTGCCCAAGAAGGTCCGCAAGCTGGCGCTCCGTTCGGCGCTGTCGTCCAAGGCGGCCGAAGGCAAGCTGATCATCGTCGAGGCGGCCGCCCTGGCGGAGCCGAAGACGGCCCAGCTGACGGCCCATTTCGGCAAGCTCGGCATCTCGAGCGCGCTGATCATCGCCGGCGCCGAAGTCGACACCAATTTCGCGCGGGCGGCCTCCAACATCGCCCACATCGACGTGCTGCCGCAGCAGGGCGTCAACGTCTACGACATCCTGCGTCGCGACACGCTCGTGCTGACGCGCGATGCCGTCAAGCATCTCGAGGAGCGTCTGCAATGAGCGCCAAGCGCTACAAGGCCGAGACCGTCTCGCGGGCGCGCATGTACGAAGTGATTCGTGCGCCGCTGATCACCGAGAAGACGACCAACGGCTCCGAGCACAGCCAGGTGACCTTCAAGGTCGCCTCCGACGCGACCAAGCCCGAGATCAAGCAGGCCATCGAAGGCCTGTTCAAGGTCAAGGTGAAGGCGGTCAACACCGTCACCGTAAAGGGCAAGAGCAAGGTATTCCGCGGCCGACCGGGCGTGCGGAGCGACTGGAAGAAAGCGATCGTCTCGCTGGTCGATGGTCACAAGATCGACGTGACTACGGGCCTGTAGGACAAGGGAACGAGACATGGCACTTAAAACTTACAAGCCAACAACGCCGTCGCTCCGACAGCTGGTCATCGTCGACCGGACGGGCCTCTGGAAGGGCAAGCCGGTCAAGGCGCTGACCGTCGGCAAGCACAACACCGGCGGACGCAACAACCACGGCCGCATCACCAGCCATCACATGGGTGGCGGGCACAAGCGCCGCCTGCGCATCATCGATTTCAAGCGTCGCAAGTTCGGCGTTGTCGGCACGGTCGAGCGCATCGAATACGACCCCAACCGCACCGCCTATATCGCGCTGATCAAGTACACCGACGGTGAACTGGCCTACATCCTGGCGCCGCAGCGCCTGAAGGCCGGCGACCAGGTCGTCTCGGGCGAGCGCGTCGACATCAAGCCGGGCAACGCCATGCCGCTCGGCAACATGCCGGTCGGCACGATCGTCCACAATGTCGAGCTCAAGAAGGCCGGTGGCGGCCAGATGGCCCGTTCGGCCGGCAACTATGCCCAGCTCGTCGGCAAGGACGCGGGCTATGCCCAGCTCAAGCTCAGCTCGGGCGAACTGCGCCTCGTGTCGGGCGAATGCCTGGCCACGGTCGGCGCGGTCAGCAACCCCGACAACCAGAACATCGTCATCGGCAAGGCCGGTCGCCAGCGTTGGCTCGGCCGTCGCCCGCACGTCCGCGGCGTCGCCATGAACCCGGTCGACCATCCGCACGGCGGCGGCGAAGGCCGCACCTCGGGCGGCCGCCATCCGGTCACGCCGTGGGGCAAGCCGACCAAGGGCAAGAAGACGCGCAAGAACAAGGCGACGGACAAGTACATCATCCGCAGCCGTCACTCGACACGCTGACGGTAGGAGGCAAGTAAAGTGGCACGTTCCGTTTGGAAGGGCCCGTTCGTGGACGGGAGCCTCATCAAGAAGGTCGAAAAGGCGAGCCAGACCGTGCGCAGCGAAGTGATCAAGACGTGGTCGCGCCGCTCGACGATCCTGCCGCAGTTCGTCGGTCTGACGTTCGCCGTCTACAACGGCCGGAAGTTCATTCCGGTGAACGTCTCCGAAGAGATGGTCGGTCACAAGCTCGGCGAGTTCTCGCCGACCAGGACCTTCACGTCCCACTCGGGCGACAAGAAAGTCTCCAGGGATTAGACGCGATGAGCAAGCAACCCACTCCACGCCGTGAGGCGGACAACGAGGCCAAGGCCGTGCTGCGCGCCGTTCGCGTCAGCCCGCGCAAGCTCGACCTCGTCGCCGCCACCATCCGCGGCAAGAAGGCCTCGCAGGCCGTGAACGAGCTCACCTTCTCGAAGAAGCGCATCGCAATCGATGTGAAGAAGGCGCTGAACTCGGCCATCGCCAACGCCGAGAACAACCACAATCTCGACGTCGATCGCCTGATCGTCGCCGAAGCGTCGGTCGGCAAGGGCCTGGTCATGAAGCGCTTCCAGACGCGCGGCCGTGGCCGCTCGGCTGGCATCATCAAGCCGTTCGCTCATCTCACGATCGTGGTGCGCGAGCGCGCCGAGGCGGAGGACAAGTAAATGGGTCAGAAGGTCAATCCGATCGGCCTGCGGCTCGGCATCAACCGGACCTGGGACTCGCGCTGGTACGCCGAAGGCGCCGAATATTCGAAGATGCTCCATGAGGACCTCCAGATCCGCAAGGTGCTGCGCAAGAAGCTGGCCCAGGCGGGGGTGGCGAAGATCGTCATCGAGCGTCCGGCCAAGCGCGCCCGCGTCACGATCCACACCGCCCGTCCGGGCGTGGTGATCGGCAAGAAGGGCGCCGACATCGAGAAGCTGCGCAGCGACCTCGCCAAGATGACCAAGGGCGAAGTGGCGCTCAACATCGTCGAGATCCGCAAGCCCGAGATCGACGCCACGCTGATCGCCGAGAACATCGCCCAGCAGCTCGAGCGTCGTGTCGCCTTCCGCCGCGCCATGAAGCGCGCCGTGCAGTCGGCCATGCGCCTGGGCGCCGGCGGTATCCGCATCAACTGCGCGGGCCGCCTGGGCGGCGCCGAGATCGCGCGCATGGAGTGGTACCGCGAAGGTCGCGTGCCGCTGCACACGCTGCGCGCCGACATCGACTACGGCATCGCCACCGCCTTCACCACCTTCGGCACCTGCGGTGTCAAGGTCTGGGTGTTCAAGGGCGAGATCCTGGCGCACGATCCGATGGCACACGACAAGCGCGCCGAGGAAGCCGCGCCGCAGCGTACGCCGGCCCGGGTCGAGCGCACCGAGCAGAGGGACGCGTAAGACGCCATGCTGCAACCCAAGCGCACCAAGTACCGCAAGGCCTTCAAGGGCCGCATCAGCGGCGCTGCCAAGGGCGGCTTCAACCTCGACTTCGGTTCCTACGGGCTGAAGGCGATGGAGCCGGACCGCCTGACGGCGCGCCAGATCGAGGCCGCCCGCCGCGCCATCACGCGTCATATGAAGCGTGCCGGCCGCGTGTGGATCCGGGTGTTCCCGGATGTGCCGGTGTCGAAGAAGCCGGCCGAAGTCCGCATGGGCTCCGGCAAGGGTGCCCCGGAATTCTGGGCGGCGCGCGTGAAGCCGGGCCGCATCCTGTTCGAGTTGGAAGGCGTGCCGGTACTCGTCGCCAAGGAAGCCCTGGCGCTCGCTGCTGCCAAGCTTCCGATCAAGACGCGGTTCGTCGCCCGCGTCGGCGTCGAAAGCTGAGGGAGTTGGACATGAAAGCCAGCGATCTGCGTCCCAAGACCAAGGACGAACTGAAGACTGAACTCGGCAACCTCCGTAAGGAAGCGTTCAATCTGCGTTTCCAGAAGGCCGGTGGCCAACTGCAGAAGACCGCCCGCGCGCGCCACGTGCGACGCGACATCGCCCGCATCAAGACGGTGCAGGGCGAAAAGGCCGCCGGTTAAGGAGCTATAAATGCCGAAGCGTATCCTGGAAGGCGTCGTCGTCAGCGACAAGATGGACAAGACCATCGTCGTGAAGGTCGAGCGGCGCATTCAGCACCCGATCTACAAGAAGTTCATCCGTAGGTCGAAGAAGTATCACGCGCACGACGAAACCAATGTCTTCAAGGGCAAGGTTGGCGAAATCGTGCGTATCCGCGAGTGCCGTCCGCTGTCGAAGACCAAGAGCTGGGAAGTTCTTGTCGAGACGGCGAAGGCCTAGCGGACCGGAGCACAGATCATGATCCAGATGCGAACCAACCTCGAGGTCGCCGATAATTCGGGTGCCCGTCGAGTCCAGTGCATCAAGGTGCTGGGCGGCTCGCGCCGCAAATACGCGAGCGTGGGCGACGTGATCGTGGTTTCGATCAAGGAAGCCATTCCGCGCGGCAAGGTGAAGAAGGGCGAGGTGCATCGCGCCGTCGTCGTCCGCACCTCGTTCGCGCTGCGCCGCGCCGACGGCAGCGCCATCCGCTTCGACCGCAATGCCGCGGTGCTCATCAGCAAGCAGGATGAGCCGATCGGAACCCGTATCTTCGGACCAGTGACGCGCGAGCTGCGTGCCAAGAAGTTCATGAAGATCATCTCGCTCGCGCCTGAGGTGCTCTAGCCATGGCAAACAAACTCAAGATCAAGAAGGGCGACCGGGTGAAAGTCATCACCGGTGGCAGCAAGGGCAAGGTGGGAGATGTACTCCGCGTGCTTCCAAAGGAGCATCGGGTCGTCGTCTCGGGCGTGAACATGATCAAGCGCCACACCAAGCCGAGCCGGGCCGAGTCCGGCGGAATCATCGAACGCGAGGCCACGATTCACGTCTCCAACGTGGCCCTGCTGGATCCCAAATCGGAAAAGCCGACCAAAGTCGGGTTCCGGTTCCTTGAAGACGGCCGTAAGGTGCGCTTTGCGCGCGCCTCCGGCGAGACCATAGACCGCTAGGAGAACGGGCCATGCCCGCGCGACTGCAAGAACACTACACCACCACCCTCCGCAAAGCGCTGATCGAGGAGTTCTCCTACAAGAACCCCTTCGAGGTGCCGAAGCTGGAGAAGATCGTCATCAACATGGGCGTCGGCGAAGCCGTCAATGACCGCAAGGCCGTCGATGGCGCGGTTGCCGACCTGACGGCGATTACCGGCCAGAAGCCGGTGGTCATCAAGTCGCGCCTCTCGATTGCGACCTTCAAGCTGCGCGAGGGCATGGCGATCGGCACCAAGGTCACGCTGCGCCGCGACCGCATGTACGAGTTCGTCGATCGGCTGATCAATATCGCCCTGCCGCGCGTCCGCGATTTCCGCGGCCTCAACGGCAAGTCGTTCGACGGCCGCGGCAACTTCGCCATGGGCCTGAAGGAACAGATCGTGTTTCCCGAGATCGACTACGACAAGGTCGACCAGGTGCGCGGCATGGACATCATCATCTGCACGACAGCGAAGACGGACGCGGAAGCCCGAGCGCTTCTCCGCGGTTTCGACTTCCCGTTCGTGAACTGAGGCCGGAGAATCAAATGGCCAAGACGAGTTCGATCGAGAAGAACAACCGGCGCGCCAGGATGGCGAAGCAATTCGCCGGCAAGCGCGCCAAGCTGAAGGCGATGGCGGTCGACGACAAGCTGTCGCCGGAGGATCGCTTCGGCGCCCGGCTCAAGCTCGCCAAGCTGCCGCGCAATTCTTCGCCGACACGCATTCGCAATCGCTGCGAGCTCACCGGCCGTCCGCGGGCGGTGTATCGCAAGTTCAAGCTCTCGCGCCTCGCGCTGCGTGAGCTCGCCTCGTCGGGCGCTCTGCCCGGCGTGGTGAAGTCGAGCTGGTAACGGGGGACCGTAGACCATGATGACAGATCCCGTCGGCGACTTGCTGACACGCATCCGCAACGGCCAGTCGGCACGCCTAGACAGCGTGACCGCGCCTGCCTCGCGGCTGCGCTCGAATGTTCTCGATGTGCTCCAGCGCGAAGGCTATATCCGCGGCTGGTTCGAGGAAGAGCTCCGCCCCGGCGTGAAGGAACTCCGCATCGAGCTGAAGTACGACAACGGCAAGCCGGTGATAAAGGAGATCAAGCGCGTCTCCACCCCGGGCCGCCGCGTCTACTCGAAGATCCGTGAGCTGCCGCGCCACTTCAACGGTCTCGGCATCTCGATCCTGTCCACGCCGCGCGGCGTCATGTCCGACGCCGAGGCGCGCGCTGCCAATGTCGGCGGCGAAGTCATCTGCAAGGTATTCTGACCATGTCGCGCGTCGGCAAAAACCCGGTTCCCATTCCCGCCGGTGTCACGATCGAGCTCAAGGGCCAGCATCTCAAGGCCAAGGGCAAGCGGGGCGAATTGCAATTGATGGTCCATGACGACGTCTCCGTCGCCAGGGAAGGCGAGGCGCTGGTCTTCAAGCCGCGCACCGAGAGCCGCCGCGCCCGCATGCAGTGGGGCACGGCACGCAACCTTGCGAGCAATGTCGTTCGCGGCGTGTCGGACGGCTTTACCATCAACCTCGAGATCAACGGCGTCGGCTATCGCGCCCAGGCCGATGCCAAGGTGCTGAAGCTGCAGCTCGGCTTCAGCCATGACGTCGAAGTGCCGATCCCGGTTGGCATCCAGATCAGGGCCGTGAAGCCGACCGAGGTCGAGATCACCGGCGCCGATCGTCAGAAAGTCGGGCAGCTGGCGGCGAACATCCGCAGCCTGCGCCCGCCGGAGCCCTACAAGGGCAAGGGCATCAAGTATGCCAACGAGAAGATCCGGCGCAAAGAAGGCAAGAAGAAGTAGAGGCGAGACCAAACATGTCCGATCGCAACGCTCTATTCGCCCGCCGCCAGCGGCGCACGCGCTACGCGCTGCGCCAGGCCGCCGGTGGCCGTCCTCGCCTCAGCGTGTTCCGCTCGGGCAAGCACATCTACGCCCAGGTCATCGATGACCGGAAGGGCCTGACCCTGGCTGCCGCCTCGTCGCTCGACAAGGACGTCAAGGGCAAGCTCAAGACCGGTGCCGACAAGGGTGCCGCCGCCGAGGTTGGCAAGCTGATCGCTCAGCGCGCCGTTGCCGCCGGCGTCAAGGAAGTCGTCTTCGACCGTGGCGGCTACATCTATCACGGCCGCATCGCGGCCCTCGCCAACGCCGCCCGTGAGGGCGGCCTGTCGTTCTGATCGGGAGTTAGCACATGGCTCGTTCACCCGGCGGTTCCGGACGTTCCCCTCGCGATCGGGGCCGTGACCGCGACGAGGACAACGAACTGACCGACAAGCTGGTCACCATCAATCGCGTCGCGAAGGTGGTGAAGGGCGGCCGTCGCTTCGCGTTCGCCGCCATCGTCGTCGTCGGCGACCAGCGTGGTCGCGTCGGCCACGGCGCCGGCAAGGCCCGCGAGGTTCCCGAGGCCATCCGCAAGGCGACGGAAGCCGCCAAGCGCGCCCTGATCCGGGTGCCGCTGCGCGACGGGCGCACGCTGCATCACGACGTGAAGGGCCGGTTCGGCGCCGGCAAGGTGACGTTGCGCTCGGCTCCGGCCGGCACCGGCATCATCGCCGGCGGCCCGATGCGCGCGGTGTTCGAGACCCTCGGTCTCAAGGACATCGTCGCCAAGTCGGTCGGCACGTCAAATCCGCACAACATGATCAAGGCGACCTTCAAGGCGCTTGAGCAGCTCAACTCGCCGCGCATGGTCGCGACCCGCCGCGGCAAGAAGGTCGGTGACCTGCTCGGCCGTCGCGACGAGACCGTCGTCGAGGCGGCGTAAGGAATTCGACCATGGCCGACAGCAAGAAGATCAAGATTACCCAGACGGGCAGCCACATCGGCCGCACGGAAGACCAGCGCGGTACGCTGATCGGACTGGGCCTGAACAAGCGTCACCGCACGCGTGAGCTCGTGGATTCACCCGAGGTGCGCGGCATGATCAACAAGGTGCGCCATCTCGTGCGCATCGAAGACGAAAAGCGCTAAGCGTTACGCTACGGCAGCGCAGGGGACCGAACGATGAGACTGAACGAAATCGCCGACAATCCCGGCGCCCGCAAGGGACGGATGCGTGTTGGCCGTGGCATCGGCTCCGGCAAGGGGAAGACCGCGGGTCGCGGCGTCAAGGGTCAGAAGTCACGCTCCGGCGTCGCCATCAAGGGCTTCGAGGGCGGCCAGATGCCGCTCTACCGGCGCATCCCCAAGCGCGGCTTCCGGCCGCCGAACCAGAAGACCTGGCAGGTGGTGAATCTCGGCACCTTGCAGAAGGCGATCGACGACAAGAGGCTCGACGCCGGCAAGCTGATCGACGCCGCCGCGATGGTTGCCGCCGGCCTGTTCAAGAACGCGTCAGATGGCGTGCGTCTCCTTGGCAAAGGCGAGCTCAAGACCAAGATCGAAGTGAAGGTCGCAGGCGCTTCGGCGTCGGCGATCACCGCGGTTGAGAAAGCCGGCGGCAAGATCGAACTGCCGCCCAAGCCCGTCGCCGAGGCGGCCTGAGCCAGACGGCGTCAATGGGGGCGTCGTCTCCCCCCTTGTGTCGTTCACGCGTGAGGTTCCATGGCATCCGCCGCCGAGCAACTTGCATCCAACCTGAACTGGGGCGCGATCGGTAAGGCGACCGAGCTGAAGAAGCGCCTGTGGTTTACCGTGGGTGCGCTCGTCGTTTTCCGTCTCGGTGCCTACATTCCGGTGCCTGGTGTCGATCCGCATGCTCTGGCCGAGATCTTCGCCCAGAACGCCGGCGGTATCGCCGGGCTCCTCGACGTATTCTCCGGCGGCTCGATCGGTCGCATGTCGGTGCTTGCGCTTTCGATCATGCCGTACATCTCGGCCTCCATCATCATGCAGATCCTGACGACGGTCGTGCCGTCGCTCGAGGCGCTTAAGAAGGAAGGCGAGGCGGGCCGCAAGAAGATCAACCAGTATACGCGCTACGGCACGGTGATCCTGGCAGCCTTCCAGGCCTATGCCATCGCAGCCGGCCTGGAGAGCCAGGTCGCCGCCGCGGGGCCAGTCGTCATCGACCCGGGTCTGTTCTTCCGCTTCGTGACCGTTGTCACCCTGGTCGGGGGAACATTGTTCCTGATGTGGCTGGGCGAGCAGATCACCGCCCGCGGCGTCGGCAACGGCGTCTCGCTGATCATCTTCGCCGGCATCGTGGCGGCCCTTCCGGGCGCCCTGATCCAGACTTTGGAACTCGGCCGCACCGGTGCGCTGTCGGCGCTGTTCATCATCGCCCTGATCGTCGGCGTGGTGGCGGTGGTGGCCGTCGTCGTCTTCGTGGAAACCGCGCAACGGCGAATTGTCGTCCAGTATCCCAAGCGACAGGTCGGCAACCGCATGTATGGCGGCGAGGCCTCCCATCTGCCGCTCAAGATCAACACTTCAGGCGTTATTCCGCCGATCTTCGCCTCGTCGCTGCTGCTCTTTCCGGCGACAATCGCCTCGTTCCAGGGCAATACCGGCGAGGCGGGCTGGGTGCAGTGGATCGCTACCTGGCTCGGTCACGGCCAGCCGCTCTATCTGCTGTCCTACGTCGCCCTGATCGTCTTCTTCTGCTTCTTCTACACCACTGTCGTCTTCAATCCCGCCGACACCGCCGACAACCTCAAGAAGAACGGCGGCTTCGTGCCGGGCATCCGGCCGGGCAAGAACACGGCCGAGTATCTGGAATACATCCTCAATCGCCTGACGGTGATCGGTGCCCTCTACCTTTCGGCGGTCTGCATTCTGCCGGAACTGCTGATCGCCCGGGGTGGTGTGCCGTTCTACTTCGGCGGCACCAGCCTGCTGATCGTGGTTTCCGTGACGCTCGATACCGTGACCCAGGTGCAGTCGCATCTGCTCGCCCATCAGTACGAAGGCCTCATCAAGAAGGCGCGCCTGCGCGGGAAGGGTCGATGAACATCATCCTTCTCGGACCTCCCGGCGCGGGCAAGGGCACCCAGGCCCAGCGGCTCCAGCAGGAGCGCGGCATGGTGCAGCTTTCGACCGGCGACATGCTGCGCGCCGCCGTGGCGTCGGGCAGCGACCTCGGCAAGAAGGCCAAGGGCATCATGGAACGCGGCGAGTTGGTATCGGACGAGCTGATGGTGGGCCTGATCGAGGACCGCATCGCCCAGCCGGATTGCGCCAAGGGCTTCATTCTCGATGGATTTCCGCGCACCCAGGCCCAGGCCGAGGCGCTCGACCGCATGCTGGCGGCCAGCGGCGCCAAGCTGGACCGGGTGGTCGAGATGGAAGTCGACGAAGCGGTGCTGACCGAGCGCATCGTCGGCCGTTTCAGCTGCGCCAAGTGCGGCACGGGCTACCACGACACGTTCAAGAAGCCAAAAGTCGAGGGTGTCTGCGACGTCTGCGGCAACAAGGAATTCACCCGGCGCAAGGACGACAATGCCGAGACGGTGAAGACCCGCATGGCCGCCTATCGGGCCCAGACGGAGCCCCTGCTGCCCTACTACGGCACCCGGGGGGTGCTGCGGAAGGTCGATGGGATGGCCCCGATGGATACTGTTTACCGTCAAATCTCCGCCGTTCTGGCAGGGACTTGACAAGCGTGAGTTCCGTTGACTCGGGGGCGCAGGTACCTATAATCGCGCGCTTTTCCGGGGCCAGCGGAACATCTGACGGGCGCGCACGAGCGCGCCGTAAGTCTTTGAAGGAGTTGGGATTTTGGCTCGTATAGCCGGTGTGAACATTCCGACCGCCAAGCGGGTGGAAATCGGACTGCAATACATCCACGGGATCGGTGCGGCGAAAGCCAAGGAGATCTGTGGAAAAGTGGGGATCGAACTCGCGCGCCGCGTGAACACGCTGAGCGACGACGAGGTCATCCGCATCCGCGAGACCATCGACCGCGACTACACGGTCGAAGGCGACCTGCGTCGTGAGGTGGCGATGAACATCAAGCGATTGATGGATCTCGCCTGCTACCGCGGCCTGCGGCATCGCCGCGGCCTGCCGGTCCACGGCCAGCGCACGCATACCAATGCGCGCACCCGCAAGGGTCCGGCCAAGCCGATCGCCGGCAAGAAAAAAGTGACGAAGTAAGTCGAGGGAAATCGGATCATGGCCAAGCCTGCAGCCGCTGCGAGTGGCACCCCCGCCGCCGCGCGTCCCCGTCGCAAGGAACGCAAGAACATCATCGCGGGCGTCGCTCACGTGAACGCCTCGTTCAACAACACGATCGTCACCATCACCGACGCGCAGGGCAACACCATCGCCTGGTCGTCGTCGGGCCAGCAGGGCTTCAAGGGCTCGCGCAAGTCGACGCCGTTCGCCGCCCAGATGGCGGCCGAGGGCGCCGGCCGCAAGGCCATGGAACACGGCATGCGGACCCTGGAAATCCAGGTGCGCGGCCCGGGTTCGGGACGCGAGTCGGCGCTGCGCGCGCTGCAGGCCGTCGGCCTCGCCGTCACTTCGATCCGTGACGTGACGCCGATCCCGCACAACGGGTGCCGTCCGCCGAAACGTCGTCGCGTATGAGCCGTCGGCGCGTTTGATTTCCTTACCGGGCGGCCGGCTCCCTCGCGGGAAACGGGCCGTCCAGTGAATCGCGGCAATCGCCGCCGATTCCGAAAGATGCAATCGCGGGCCCCCAGGCTGTTTGGGTTGGTCCGCAGAACACCGGTCTAGAGAGGTAGCCCACGTGCTTCAGAAGAACTGGCAGGACCTGATCAAGCCGGAGAAGCTTGTCACCGAGGCCGGCGTCGACCCCGGTCGCACCGCGACCATCGTCGCCGAGCCGCTGGAGCGCGGCTTCGGCCTCACGCTCGGCAATGCGCTCCGTCGCGTGCTGTTGTCGTCGCTGCAGGGCGCGGCCGTCACGTCGATCAAGATCGACAACGTGCTGCACGAGTTCTCGTCGATTCCCGGCGCGCGCGAGGACGTGGTCGACATCGTCCTCAACATCAAGGCGATGGCCGTGAAGATGCAGGGCGATCGTCCGCAGCGTCTCTATCTGCGCGCTGTTGGCCCCGGCGAAGTCACCGCCGGCATGATCGAACTGCCGGGCGACGTCCAGATCATGGATCCGAAGCACCTGATCTGCACGCTCGACGATGGCGCCTCGATCTCGATGGAACTGATGGTTGCCACCGGCAAGGGCTATGTCCCGTCCTCGGCCAACCGTCCGGAAGACGCGCCGATCGGCCTGATCCCGGTCGACTCGGTGTTCAGCCCGGTCAAGCGCGTCTCGTACAAGATCGAGAACAGCCGCGTCGGCCAGGTCACCGACTACGACAGGCTGTCGATGACGGTCGAGACCAACGGCACGACGATGCCGGCCGACGCCGTGGCGCTGGCCGCCCGCATCCTGCAGGACCAGCTCCAGCTCTTCATCAACTTCGAGGAGCCGCGCGAGGTCCGCAAGGAAGAGCAGCAGGACGACTTCCCGTTCAATCGCAATCTTCTGCGCAAGGTCGACGAGCTCGAGCTGTCGGTCCGTTCGGCCAACTGCCTGAAGAACGACAACATCATCTACATCGGCGATCTGGTTCAGAAGACCGAGGCGGAGATGCTGCGGACGCCGAACTTCGGCCGCAAGTCGCTGAACGAGATCAAGGAAGTGCTGGCTGGCATGGGCCTCCACCTGGGCATGGAAATCCCGGGCTGGCCGCCGGACAACATCGAGGAAATGGCCAAGCGGCTGGAAGAGCCGTACTAGGCCGGCTGGAAGGATATTAGGTCATGCGTCACGCTAATCGCGGTCGGAAATTCCACCGCACCTCCGAGCATCGCAAGGCGATGTTCATGAATCTCGCCGGTGCCCTCATCAAGCACGAGCAGATCACGACCACGCTTCACAAGGCGAAGGACCTGCGTCCGATCGTCGAGAAGCTGGTCACGCTGGGCAAGAACGGCAGCCTGCACGCCCGCCGTCAGGCGATCGGCTTCCTGCGCGACCCCTATGTCGCCGACAAGCTCTTCACGACGCTCGGTCCGCGCTATTCGAAGCGCGCCGGCGGCTACCTGCGGGTGCTGAAGGCGGGCTACCGCTTCGGTGACGCGGCGCCGATGGCCGTGATCGAATTCATCGAGCGCGATACGACTGCCAAGGGCCAGGACAGCGGCCCGTCGGGCGATACAGCCGAGCAGCAGGAAGCGGCGTAAGCCTCTTCCTTCACGATCTTCGAAAACGCCCGGTGGCACTGCCCCGGGCGTTTTTCTTTGATAGGCTTTCCGCCATGGCATTGACGTTCAGGAAGGCAGTCCCGTCGGAACGCGATGACGCTGAGCGCGTCCTGCGGACGGCGTTCACCCCCTATATCCGCGACCTCGGTCGCGAGATCACAAGCCGCCACTACGCGTTCCTCGCCGCCGCCATCGAGCGCGGCGACGTCTACCTTGCGCTGGATGGCGAGGAGATCGTGGCTGTCGCCGCGACCGAGCGGCGCGACGACGGCATCTACATCGACCGGCTGGGTGTTGCGCCGGCGCGCCAGGGCACCGGGCTGGGCAGCTTCCTGCTGCAGCGGATCGAGGAAATCGCGCGGTCGGGTGGCCTCAAGGGACTGTCACTCGAAACGGCCGAGATGGCGGAGGGCAACATCCGGCTTTATCGCCGGCATGGCTTCGAGATCGTGCGTCGCGGCCTGCCGGCTCACGGCATGGATGCCCATGTCAGGGTCCATATGGTGAAGTCGTTCTAGGCGCTATCGGGCTCATTTGATCAGCCCGCCATGCACCAGGCAGCGATAGACGACCTTGCCGTCGAACAAGGCTTCCTCGGCGCCGGAAAAGTTCGCGAGCCCGCCTTCGACGGCAAAACGATATTGCCGGTTGCCCTCGTCGAAGCGGCGAGGCCCGCGCACGGGAATGATGTCGTTGCAGGGCTGCATCAGGGCGGTGCGCAGGAATGCGTAGACGTCCTTCTCGCTCACCTGATCGTCGAGAACGAAGCCGAAATAATTCATGCCCCAGGCCGGCACGTCGTTCTCATAGACGACCTCGGCGCCGATGAAATCGCGAACACCGAAATAAGTGTCGTGATAGATCAGGCCGTCCTGTTCGAAGTGATAGTCGAGCGACTTCGCGCGCGAGGAAGGCGCCTTGGGCATCGTTCGGTTGGCGTAGGTCGCCTTGTTCGCGGCGTCGAGGAAAGCCGCCAGACTCTCGAGATTCATGATTGTGTCCAGGCGATGGGATAGCGGTTGAAACCGCGGAAGCGGGCGCGGCCGCCGCGTTCCGGCGCCCCGTCGCGGCAGAGGCCGTCCAGGCGGTCGACCAGCCGCCCGATGGCGATCGTACCCTCGAGGCGCGCCAGAACGGCGCCCAGGCACATATGGACTCCCGAGCCGAAGGCAAAATGGCGGTTGGGATCTCGGCCGGCATCGAAGCGGTCGGGGTCGGGGAATTGCGCCGGGTCGCGATTGGCAGCGCCAATGCCGATATGGATGTAGGTGCCGGCCGCAAGGTGCTGACCGCCAATCTCGAGATCGGCCGTCAGCCGGCGATTGCCGAGCTGGTTGGAGCTTTCGAAGCGCAGCCCTTCCTCGATGCAACTCTTGAGCAGCGCCGGATCGTTCCGCAGCCGTCTCAGCTCGTCGGGAAAGCGCAGCAGCGCGTCGACGGTGTTGCCGATCAGGTTGGTCGTGGTCTCGTGTCCCGCGTTCAGGAGGAAGATGCAGTTCTGCACCAGTTCCTCGTGGCTCAACCGCTCGCCGTCGACCTCGCCATGGATCAGGGTTCCCAGGACGTCGCGATCATCGGCGGGACGCTTGCGCCGCTCGGCGACCAGTTCGTCGAGATAGGCGGAGAACTCGCTCACCGCTTCATTGCCAGCCGCCAGCTGCTCGGGTCCGGTGACGGGTTCCAGGGCTCCCAGGATGGCCAGCGAATAGCGGCGGAAGGGCGCGCGGTCGCCCGCCGGCACGCCCAGCATGTCGCAGATCACCTCGACGGGAAGACGGAAGGCGAAATCCTCGATCAGGTCCATGTGTCCGCGGTCGGCGTTCCGGGCCAGGAGATCATCGACCACGGCCTCGATGCGCGGCTGCATCGCCGCCAGGGCGCGTGGCGTGAAGGCGGCGGCCAGGAGCTTGCGCACCCGCGCGTGCAAGGGCGGGTCGTTGAACACCAGGCTGGTCGTGTGATGGCGATGGAGCGGCGTGCCGACGCCGAATTTGGGACCGAACTCGGTCTTCTTGTCGGAGCTCATGCGCGCGTCGCGATAGCAGACGGCCACGTCGGCATAACGCGAAAGAAAGACGCTGCCGTCGGCCAGGCGCTTCAGCGGCGCGAAGCGGCGCAGCGCGTGATAGTAGGGGAAGGGATCGTCGAGAAAGGCAGGCTCCAGCGCCGCGAGATCGAAGCGCCCGGCGAAGGCCCGGGCCTCGTCTGCCGGCAGCTCGATGAGGCTCGCGCTCAGAACTGATCCTCCCTGAGCGCGAACACTGTCCGGCCGGCGGCTTTTAGCGGACCAAGCTGGGCCAGCGCCGGAGGCAGGATGACCTCGGCGTAGAAGCGTGCGGTGATCAGCTTGGCTTCCAGGAAGGCGGGATCGCCATCGCGGGTCGCGAGCCGGGTTTGCGCGACCAGGGCGCTCCGGGCCAGCAGCCAGCCGCCCAGCGCCGTGCCGGCCAGCCGCAGGAAGGGCACCGAGCCCGCCAGCGCCGTCACCAGGTCGGCCTTGACCGACTGCGCCACCCATTTGGTGGCGTCTTCCAGAGCGTCGGCCGATGCAAGGAGGCTGGTGCGGATCGCCGCCAGATCGTCGCCGGGGGCGGCCTTCATCTCGTCG
>CANJHI010000132.1 GCA_947474005.1 Alphaproteobacteria bacterium | reverse complement strand
TCGCTCTACACAATCCTACAGATATTGAGCCTCGCGCTTTTCGAGAAAGCGCCGCTACACCAACTGCTTAGTGACAGGGCGCTGCAAACCCTCGACGACGAAAATTCTAACCAATTGAATCTGTTTCGATAATTGCCGGACAGCAGTGAGGCCAAATGGCAATTTCAAGGCAAAGGTTGGAGCCATGCAAAATTGCTGCAAACGATTTGCAGTCGCGCTGAAGGGGTGCTAATTCGCCTAGTGAGTGAAACTCACTCGCACTGGGGAGGCCAATGTGAAGCGACGGGTCCTGATGGCTGCCGGACTATCCACCGGCGTCAGTTTTCTGATATCGCGCCATTCGCAGGCGCAGACGGGGACGCTCAACCTCTACTCGGCGCGGCATTACAACACGGACGAAGCGCTGTACGGCAATTTTGCCGATCTGAGCGGCATCAAGATCAACCGCATCGACGCCGAGCCCGACCCATTGGTCGAGCGGCTCAAGGCCGAGGGCGACAAGAGCCCGTGAGATGTGCTGATCACCACCGATGCCGGCCGGATCGAGCGGGCGCGCCAGATGGGCTTGCTGCAGCCGGTATCCTCGGCGGTGCTCGCCAAGGCGGTCCCGGCGCATTTACGCGATCCGGACAACAACTGGTTCGGCTTCTCCAAGCGCGCGCGCGTGATCCTGTTCAACAAGGAGAAGCTCACGGCCGCGACGGCGCCGCAGAACTACGAGGACCTCGCCGACCCGAAATGGAAGGGCAAGATCCTGATCCGCTCCTCGGGCCACATCTACAACCAGTCGCTGGTCGGCTCACTCATTGCCGCCATCGGCGTGGAGAAGACCGAAGCCTGGGCCAAGGGAATGGCCGCCAACCTCGCGCGTCCGTCGCGCGGCGGCGACACCGACCAGATCAAGGGCGTCGCTGCGGGCGAGGCCGAACTCTGCGTCTCGAACACCTACTACTACGTGAACCTGATGCGCTCGAAGAAGCCCGAGGACCGCGAGATCGCGGCCAAGGTCGGTATCGTGTTCCCGAACCAGTCGAATCGCGGCACGCATGTGAACATCAGCGGCGGCGCCGTGGCCAAGTACGCGCCGAACAAGGAAGCGGCGTTGAAATTCCTGGAATATCTCGTGTCACCGCCGGCCCAGAAGTACTTCGCCGAGGGCAACTCGGAATTCCCGGTTGTAGCCGGTGTTCCGCTGTCGGCGGAGCTGGCGTCGCTCGGCGCCTTTAAGGAAGATCAGCTCAACGCCCGCGTTTATGCGCAGAACAACGCCGAAGCGCTCAAGATCATGGACCGGGCGGGCTGGAAGTAGACCCGCCCGAGAAGGGCGGCGGGGCCGCGATGGCGCGGCTGAGCAGGATCACCGGCACCAGCGAGACGGCGACGATCACGATGGCGCCCACTGCCGCCTGCGCAAGGCGCTCGTCGGACGCGAATCTGTAGACACCGACCGCCAGGGTGTCGAAATTGAAGGGCCGGATCAGCAGAGTGGCCGGCAGTTCCTTCAGCACCTCGACGAAGGCAATCACGCCCGCCGTCAGCGCCGGTCCGCGCAGCATCGGCAGATGGATGTAGCGCAGCACCTGGTGCGGCCGGGCGCCCAGCACGCGCGCGCTCGCGTCCATCGCCGGATCGATCGCGGCAAGGCCGGGTGCGACGTTGGCCATGCCGACGGCGAGGAAGCGCACGACGTAGGCCACCAGCAGGGCGAACGCGGTTCCGCTCAGCAGCAGGCCGCTCGGCAGCCCGAACACGGCTCGCGTCAGGCGGTCGATTCCGTGGTCGGCTGAGGCCAGCGGCAGCAGGACGCCGACCGCGATCACCGCGCCGGGAATGGCGTAGCCCAGAGAGGCGAATTCGATCACGCGGTTGAGCGAGCGCCGCCGAACGAGGCGGCCGGCGTAGCTCAGGAACAGCGCCAGGACCACAATGAGCGCGGCCGCGATCGTCGCCAGTATGAGGCTGTTGGTGGCATCGCCCAGGAAGCGCCGGTCGCCGAGCGCCACGCCGGAATCGAGGGCGAGCTGCACGAGGTGGAGCGTGGGCAGGATAAAGCCCATCAGAACGGGCAGGGCGCAGGCCAGAGTGGCTGCGGCCGCTCGCCACGTCGTGAGGGTGACGGGCTCAGCATGGTGACGCAGGCCTGAGGCGACGTGGAAACGTGCGCGGCCGCGCGACTGGCGCTCGACCAGGATCAGCACTACCGCGATGGCGATCAGGATCAGCGAGATCTGGGCCGCGCCCTCGCGGTTGCCCAGCCCGTACCAGGTCCGATAGATCGCCGTCGTGAAGGTGTGAACGCCGTAATATTGCACGGTACCGAAGTCGGCGAGGGTCTCGAGAAGCGCCAGCATCACACCGGCGGCGATAGCGGGGCGTGCCAGCGGCAGGGCGACGCCCCAAAAGGTCCGCCACGGGCCGTGTCCCAGGATGCGGCTGGCCTCGAGCAGTGGCTGCGACTGCGCCAGGAATGCCGCGCGCGCCGCCAGGTAGACGTAGGGGTAGAGCACGAGCGTGAACAGGAGCGCCACGCCGCCAGCCGACCCGAGATCGGGGAACCAGTAATCGCCGCGGCCCCACCCGGTTGCCGCCCGCAGCGCCGTCTGGAGCGGGCCGGCGAAGGTCAGAAGGTCGGCATAGGCATACCCGATGATGTAGGTCGGGAGCACCAGCGGCAGCAGCAGCGCCCACTGCAATGTCCGGCTGCCCGGAAAGCGGCACATGGTGACCAGCCAGGCCGTCCCGGTGCCGATGACCGTCGTGCCGAGACCAACGCCCATCAGCAGGACGGCAGTGTTCGCGACGATGTCGGAGAGCTGTGTTTGCGCAATGTGCCGCCACAGGTCGGCCTGCGGCGACAGCAGGCTCGATGCGATGCCGAGCAGCGGAAGCCCGGCCAGGGCAGCGATCGCCAGCGCACCAAGTCGCCAGATCACGGCTTGGCCAAAAGAAAACGCATGCCACCGCGGAGCGATGGCATGCGTTCTATTGAAGATACGGTGCCAGATGGCACGCGTTCTACTTTTCTTCGGCCGGCGCTTCCTCGGTGGTGGCCGGAGCCTCGGCGGCCTCGTCCTCTGCCGGCTTGGCCTCGAACAACGCGGCTGCCTGTTCGGCGGCGCGATTGGCGGCGCCGGCCGCCTCGAGCGCCGCGCGCTCGTTCTCTGCGACCAGCGCACCACCCTTGGCGAGGAACTCGGCCTCGTCGGGCGAACGCGCCACCACGGCAGTGATCTCGATCGTGACCTCCGGATGGAGATGGACCTTGATCTTGTGGGCTCCCAGGCTCTTGATCGGCTTGTCCAGTTCGACCTGGCTGCGCTCGATCTTGACGCCGGCGGCGACGGCACCGTCGGTGATGTCGCGGGAGGTCACCGACCCGTAAAGTTGCAGGGCTTCCGACGCCTGACGGATGAGGATGACCTTGAGGTCGCTCATCTTGGCGCCGACGGTTTCGGCTTCGCCGCGCCGCTCGAGGTTCTGGGCCTCGAGCGTCTTACGCTGCGATTCGAAGTAGGTGATGTTGTCCTTGGTGGCGCGCAGGGCCTTCTTCTGCGGCAGCAGGAAGTTGCGGGCGAAGCCGGGCTTCACCTTCACAACATCGCCCATCTGACCGAGCTTCGGCACACGCTCCAGCAGGATGACGTTCATCGGCATGATTTGGTCTCCTGGCTAGGCGATGAGGTAGGGCAGGAGTGCCAGGAAACGCGCGCGCTTGATCGCCTGGGCGAGTTCGCGCTGCTTCTTCGACGACACCGCCGAGATGCGGCTCGGCACGATCTTGCCGCGCTCGGAAACGAAGCGCTGCAGAAGGCGAACGTCCTTGTAGTCGATCACGGGTGCATTGGCGCCGGAGAACGGGCAGCTCTTGCGGCGGCGCGTGAAGGGGCGGCGTTGGGCGCTCATTCTTCTTCTCCCGTGCTGATGGCTGCAGGCGGCACGCCGCCTTCCTCGCCGAAGCGGGGACGTTCACGACGGGGCGGACGATCGCCCCAGCGGTCGCCGCGATCGCCACCCGGACGATCGGACTTCTCGGCGCTGCGCACCATGATCGCCGAAGGGACTTCCTCGAGCGCGTCGACGCGCACGGTCAGGAAGCGGATGATGTCTTCGTTGATCGACATCGTGCGCTCCATTTCCTTCACCGCGGCCGAAGGAGCGTCGATGTTGAGCAGGGTGTAGTGACCCTTGCGGTTTTTCTTGATGCGGTAGGTAAGGGAACGCAGGCCCCAATACTCCTTTTTGGAGACGGTGCCGCCCAGACCGGTGACGATGTCGGCGAATTGGGTGGTAAGTGCCTCCACTTGCGTCTGCGGGACATCCTGACGCGCAATGAAGACGTTTTCGTAGAGTGCCATGTAGATTTGGCTCCTTATGGCTGTTGGTGACCCGGAGTTCGTCGCGTCCACTGCCGCAGGGGCGAAGGATCGACCGGCAACCGCCCGGATCTAGCCGGCCCTTCGCGGAACGCTTGGACCAGCAAGGAGATCGAGGCCAATTTGGGCCCCGAAGAGGGCGGGTTATACAGGCCCGCAGCCCGAAATCAAGCTGTTCCCATGCGGCTTGACTGCATCCAGTACCCCGGTATGACTGCGCCAATTCGCGTCAAATCTGGGGGAAATACGCATGAGTCGGGCTTTCGTCTTTCCGGGCCAGGGATCGCAGGTCATCGGCATGGGCGCCGACCTGGCCGCGGCGTTTGTTACCGCCCGGGACGTCTTCGGCGAAGTCGATGAGGCGCTGAAGCAGAACCTCTCCAAGCTGATGCGGGAAGGCCCGGAAAGCGACCTGATCCTGACCGAAAACGCCCAGCCGGCCCTGATGGCCGTCAGCCTGGCCGTGGTGCGCATCCTGGAAAAGGATGGCGGCAAGCCGCTGTCGGCGATGGCTTCCCATGTTGCCGGCCATTCCCTCGGCGAATACTCCGCCCTGGCCGCCGCCGGGTCGCTGAAAGTCGCAGATGCCGCGCGCCTTCTGAAACTGCGCGGACAATCGATGCAGAAGGCCGTACCCGTCGGGGTCGGCGCGATGGCTGCTCTGCTAGGCATCGAGCTTGAACCGGCGATGGCAGCCTGCGCCGAGGCCGCGCAAGGCGAAGTGGTCGCGGTGGCCAACGACAACGGCGGTGGCCAGGTCGTCGTCAGCGGTCACAAGGATGCCGTCGAGCGGGCGATCGAGGCGGCCAAGGCCCGGGGGTGCAAGCGCGGTATGTTGCTGCCGGTAAGTGCGCCGTTCCATTGCTCGCTCATGCAGCCGGCTGCCGATGCGATGAAGGCAGCGCTCGAGGAGGTCACGTTGATGCCGCCACGGGTGCCTCTGGTCGCCAATGTGTTGGCCTCCGAGGTCAGCGATCCGGCGGCCATCAAGCAGCACCTGGTAGAACAGGTGACTGGCCTCGTACGTTGGCGAGAGAGTGTGCAATACATGAAATCCAAGGGAGTCGAGGCGCTGGTCGAATGCGGTACCGGAAAAGTGCTGTCCGGACTCGTCAAGCGCATCGACAAGGAGATGACGGGCCAGGCGCTGAATACGCCGGCCGACATCGAAGCCTTTCTGAAGACCGTCTGAGGGAGAGCGGCCATGTTCGATCTGAATGGCAAGACGGCGCTCGTTACCGGCGCGTCCGGGGGCATTGGCGGCGCAATCGCCCGCGCACTGCACCGGCAGGGCGCTACGGTCACCCTGTCCGGCACGCGCGCCGAGGCGTTGGAGCAGCTCAAGGTCTCGCTCGGTGAGCGGGCACATGTCGTTGCCGCCAGGATGGACGATGCGCCTGATATCGACCGCCTCGCCAAGGAAGCCGAAGCGGCGATGGGAAAGCTCGACATCCTGGTGAACAACGCCGGCATCACGCGCGACAACATTTCGATGCGGATGAAGGACGAGGAATGGGAGAAGGTGCTCCAGGTCAACCTCACCGGCACCTTCCGCCTCACACGCGCGGTCATGCGCGGCATGATGAAGCGGCGCTTCGGCCGGGTGATCAGCATCACCTCGATCGTGGGCGTGACCGGAAATCCCGGCCAGGCGAACTATGCCGCGGCCAAGGCCGGTCTCATCGGTATGTCGAAGTCGCTGGCCCAGGAACTGGCCTCGCGCGGCATCACCGTCAATTGCGTGGCGCCCGGTTTCATCGCCACGCCCATGACCGACGGACTGACGGACGACCAGAAGAAGGGCATTCTGGCCCGGGTTCCGGCCGACCGGCTGGGAACGCCCGAAGAGATCGCGGCCGGCGTGGTTTATCTTGCGAGCGAGGAGGCGGCCTACGTCACCGGCCAGACGCTGCACATCAACGGCGGTATGGCGATGATTTGACGGGCCCGATCTTGGATAGGGCCACAAGTGCCTGATTCTGTGGGCTTTTCGACCCTAGCCAATGGCCGGGGTGCTATGTTAGGAACGCCGGAAATCGCCTGCCCCCTACGGCGAAACGGTATTAGAGACACGGGAAGGACAAGAAAATGAGTGATATTGCCGAGCGCGTTAAGAAGATCGTGGTGGAGCACCTCGGCGTCGAAGCGGCGCAGGTCAAGGAAGATGCCAAGTTCATCGACGATCTGGGCGCCGACAGCCTCGATACCGTTGAGCTGGTGATGGCGTTCGAGGAAGAATTCGCCATCGAGATTCCCGACGACGCCGCCGAGAAGATCCAGACGGTCGGCGACGCGATCGGCTTCATCAAGAGCAACGCGAAGCCCTGATCTTCGCCGGTTCCTGCAGCAGGAAAGGCGGACGATGAGGCGAGTTGTCGTTACGGGCATGGGCATGGTGACGCCGCTGGGCGACGGCGTCGATACCAACTGGCGGCGGTTGCTTGCGGCCGAGTCGGGAATCCGCGCGATCCAGGCTTTCGACACGTCGGATCTTGCCACCAAGATCGCGGGCGAAGTGCCCCAGGGCGACAAGGCCAACGGACACTTCAATGTCGACGCCTACATCGCGCCGAAGGACCAGCGCAAACTCGACAAGTTCATCGTCTTCGGCCTGGCCGCTGCCCAACAGGCGGTCGAGGATTCGGGCTGGAGGCCGCAGGACGAAGAGGGGCGCACCCGCACCGGTGTGATGATCGGCTCCGGCATCGGCGGGCTCCAGACCATCTACGAGACATCGCTGGTGCTGAAGGAGCGGGGGCCGCGGCGCGTCAGCCCGTTTTTCATCCCGTCGGCCCTGATCAACCTCGTCTCCGGACAGGTCTCGATCAAGTACGGCTTCAAGGGTCCGAACCATTCTGTCGTCACCGCCTGCGCCACCGGCGCGCACGCGCTGGGCGATGCGGCGCGCCTCATCCAGCTCGAGGATGCCGACGTCATGGTGGCCGGAGGGGCGGAGGCCGCGATTTGCCGCATCGGCATCGCCGGCTTCAATGCCTGCAAGGCGCTGTCGACCGATTTCAATGACACGCCGACAGAGGCGTCGCGGCCATGGGACAAGCGGCGCGACGGCTTCGTGATGGGCGAGGGTGCGGGCTGCGTGGTGCTCGAGGAATACGAGCATGCCAAGAAGCGTGGCGCCAAGATCTACGGCGAAATCATCGGTTACGGTCTTTCCGGCGACGCCCACCACATCACGGCGCCGTCGGAGGACGGCGACGGCGCAGTGCGGGCCATACGGGCCGCGTTGAAGCGCGCCAAGCTCAATACCGACCAGATCGACTATGTGAACGCCCATGGCACGTCGACCATGGCCGATACCATCGAACTAGGTGCGGTGAAGCGCGTCTTCGGTGACGACGCTTACAAGCTTTCGATGTCGTCGACCAAGTCAGCCACCGGTCATCTGCTGGGTGCTGCCGGGGCGATCGAGGCGATCTACGCGATCAAGTCGATCACAGATCAGGTCGTGCCGCCGACGCTCAATCTCGACGAACCGGACGAGGGCTGCGACATCGATCTGGTGCCCAAGCAGGCCAAACAACGCAAGGTCCGCTATTCCCTCAGCAACTCGTTCGGTTTTGGCGGCACCAACGCGTCGTTGATTTTCGGCCCCGTCTGATAGCCGGGGGCTGAGGGTGCTCAGCTATTTTCGTTGGGTTCTCTTCTTCATCGTCCTGTTCGCGACGCTGATGGGCGGCGCGCTGTACATCGGCCACTCGCTGCTCATCGCCGAAGGGCCGCTTCAGGCGACCAAGACCGTGGTGATTCCGCGCGGCGCTGGCCCGGCAACAATGGCGAAGGTGCTGCAGGAAGAGGGCGTCATCGCCCACACGCGGCTGTTTCGCGTGGCGTTGGTGATCGATCCCACGCCCAAGCCGATCAAGGCCGGCGAGTATGAGATCCCGGCCCGCACCTCGATGCAGGCGCTGGTGGAGATCCTTCAGTCCGGAAAGGTCGTGCAGCGCCGCCTCACCGTGCCCGAGGGGGTGACGACGGCCGAGGTGCTCGAGTTGGTTCGCAAGACCGAGGCGCTGACGGGTGAAATCACGCTCGACGTCAAGGAGGGCGATCTGCTGCCCGAAACCTATTTCTACTCGCGCGACGATACTCGAGACGGCCTGCTGTTGCGCATGAAGGAGGCGATGGAGAAGACCCTCGATGCGGCCTGGCGCAAGCGTGCGCCCGGCCTGCCGCTGGCCAATCGGCGCGAGGCTCTGGTGCTGGCCTCGATCATCGAGAAGGAGACCGCTCTTCCGGCCGAGCGGGCCAAGGTGTCGGCGGTTTTCATCAACAGGCTTCGGCGCCGGATGAAGCTCGAAAGCGATCCGACGACGATTTATGGCCTGACCGGAGGCAAGGGGCCCCTCAATCGGGAACTCACGCGCGCCGATCTGCAATCGACCTCGCCTTACAATACGTATTATGTCGTCGGCCTGCCGCCGGGGCCGATCTGCAATCCAGGCCGTGCCTCAATTTTGGCGGCGACCAATCCGGCACGCGACCGTTCCCTCTACTTCGTCGCTGACGGGCAAGGCGGGCATGCTTTCGCCCTGACGCTGCCCGAGCACAACCGCAATGTCGCGCGCTGGCGTGAGATACAGCGCGAGCGCCTGGAACAGTCGCAGTCGCAGCCACCGACGCCGGGACAGCCGGTGTCGCCCGCCGCGCCGGCGTCGGTCCCCTCCCGGCAGTGAGCCATGCCGGCGATCTTCTTCCTGGGACTCATCGTGCTGGCGATCATGGCCTTCGGCGTTGCCTGGTTCCTTCGAGCCAGCCCTTCATCCATCGCCCGACTGCTGCGGCCCATCCTCGTCGTTCTGGGGGCTGTCGGCATCGGTGGTTTTCTAGTTTTCGGCATGAGGTTTCTGCCCAGCCTGATGCCGGAGCTTATGGGGTTGGCAGGTGTCGTGATCGCTGCCCTGATCGCCCGGGCAGTGCGTCGCCGGCCGTCGGGCGGTTTCAGTTCGCCGGGAACGGGCCAACGGACGGAGGTACGCACCGCATTTCTGCAGGCGTGGATCGACCACGGCACCGGCGACGTCGGGGGCGCGGTCCTATCGGGCCGCTTCGTCGGGCGCATCCTGGATTCCCTGGCGGACAACGAACTACTCGACCTGCATGCCGAATGCGCCGCCGATCCCGACTCGATCAAGGTCCTCGAGGCCTATCTCGATCGACGGCTCGGCGCGGACTGGCGTACCGCCCGTCGGCCGCCACCCTCCGGGTCGCGGACAGGGATGTCGCGCGACGAGGCGCTGGCTGTCCTGGGATTGGCCGAAGGCGCCACGTCGGACGAGATCCGGGCCGCCCATCGCCGCTTGATACAGCGCATGCATCCCGACGTCGGCGGCAGCGCCGACCTTGCGGCCCGAATCAATCAGGCCAAGGACGTCTTGCTGAGGGGATGACCTTGCCGTGACTTTGGCACCATGGCATCAACCGCAACCTTTCGCGTCGCGGCCCGGCGGCTCCTGTCAAACCGCCGGATTGCCCATACAATACGTAACCGCTGAACGAGGTCGATGAGCATGGCGCAGCGTGTCCGCAAAGCCATTTTGCCGGTCGCCGGACTGGGCACCCGCTTTCTGCCCGCCACCAAGGCGATGCCGAAGGAAATGCTGACCGTCGTCGACCGGCCGCTCATCCAGTACGCGGTCGAGGAATGCCTGCAAGCGGGGATCGACGAATTCGTGTTCGTCAGTGGCCGCAACAAGGTCGCCTTGGAAGATCACTTCGATCACGCCTACGAGCTCGAGATGACGCTGGAGCAGCGCAAGAAGGTGCCTGAGCTCGCCGAGACACAAGGTGCCACCATCAAGCCGGGCAATGCGATCTTCACGCGCCAGCAAAAGCCACTCGGCCTGGGCCATGCGGTGTGGTGCGCGCGCCACTGGATCGGTCGCGAGCCATTTGCAGTTCTGCTGCCAGACGAGCTCACGCTCGATAACCCGAGCTGCATTGGCCAACTGGCCCAGGCCCACGAGAAGACCGGCGGTAGCGTGGTCGCCGTCATGGACGTGCCGCGCGAGCAGACCAAGAGCTACGGCATTGCCGCGGTGAAGGCCGAAAAGGATGGGCTGGCCGAGATAACCGGCATGGTCGAGAAGCCCAAACCGGAGGAGGCGCCATCGACCCTGGCGCTGATCGGGCGTTACGTCTTGTTGCCCGAGGTATTCGACCATCTCGATCGCCACGAGACCGGTGCCGGTGGTGAAATCCAGCTGACCGACGCCATGGCGAAGATGATCGGCCGTTCGCCGTTCCACGCCCTGCGCTACGCCGGGCGCCGCTACGATTGCGGCAACCGTCTCGGTTTCCTCGAGGCCAACGTGGCCATCTCGCTCGGCCGGGCGGACACCAAGGCCGAGAGCCGTGTCTTGATCGAACGCTTGATGAAAGGCTGATCGCATGCGCATTGCCATGATCGGCTCTGGTTATGTCGGCCTCGTATCCGGCGCCTGCTTCGCGCAGTTCGGCCATGACGTGGTGTGTGTCGACAAGGACGCCAAAAAGATCGCCCGCCTGCTTGCGGGTGAGATGCCGATCTACGAGCCCGGACTCGACAAACTCGTCGCCGACAACGTACGCGCGGATCGCCTGACCTTCAGCACCGACCTCGACGAAGCGGTGGGTAACGCCGACGCGGTGTTCATCGCTGTAGGCACGCCGACCCGGCGCGGCGACGGCCATGCCGACCTGAGCTACGTCTATGCCGCCGCCGCTGAAATCGCGGGAGCCATCCGCAGCTACGTCGTGGTGGTGACCAAATCCACGGTGCCGGTCGGCACCGGCCGCGAAGTGGCGCGCATCATCCGGGAGGCGCAACCGGCAGCGGCGTTCGACGTTGCTTCCAATCCGGAATTCCTGCGTGAAGGCGCGGCCATCGAGGATTTCATGAAGCCCGATCGGGTGGTGATCGGTGTCGAGAGCCAGCGCGCGCGCGACGTGATGGCGGCTGTCTACCGGCCTCTCAATCTCATTCAGACGCCAATGGTGTTCACCAACATCGAGACGGCTGAGGTTACCAAGTACGCCGGCAACGCCTTCCTGGCCACCAAGATCACCTTCATCAACGAGATTGCCGACCTTTGCGAAAAAGTCGGCGCGGACGTGCACGACGTGGCGCGCGGCATCGGGTTGGATGGCCGCATCGGCCGCAAGTTTCTCCATCCCGGTCCGGGCTTCGGGGGGTCGTGTTTTCCCAAGGATACGTTGGCTCTGGCCTATACCGCGCGCGAAGTCGACGCACCGCAGACGATCGTGGAGCAAGTGATCGAGGTCAACAACGCGCGCAAGAAGCGGATGGCCCAGAAAGTCATCGACTTCTGCGGCGGCTCGGTGGCCGGGCTCACGATCGGCGTGCTCGGCGTCACCTTCAAGGCCAACACCGACGACATGCGCGACGCGCCCTCGCTCGACATCGTGCCGGCACTCCAGTCGGCCGGCGCGAATATCGTGGCGTTCGACCCGGAAGGGATGAAAGAGGCTGCCCACATGCTGCCCGGTGTCGTCTTTGCCAAGACCGCCTACGAAGCGGTGACGGGAGCCGACGTGATGGTGGTCATCACCGAATGGCACGAATTCCGTGGCCTCGATCCACGGCGGATCAAGGAGGCGATGCGTCAGCCGCGCATCGTCGATCTCCGCAATATCTTCAATCCTGAAGAGATGCGCGGCTTCGGCTTTGCCTACGAGGGGATCGGCCGTCCCCGGCCGCGTCCCTAGATATCAACCTCCTTTCGGAGTCATTGCATGAGCCAGACGGCGCACAAGTTTGATCCCACCATCCTGCGCGAGTACGACATTCGCGGAATCGTGGGCGGCACCGTGCATCCGGCAGACGCCCGCGCCATCGGCCGGACTCTCGGCACGCTCGTCCGCCGCAAGGGTGGCAAGCACGTGGCTCTGGGTTATGACGGCCGCCTCAGCTCGCCGGAACTCGCCGCAGCCTGCATAGAGGGCCTGACATCGGCCGGGATCGATGTAACGAACATCGGCCTTGCCGCGACGCCGATGCTTTACTTCGCCGTCTACCACCTCGACGCTGATGGCGGCATCATGATCACGGGCTCGCACAATCCGCCGGACTACAACGGCTTCAAGATGATGATGGGCAAGAAGTCGTTCTTCGGCGCCGACATCCAGACCTTGGGCGCGATGGCGGCGAAGGGGGATTGGGAGAGCGGGCAGGGTAAGGCCGAGAAGAAGGACATCCTGGCTGCCTACGCCGCGCGTCTGCTGAAGGACGTGAAGCCCGGCAAGAAACTCAAGGTCGCGTGGGACACGGGCAACGGTGCGGTCGGCGTGTCGATCCGCGCCGTCGTCGGCAAGCTGCCGGGCGAGCATTTCATCTTGAACGAGAAGGTCGACGGCACGTTTCCATCGCATCATCCCGATCCGACGGTGCCGAAAAACCTGGAGCAGCTGATTGGCGAGGTCGAGAAGCACGGCTGCGACCTCGGCATTGCTTTCGACGGCGACGGCGACCGGATCGGGGCGGTCGACGGCAAGGGGCGCATTCTGTGGGGCGATCAGCTTCTCGTGCTGTGGTCACGTGACGTTCTGAAGACCCATCCGGGAGCAACCATCATTGCCGACGTGAAGGCGAGCCAGGTGCTGTTCGACGAGATCGCCAAGGCGGGCGGCAAGCCCATGATGTTCAAGACCGGCCATTCGCTAATCAAGAGCAAGATGACCGAGGTTGGTGCACCGCTTGCCGGCGAGATGAGTGGGCACATCTTTTTTGCCGACACCTTCTACGGCTTTGACGACGCGCTCTATTGCGGACTGCGCCTGCTGAATATCGTGGCCAACAGTACCCAAAGCCTGGCTGACATGCGCGACGAGCTGCCCCAGCCGGTGAATACGCCGGAGCTGCGGTTCGATTGTCCCGATGCCGACAAGTTCAGGATCGTCGACGAGGTCAAGGCGCGCCTGTTGAAGGCGGGGGCGACGCTGTCGGATATCGACGGAGTGAGGGTCAGCACCAAGGATGGTTGGTGGCTGCTGCGCGCCTCGAACACCCAGCCCGTGCTGGTGGCGCGCTGCGAAGCGGCCGACGATACGGGCCTGGAGCGCCTCATGGCCGATCTCAAGGGGGCGTTGTCCGCAAGCGGTGTCAACCTGCCGGACGAGGCGTCCGCCGGGCATCACTGATGCGGTTCTTCTTCTACGGCACGTTACTCGACCGTGATGTCACCGCGCTGGTGCTGGGCCGACGCCTGCCACCCCGGGCGTTCGCGCCGGCAATCCTGCTGGGCCATGCGCGGAGGCGGGCCAAGGGCGCAAGCTATCCGGTCGTCGTTCCAGATCCGCGCGGCGAAGTCGCAGGAGCTGTCGTCGGTGGCTTGAGCTCCCGTGATGTAGCCTGCCTCTCTGCGTACGAAGGGCCGGGATATCGGATCGTCCCGCTACGGGTTCGATCACAGGGAACGCTGGTTACGGTCTCAGTGTTTGAGCCGCTGGTAAGCCGCCTCCAGCCGAGCGGCGATCTCTGGGAACTCGCGCTTTGGCAGCGTCGCCATAAACGTGCCTTCGTGGAGCGGCTACGGCGCGCCTTCAGCGCGCGCCCGGCGTATTCCAGGCGGTGATCTGCAGCGGCGAGCAGTAGATCTTCTGCTTTTCGAGGCGCTTACAGCCGTCGATCGCCTGCTCCTGGGAGAGATTGGTCAGCCGCGCGCGGTGGAAGACCTTGTTCGCCATCTGCACCTCGTCAATGGTCGCCGCGGCGGTCGAACGCATCGTGTTGGGCAGGGCGGAAGAGGCGCGCTCGAGGGCGAGCTGTGCCGATTGCGGTTCGGCGAACGAGCCGACCTGGATGACCCAGCTTCCGGCCGTCAGCGTTTCCGGTTCAATGGGCGCCGGAACGGCCGGCCCGGCGACCCGGGCCGCCGCGGCCTGAGGCGCGGCCGCGGGCGGAGAGGGCGGATCGACCTTGGCGACGCCAACGGTGCGGGTAGTTTCGGGGATGGCCGCGCCCGGCGCGAACTGGGCAGCGTTGTAACGGGCCGACGGCGGCTTGCGGATCGATGTCCAGGGCGAGATACCCATGGATTGGGCGCTGAGGAAGCCACGGTCCATCAGGTCGGCCATCTGGCGATCGCGACCGCTGGCGCTCTGGCCGCCCATCACGACGCCGATCAGGCGACGGTTGTCGCGCATGGCCGACATCACGAGATTGAAGCCCGATGCCGCCGTGTATCCGGTCTTCAGGCCGTCGGCGCCCTCATAGTTGCCGAGCATGCGATTGTGATTGTCGAGCGGGCGACCGCGGTAGGTGTAGCTCTGGATCGAGAACACCGCGTAGTAGTGCGGGAAGTCGCGGAGCAGGGCGTTGGCGAGGCGGGCGAGATCGCGCGCGGTCGTAACCTGCTCGCGGTTGGGCAGGCCGGAGGCATTGCGGAACACGGTCGAACTCATGCCGAGCTGGCGTGCCTTCTGCGTCATCATGCGGGCAAAGCTCGGCTCGTCGCCGCCCAGCGCCTCGGCGAGCACGACGGCGGCATCGTTTGCTGAACGCGTGACGAGCGCCATCGTCGCGTCGCGCACGTTGACCGAACCGCCTGGCGGCAGCCCCATTTTTGTCGGCGGCGCGTTCAGCGCAGCCAACGATACCGGCAACGAGTCACCCAGCGACAGTCGGCCGGAATCGAGGGCCGAGAAGGTGAGGTAGATCGTCATCAACTTGGTGAGGGACGCCGGATGGCGAAGTTCGTCGGCCTGGTCGGAAGAGATCTCACGGCCGCTGGTCGCATCGACGATCAGGTAGGCCGCCTTGCCGGAAACCGACGGATTGGGGACCCATGGCGAGGAGGGATTGGTCGCGATGGCCTTGGCGGCCGCACGTGCCTTGGAGGGCGGTACGGCACGCTTTGTCGAGGCTGACTGAGCATCGGCGTTCGACGGAGCGGCGACCGCAGCAACAACAAGAAGACCAACGGCAAGCCGGGACAGGCCGACCGCGATGCGCTCAAGGGGGGAAGTCATCGCTAGTTATGCCATTACTTATAAGTCAATATTCTTGTGCTCCACCAAGATGTTAGGAGCAATTCCTCTGACAATACTAAAGTCGGTGGGGTTATGCAACTTTCGCCCGCCGTGCTGCTGCCCTAGTTGGTTCGGAAACTGCTAAGAACGATACAGGGGGCCGCTATGAAGTGGATGGTCACGGTAACGATCGGTTTGGCGCTGCTCAGTGCCACCAGTGCCTCGGCACAGCGGCCAGACCGCAACGTCGAGCCGCCGATCGCGCGCAGCTACAATTGGTTTGCCTATGTCGGTGCCAACGATATTCGATCGGCCTGCCAGCCCGGCGGCCGAAACCGGGTCCGCCTGATCTACAACGCCCTCTACGAGGAGCAGGTCCGGACGTACGAGATCTTTCTGCAGCCGGACGGCACCGCGGGAATGGCAATCGGCGTGCTCGCTGATCAGGGCAATGTCGCCAATCTGACGATCGGCAGTGCCGCCGACGTACTCGGCCCGTGGAGTATGATACCAACCGTCTGAACCGATGACTCTTATGTGATTTGCGCTGGAGGTCGGGGCTCGATTCTTTGAAGCGACAGCGTCGTTTAGGAGGTCGAGATGTCGTTGGCGATCACGCGGAGGGATTTATCGGCGGAGGG
>CANJHI010000131.1 GCA_947474005.1 Alphaproteobacteria bacterium | reverse complement strand
GCCCGATGGACTGCATCACCTTCACCGACAACGGTGAGGAAAAGGACCTGCGCACGCGCCTGATCGCGCCGGCCATGAACCCGACGCAGGACCTCTACATCGGCAACGATCTCAAGACCGGCCGCGTCATGGTCAAGGATGAGGACGTCTGCCTGCATTGCGGACTTTGTGCCGAGCGCTGCCCGACCGGCGCCTGGGACATGCGCAAGTACTACATGGAAATGACCCAAGCGGAGCACGCATGCCGCAAGCAATAGCCGCCGTTAACGACTTCGTCGTCAAGTTCGCGAACGTCAACGGCTCCGGATCGGCTTCCGCCAACGAGCTGTTCGCCCGTGCGATCCTGCGCATGGGCGTGCCCGTCAGCCCGCGCAACATCTTCCCCTCCAACATCCAGGGCCTGCCGACCTGGTACGAGGTCCGCGTCACCGAGAAGGGCCACCTCGGCCGTCGCGGCGGCGTCGACATGATGGTCGCGATGAATCCGCAGACCTGGGCCGAGGACGTGAAAGAGATCGAGCCTGGCGGCTATCTCTTCTACGACAGCACCAAGCCGATGCCGGCCTCGATGTTCCGCGAGGACATCAACATCGTGGGCGTGCCGCTGACGGCCATCACCAACGCCACCTACTCCGACGCGCGCCAGCGCCAGCTGTTCAAGAACATCATCTATGTCGGCGCGCTCTCGGTGCTGCTCGACATCGACGACAACGAAATCAAGAAGCTGTTCGGCGAGCAGTTCAAGGGCAAGGAGAAGCTGCTCGATTCCAACGTCAAGGCACTCAACCTCGGCCGTGACTGGGTCAAGCAGCATGTCGAAGCGGACCAGGTGAAGCTCAAGGTCCGCGCCTCCAACAACGTCGGCGACCGCATCTTCGTCGAAGGCAACAATGCCGCGGCCCTCGGCGCCGTCTATGGCGGCGCCACGGTCTGCGCCTGGTATCCCATCACGCCGTCGTCGTCGCTCGCCGAGGCCTTCCAGGCCCATTGCAAGAAGCTCCGGCACGACAAGGAGACCGGCAAGGCCAAGTACGCCATCGTCCAGGCCGAGGACGAACTCGCCTCGATCGGCATCGTGATCGGCGCCGGCTGGAACGGCTCGCGCGCCTTCACCTCGACGTCGGGGCCCGGCATCTCGCTGATGACCGAGTTCATCGGCCTCGCCTCCTTCGCCGAGGTCCCGGCGGTGATCGTGAACGTCCAGCGCGGCGGGCCCTCGACCGGCATGCCGACGCGCACGCAGCAGTCCGACCTGCTCAGCTGCGCCTACGCCTCCAACGGCGACACCAAGCATGTCCTCTTGTTCCCCGAGGACCCAGGTGAGTGCTTCGACTTCACCGCCGATGCACTCGACCTCGCCGACCGCCTGCAGACGCCGGTATTCGTCATGACCGACCTCGACATCGGCATGAACCACCGCCTGTGCAAGCCGTTCCACTGGGACGAGCAGCGCGTCATCGACCGTGGCAAGGTCATGACGGCAGCTGACCTCGACGCCGGCAAGAATTTCGGCCGCTACCTCGACGTCGATGGCGACGGCATCCCGTTCCGCACCTATCCCGGCACCCATCCGACCAAGGGCGCCTATTTCACCCGCGGCACGACCAAGGACGAATACGCCCGCTACAGCGAAGAGGGCGCGGTCTATGTCCGCAACATGGAACGGCTGCAGAAGAAATTCCACACGGCCGCCAGGATCGCGCCGCAGCCGATCCGATACTCCTCGCCCAAGCCGACACGCTTCGGCGTTATCTATTTCGGCTCGACCAATCCCTCGATGGTCGAATCGCTCGAGCAGCTCGAGGCCAGCGGCAACCACGTCAATGCGCTCCGCGTCCGCGCCTTCCCGTTCGCGCAATCGGTCGAGGATTTCATCCACGAGCACGACCGCGTATTTATCGTCGAGCAGAATCGCGACGCGCAGCTCCGCACCATGCTGATGAGCGAGTTCGTGCTCGACGGACGCAAGCTGATCCCCGTGCTGCACTATGACGGCACGCCGATCACGGCACGCTTCATCACGGCCGACATCGAGAAGAAACTCGGCCAGCTCAAAGTAGTCTCATTCGAAAAGAAGGCGGCGTCATGACCTACATCGCCAAGCCCCGGCTGCATCATCCGTCGCTGATCAAGAACAAGGCCGGCTACACCAGGCGCGACTACGAGGGCGCGGTCTCGACGCTCTGCGCCGGCTGCGGCCACGATTCGATCAGCGCCGCCATCATCCAGGCGAGCTACGAACTCGACGTCCTGCCGCACCAGATCGCCAAGCTCTCCGGTATCGGCTGCTCGTCCAAGGCGCCGACCTACTTCCTGGGCGCCAGCCACGGCTTCAACACCGTGCACGGCCGCATGCCGTCGGTGATGACCGGCGCCAACCTCGCCAACAAGAACCTGGTCTACATGGGCGTGTCGGGCGACGGCGATTCCGCCTCGATCGGCCTCGGCCAGTTCGCCCACATCATGCGGCGCGGCGTCAACATGACCTATATCGTCATGAACAACGGCGTCTACGGCCTCACCAAGGGCCAGTTCTCGGCCACTGCCGACAAGGGCTCGATCAGCAAGAAGGGCGTGGCCAACTCCGACGAATCTATCGACCTGGTCTCGCTCGCCATCCTGATGGGCGCCACCTTCGTCGGCCGCTCGTTCTCGGGCGACAAGCACCAGCTGGTGCCGCTGATCAAGGCGGCGATGGACCACAAGGGTGCGGCCTTCCTCGACGTCATCAGCCCCTGCGTGGCCTTCAACAACCACCCCGGCTCGACCAAGAGCTACGACTATGTGCGCGAGCACAACGAGGCGCTGAACCGCATCGACTTCATCGAGAGCCGCGACGAGATCACGACCTCCTACGATCCGGGCACGCTCACCACGGTGCAGCAGCACGATGGCTCGCTGCTCCGCCTGCGCAAGCTCGGCGAGGACTACGATCCGTCCAACAAGGTGGCGGCGATGAAGCGTGTCCAGGAAGGTATGCAGGACGGCGAGGTCGTGACCGGCCTGCTCTACGTCGATCCGAGCCCCAAGGACCTGCACCACCACCTCAACACGGTCGACGCCGCGCTCAACACGCTGAACGACGCCGATCTCTGTCCCGGCCCGTCGGCGCTCGACCGCATCAACGCGAGCCTGCGCTGATTCTTCGCTACCTCCTGGCCCTGCTGGCCGGCGTCCTCGGGGCCTTCGTCGGCGCCGCTGTTCTGGCCATGGCCCTCGGCGTACTGGCCACCAAACTCGGCGGCACCTTCGAGGGTGCGGCCGCGATGGGCGGTGCGAGCGCGGGCGGCATCGGCGGCGGCGCGATCGGCTTTGTCCTCAGCCTGTGGCTGGTGCTGCGCCGCGGCGGCCAGCATGGCGCCGTGGCGTTCGCCTGGATCGCCATGACCGCGCTCGCCATGGCGGCGATGATCGCGCTCCTGATGTTGAGCTACTAAACGGCGTCGAGCGCGCGGCTGAGGACACTCCGCATGTCGCCAGCCTGCAGCGCGTGGCGCTGGAATGGCGCCAGTATGTAGGCCAGCTCGTCGGGCAGATCGGCGGGTTCGAGCTCGATCGGCACGATGATCTTCTTGCTGCCCATCGCGAGATAGAGTTCGCGCACGACCTGGTCGGAGGCATAGGCGCTCGGTGATGCCATCAGCACCACGGCGCGGCTGCCCTTGATCGCCCGCGCGATCTGGCCAGCCCAGCCCGGACCGCCGGTCATGCCGGTGCGATCGATCCACACAGCGCGTCCCATGCCCTCGATCTCCAGCACCAGCGGATCGACCCGCAGGCGATCGCGATGGGCATAGGAGACGAACAGCGTATCGCCGACCGCGGCGGGCGGCAGCACTGGTGCAGGCATTACCGCGGGCTCGACCGCTGGCGCGGCCACGAACACGGTCACGGGCTCGGCAAGTGCACGAGCCCGGCGACGCCGGATCAGCACGAGCAGGATCGCTGCCAGGGCAACGACGCCGGCACCCGCCGCCCACGGCGCCCAGACAGGCATCTCCGACGCCCTCGCGCGCGAACCGTCGGCGGCGCCCGACTCGAGGCGGCTTTTCAGTTCCGCGATCTGGCGTTCGAGATCGACGATGCGGGCGTCGTCGGTCGGCGCCGCCGAAGATGGCGGCGGCGGTGGCGCTGGCGATAGCGACGCCGGTGGCGGGGGCGATGACGGTGCCACCGCCGTGGGGGATGAGGGTTCGCGGGCGTTTCGCTCTGCTGCGGCGCGCTCTGCTGCGGCACGCTCCGCCACCGCGCGGTTCTCGCGCTCCGCGCTGGAACTCCGCTCGCGCTGGCTGAGTTCCTCCTGCATGCGCCTTGCCGCGGCTTCGATATCGCGGCGCATCGCGGTCTCTTCGGGGGCAGCCGATTTCACGTCCGGGGGCTGCGATGCCTGCTGCAGCCACGACGCCACACCACCCGCCGCGACCAGCACCAGCACGGCGGCAGCCACGGCCATCGGCCAGCGTCGCGTCGAGCGCGCCATCGCGGCAGGCGCTGGTTCGTACGTGGGTGGCGGCGGCGATTCGACCGATGCGGGCGGCGGCGGCGCTGCCACGGGCGCCCCTTCCCCCGGCGCCCCTTCCCCGGGTGCAAGTGCTGCATGCAGCAGTTTGAGCGCCGTCTCGCGCGCCGGCGCGCCGGCTGGCACCGTATCGAGGTCGCCAAGGCCCAGTGGCAGCGCCGTGCCGTCGCGGCGGGCGATGACCAGGCGGCCCTGCGACCAGAGGTCGATCAGGGTCGGCACGTCGGCGGCGGTCGCGGGCGCGGCCGCGCTCCACACCAGCAGCACGGTCCGTTGCTCAGCAACCGGCAGCGATCGGGCGATTTCGATGTCGAGGCCGCGCGTGGTCCGGCGCACCTCCTCGGCAAAGTCAGCGTCGGCCAGGCCGGCAACGATCAGCGCCCTGCTCATGGGGCTACCCTAGGCAGATGCCGCCGCCTCGACCAGCCGCCCGACCTCGCCCGGCGCGCGCTGCAGCTCGAGCCGCCGGTCGTGCCATTTCCGGAGCGATGGCCGGTGGCCGATCGACACGATGGTGGCACCCGGCAGCCGCTGCTTCAGCGCGGCGTAGACCGCCTCCTCCATCGTCTCGTCGAGCGAGGCGGTAGCTTCGTCAAGGAATAACCAATCCGGCTTGAAGACCAGGGCGCGGGCGATCGCGAGGCGCTGCTGCTCGCCGCCCGACAGGATGTTGGTCCAGTGCGCGTCCTCGCCGAGCCGGCCGGCGAGGTGGCCGAGGCGCGCCGCCGTCAGCGCGTCCGCGATCTCGCCGTCGCTCGCCGTCGAGTGCTCGTCGGGATACTTCACCGCATCGCGCAGCGTGCCGATCGGGATGTAGGGCTTCTGCGGCAGGAACAGCACGCGCGCGCCTGCCGGCACGTGCACATGGCCGCTGCCGAACGGCCAGATGCCGGCCAGGGCGCGGAACAGCGTGCTCTTGCCCGAGCCGCTCGCTCCTGAGATCAGCGTCGACTGCCCGCGCGGAAAAGCCAGCGTGGTATCCGACAGCAGTGCCTGCCCATTGGGCAGGGCGAGTGTCAGGCCACTGACGCCGACGTCGCTGCGCCCCGTCTCGGGCGCCAGCTCGATGGCGCTTTCCTGCTTGGCGTCGGTGGCGGCCTGCAGGCCGAGCAGGCGGTCCATGACGGCGCGCAGCTCGGCCAGGACGGTGTAGTTGTCGATGAAGAACGACAGCGCGCCCTGCACCTGGCCGAAGGCCGACGCCGTCTGGGTCATGACGCCGAGCGTGATGGCGCCGGCGAAGAACCGCGGCGCCGTCACGAGATAGGGGAAGATGATCGCGAGCTGGGCGTAGCCCGACTGGTAGAAAACGAGCTGCACCTGGGTGAACAGCACGCGCCAGCCATTGTTGAACACGTCGGTGAAGCGCGCGTTCAGGGCCTCGGCCTCGTCCTCCTCGCCACGATACAGCGCGATGCCTTCGGCGTTCTCGCGCACCCGCACCAGCGCGAAGCGGAAGTTGGCCTCGAAGCGCTGCTTCTGGAAGTTGAGCGGGATCAGGCGGCGGCCGACCAGGTTGGCCAGCAACGTGCCGCCGAGCGCGTAGATCAGGCAGACCCACGCCATGTAGCCCGGCACGTTGATGTCGAGGCCGATGGCGATCAGCGACAGCGGCCCCGACAGCGTCCACAGGATGAACAGGAACGAGATCAGCGTGGCGACGGCGCTCAGGAGCCCGAGGAAGAGCAGCATGGTGTATTCGCCGAGGAAGCGCAGGTCCTCGGCGATGCGCTGGTCGGCGTTGTCGACGCTGCGCTGCAGCTCGATGCGGTAGTAGCCGCGCCCGTCAAGCCAATGGGCGAGATAGCGTCGGGTCAGCCAGCGCCGCCAGCGCAGGCGGAGATAGGGGCTGACGATGGCCCGGGCGACGAAGGCCATGATCATCAGCGACGCGATCCAGCTGAAGGTCAGCATCTCCTGCCAGAATGCCGCCTCGTCCTTCTTTTCGAGGGCGTCGTAGAAGCGCCGGCTCCATTCGTTGAACAGCACCTCGAGGAAGACCGCCCCCAGGGTGAGCGCGATGGCCCCGATCAGCAGCGGAATGGCGTAGGGCCACTCCTCCGAGCGGAAATACGGGCTGACCAGGCGCCACCAGTCGCCAATGAACGAGCCTACTCTTTTCATGCGGAAATCCTCTTCGGGCCGCACACTAGCCACCGAACAAGCGATGACAAGGGCCGCGCCGGGGGCTATAGCGCCGCGCGATGGAGTTCACCCCGCTCGCCTCCCGGCAGGCCGCCGTCGAAATCCTGGTCTCCTGTCTCGACAAGGGCCAGCCGCTCGACGAGGCCCTCGCGCGCCATGCTGGTTTTGCCGGCCTCGACCCGCGCGACCGCGCCTTCGTGCGCCTGCTGCTGGCCACGACGCTGCGCCGGCTGGGCGAAATCGACACCGTGCTGGCCGCCCTGATCGAACGGCCGCTGGAAGGTCCCAACGCCGCCGGCCGCCAGGTGCTGCGGCTGGGGGCGGCCCAGCTTCTGTTCCTGGGCACCGCGCCGCATGCCGCCGTCGACACCTCGGTGCGGCTGATCGAGGACGCCCACCTGCCGCACCTGAAGGGGCTGGCCAACGCGGTGCTGCGACGTATCAGCCGCGAGGGCGTGACGATCCTGGGCGATCGCGACCCCGCCCGCCTCAACACGCCGCAGTGGCTATGGGCGAGCTGGGCCGAAGCCTACGGCGAGGACGCCACACGCGCCATCGCCGCCGCCCACCTGATAGAGGCGCCGCTCGACCTCACCCCGCGCGCCAACACCGATTTCTGGGCAGGCCAGCTCGAGGCTGAGGTGCTGCCGACCGGCACGCTGCGCCGCACCGGCGGCGGGCACATTGCCGAGTTGCCGGGCTTCCCCGAGGGCGCCTGGTGGGTGCAGGACGCCGCCGCCACGCTGCCCGTGCGCCTGATGGGCGACATCGCGGGCAAGCGCGTGGCCGATCTCTGCGCCGCCCCCGGCGGCAAGACGATGCAGCTCTGCGCCGCAGGGGCCGCCGTCACCGCTGTCGACATCTCGGCGCGCCGCATGGTCCGGGTGGGCGAGAACCTCGCGCGCGCCGGTCTCACCGCCGAGCTCGTGACTGCCGACGCCAGCAAATGGACGGCGGCGGAGAAGTTCGACGCCATCCTGCTCGATGCCCCCTGCTCCGGCACCGGCACGCTTAGACGCCATCCCGACATCGCCTGGCTGAAGGACGAGGAGGACGTGGGCCGCCTCACCCTCACCCAGGACCGCCTGCTGCTGCACGCCGTCGAGCAGCTGAAACCCGGCGGCATGCTGGTCTATGCGGTCTGCTCGCTGCAGGAAGACGAAGGCCTGGCCCGGATAGAATCTCTGCTGGCCCGCGACCAGCGCCTCCACCGCGTGCCCGTTCAGCCGGCTGAACTGCCTGGCCTCGACGGCGCCCTCACCAAGGACGGCGACGTCCGCACGCTCCCCTCGATGTGGCCCGAGCGCGGCGGCATCGACGGGTTTTATATCGCGAGACTTCACTCATAGGAGCGCGCCACTCCAGTGGCGCAATCATGAGCGCCACTGGAGTGGCGCGCTCCGCTGACTACACCATCGAGCTTGGCCGGTAGAACGGCACATGCTTCGAGGGGTCCATGTACTTGTCGTAGAAGCGCCGCGCGTGCGGTAGCAGCGCCACCGAAAGCTTGCGGCGCTCGACCTCGTCGTCGGCCAGCGCCTTGCTGAGGTCGTCGTGCAGCGCCTTCAGCGCCACCGTGCGATCGACCTTGGTGAATTTGCCGTCTTTATAAATCACCTCGCCGTCGCAGATCGTCGTGGTGACGGCCTGCTGCTTGGCGCGCTGGACGACGGCGTCGAGCGTCGGCGTCAGCTCGTCGAGGTAGGGATAGGCGATGCTGTCCCAGTCGATCAGCACCATGTCGGCGGCCTTGCCGACCTCCAGCGTGCCGATGCTGTCGCCGAACGGCGTCGTCTTGGCGCCGCCTATCGTCGCCATGCGTAAAACCTGGGACATGGTGGGCACGTCGGCTTCGACCATGCCGGGCACGCGATGGGCGCGCAGCACCAGCTTCAGTTCCTGCAGCATGTCGCGGTCGTCGTTGATGCCGGCCTCGTCGAGGCCGATGGCGGTGTTGATGCCCTTCTTCTCGAAGTGATTAAGGGCGGCCACGCCCGAGCGTAGGCGGAAGTTGGACGAGCAGTTGTGGCAGACGCAGCCGCCGGCTTCGGCCAGCCGGTCGATGTCCTTCTCGTTCAGCCACACGCCGTGGCCGAGCGTCAGCCGCTTGTTCACCATGCCGAAGCGGTCGATGTATTCCAGTGCCGTGCACTTGCCGCGCCGCCAGGCATATTCCTTCTGGTAGGCGGTCTCGAGCAGATGCATGTGCATCGGCACGTCGTACTTGGACGAGGCATCCGACAGCAGCGTCAGCGCCTTGTCCGAGCACCAGTGCAGGTTGGCCGGGGCGAGCTGGATCTTCACCCGCCGCTTGTTGTGGTGCTGCGAATGGAACGACTTGAACATGTCCATCGCATCGTCGAGGCTCATCTTGAAGCGCTCGAACCAGCGCTTCATCGGGTCGCGTAGCTCCGCCGGCAGGCTGGCCACGAACTCCTCGTCGGCCTGGTAGACCAGCCGGTTCTGGTCGCGCACCGCGTAGCAGTACGAAACCCGCATGCCGATATCTTCGTACGCCTTGATCGTCTCGTTCGCTCGCTTCTCGACGTCGGGCAAGGTGCCCGGCATCCAGCCCTGGATGTGCTGCACCGTGGTGATGCCCGAGCCGATCATCTCGAAGGCCGAGTAGAGCGTATCGAGATAGAGATCGAGATTGCGGATCACCATGCGGGTGATGAACCACAGCTCCAGCGGCATGTCGGGGGAACCCAGCTGCACCGGCGTGAGACCGACGTGATGATGGCCGTTGACGAAGCCCGGCAGCAGGATCTCCTTGCCGCTGCCGATCACCGGCACGGTCGGGTGCTTGGCATGCAGGTCGTCGTAGGTGCCGACGGCCACGATGACACCGTCCTCCTGGAGGACGGCGCCGTCCTTGATCTCGTTCCAGGTGAAGCGATCCTTGGTGCCGGTGATGGCGGCGCGGCTGCGGACGAGACTGGTGGCCATGGTTGGCTTCTCCTGTGGCGATCCAAGATGGTGGCGGTTAGGCGGGCGTCGCGAAAGCTTCCTGCTCAGCGAAGGCGCGATCGACCTCGTCGCGCAACAGCTCGGTGAGCTGGATACGGATCGTTTCGGCCTCGCGCGAGAAGAGGTTGCGCGGCCGGGGCAGGTCGATCGGATAGATCGTCTTGATGCGGCCGGGCCGCGACGTGAACACCACGACCCGGTCGGCCAGCGCCACCGCCTCGTCGATATGATGGGTGACGAACAGCACCGAAGCGCCTGAGTCGCGCCAGACATCGAGCAGGAAATCCTGCATGCGGGCACGGGTCTGCACGTCAAGCGCCGCGAAAGGCTCGTCCATCAGCAACACTTTTGGCCGCATGGCGAGCGCGCGGGCGACTGCCACGCGCTGGCGCATGCCACCCGAGAGTTCATCGGGCCGCTTGTCCATGGCGGCGATCAGGCCGACGCGCTGCAGCGCTTCGGCCGCGACCTTGCGGCGCTCCTCCTGCGAGGCGCCACGGATGGCAAGACCGAAGCTCACGTTCTGCCACACCGTCAGCCACGGGAAGAGCGAGGTCTCCTGGAAAATCAGGCTGCGCTCGGGCGACGGCATCTCGACTTTGTCGCTGAACGACCAGATCTGGCCGCCGGTCGCGTCCTCGAGGCCGGCGATCAGGTAGAGCAAAGTGCTCTTGCCGCAGCCCGAGGGCCCGAGGAAGACCACGAACTCGCCAGGTTTGATGTCGAGGTCGATGTCGCGCAGCGCCTCGTGCGCGCGCTTGGTGCCGGCCGCCCAGGTCTTGCCGACGCCGCGGCAGACGACCGCGTCCTTGGAGGAGAAATGGGGTGCGATTTCAGAGGACACGCAATCTCTCCGCGGTATCGGGCAGCCAGTAGAGGATGCGGCGCTGCGCCATGCGTAGCAGCCAGTCGAAGGCAAAGCCCAGCACCCCGATCACGGCGATGGTGAAGAACACCAGCGACGGATTGAACGTGTTGCGCGCCAGCATGATGACCTGGCCCATGCCGTAGCCGACACCGGTCGATTCGGCCACCAGCACCACCATCCAGGCACCGAACAGGTTCATGCGCAGTACCTGGAGCATGCCGGGCAGGATGGCGGGCACGATGACGCGGGCGTAGATCTGCGGCTTGGAGGCGCCCATGGTGCGCGCCACGTTGATGAAGTTGGTTTTGACGGTATCGATCTGATTGATGGTCGCCAGCACCATGTGGAAGAACAGCGCCACCACCACCATGAAGATCGCCGGCGCATTGCCGATGCCGAACAGGAAGATTGCCACCGGCAGCCAGGCGATCGGCGACACCGGCGACAGCAAGGTGATGGTGGGCAGCACCAGCCGGTCGAAGAACCGGTAGTAGCGGACCAGAACCCCGACCCCGATCGCCAGCACCGAGGCAATGACCAGGCCCGCGAACACGCGCGCCGTGGTGGCGGCGCCGGTGATCAGCACAGACTCGAAGGCTGATGGGCCTTCGGTCATGGACGTTCCGACCTGCCAGCGCGTCGCCGTGTTGAAGAACCTGCCCTGCTCGGCGATGTTGCCGAGGAAAATATGCGGCGGCGGCAGAAGCTTGGGATCGGCCCAGCCCATCGCCCAGCACAGTTCCCAGAGTCCGGCGAACAGGCTGATCGACAGGCAGGTCCACCAGACCTTGGCCAGCCAGTCGAGCCCCGCCATGGATGCGAACAGACGGGAGCCGAGCAGCCGGGTTGCCGCCGCCGGGCGGGATGCTCCGGCGGCGACGCCCGCTTCACCGTCGCGCGTAACGACGGCCATCAGGCAGACTTGTACTTGAGCTTGCCGTAGAGGTCGGGGTTCTCCTTGATCACCTCTTCGAGCAGCGTCCAGTCGATGGCATCGCGGCCGGGCTTCTTCTTGATGTAGCCCATCTCCATGACGCTGTCGGTGCGCTGCAGAATGAAGTCGGTCTGGCTGCGCGCATCGACGATCGCCGGCTGCTTGCCCTGGGCGATCTTCGCGTTCTCCATCGAGGTCTTGTAGTACTTGCCGACCAGCTCCTTCAGCACGTCGTCGGTCTGGGTCTCGGCGTCGAGCTGGGCCTGCATCATGCTCTTGATGATGGCCTTGAGGCCGGCGGGATTATCCTTCATCAAGCTCGACCGCGCGGCGAGGATGCAGTCAGTGTAGCCCTTGCCATAGAGATCGATGCCGTTGGTCAGCATGACCGCGCCCTTGACGTCATTCACCAGGGCGGACGCATAAGGTTCGATTGTGCAGATCCAGTCGATGGCGCCGGCCTTGAAGGCTTCGACCGCCTCGGGCGTGTTGCCCATGTAGCGGACCTTGATGTCCTTGAAGGAGATCTTGTGCTTCTTCAGGTAGTCGTAGGGCATGACCTCCAGCGTATCGAGCTGGAAGGTACCCAGCGTCTTGCCCTTGAGCTTCTCCGGCGTATCGAGCCCAGGACGCGCGACGATGGCGCAGCCCTCGACGCCTCCGCCAGCCACGATCTTGACCGGCGCACCGGCGTCATAGAGCGCCATGAAGCTGGTGTAGGGCATCAGGCCGAGATCGACCTGGCCCATGCCGAGGAAAGTCACCATCTCGGCCGACGTCGGCGTGTTGACGAACATCAGTTCGGTGCCGCTGGCCTTGGCGTATTGCCGCGAATGGGCGAGGAACAGGTTGAGATTGCAGAAGCCGGTGCCATGGGTCGACTTGAGAGCGCCGGCCGCATGTGCCGGCCCGCCCATGAACAGGCCCGGCCCCGCCGCCATGGTGATGGTGCTGACGGCCGCGGCGCCCTTCAGGAACCCGCGCCGCGACGGCACGGCGGCCGCCCCGGAAAAATCCATCTCGGAAAGCTTGGGAAAATGCATACAGCCAATTCGGTCACACATGACGTGTCCTCCCTCGATCAGCACATTGCTGGCAGCAGATTGGTGGCAGTGGGATTTCGGCTCTGTCGGTGTTCTGGCCCAGACGACTCCTCGACAGCCGTCGCGAACGACAGCCGTCTTCGAAATTGCCGGCACGCCAACCGAGAAAGAATCGCGCGAAGCGATTCTGCGCTGTCAGATTTCAAGCAAGGGATGTGCCACTACGGGAAATAGCGCTCATGGCGGTGCGGGCCGCGGGCCTTCGGCCCGCATCATGATCATGAACGGGCCGCAGGCTCGCGGTCCGGAAGAGCCAAGACAGGCTAAAACTTGGTCAACTGATCAAATCTTGTTCGGCCGAACCATCGCCAGATACCGGAGCCGCTCCTGGTGGCCAAGGTAGAGGCCTGAGCAGACGATCACGCCCGCCCCGACCCAGGTCCAGAAATCGGGGAAGTTGTCGAAGATCAGATAGCCCAGGATCGCCGCGCCCAGGAGCTGCGTGTAGTTGAACGGCGCCACCACGGCGGCCGGCGCCTGGCTGTAGGCGATGGTGAGGAAGTAATGACCGATGGCGGCCATGGCGCCGAGGCACAGGAACAGCACGATGTCCCAGCCCAGGACCGGGGTCACCCAGGCGAACGGCAGGAAGGGCACGGCGGCCACGGTGCCGACGATGGTGGCCATGGTGGCCGAGGCATCGGGCCGCTCGGTCTGACCGTAGCGCCGCGAATAGAGCTGGTAGAGCGCGCTGCTCACGGTGCTGGCCACGATCAGGAGCGCGTACCAGTTGAAATTGGCGGCCCCCGGCCGCACCACGATCAGCGCGCCGACAAAGCCCACGGACACGGCGATCCAGCGCTTGGTGCCCACCGGTTCATCCAGGAAGCGCGCCGACAGCGCCGTCACGATCAACGGGCTGGTGAGTGAGATCGACGCCGCCGAAGCCAGCGGCATGTGAACCAGCCCGTGAAAATACAGAAGCGACGAGCAGAACAGCAGCGAGCCGCGGATGATCTGGCTGCCGATATTGCGCCAGCGGAAAAGGTTCAGGCCGCTCCGCGGCAGGAACAGCACCAGCATGAAACCGAAGGCCACGACGTAGCGCGCCCACACGACCTCGGCCGCGGGATAGGTCTGCATCAATGTCTTGGAAATCGCGTTGAGGACCGAGAAGCACGATACCGAGAACAGGATGGCCAGGACGGCGCGCAGGATACGGTCGGTCGGAGGAGACGCCTGAGGCGTATTCGCGGTCATCGCGCGGAACCTAGCGTCCCTTCCCTATAGGACAAGCGCGCTGTCCGACGACGGCTGCGCGCGATTTGCATAGCCTCACTGTTCGAGCTGTTCCTTGCGCTCGGCTTCGTTGGGCCACAGCATCAGCGACACGGTGAGCAGGATCGCAAGGCCCCCCATGATGCCCACAAAACGATCAATGCCCGGCATGATGCTGGTGGGCGGCGCCGGACCCTGGATCAGCGTGACGATGAAGACGAACGCCGCCTGGGTGCCGACATAACCGACCCCGTGCTTGCCCAACTGGATGTGCATGCCTATCCACACGCTGCCGCCGATCATCGCGAGCCACCAGGGAAACGACTCGATCTGAATGGCGAGGCACAGGAGGGCGGCGATGCCGCCCAGGAAACATCCGAGGAAGCGGTGCAACGACCGTTCGGCAACGGCATGCCGTGTGCCGAGGCTGCTGTTGCCGATCACCGGGGCCGACATCACCACCGCGACGGTGATGGCCATTTCGCTGAGCTGCGGCAGGTCCATCAAAATCCAGACATTCAGCACCACGACGACGGAGATCGCCGCGCGCATGCCGTGCAGCACCGCCGGCCACTGCGCGCCGAGCAAATGGCGCCAGCCGGGTTGCGTGGGCGGCGGGTCGGCATGCCAATGCAGCAGAAGGTTGGAGACGATGGCCGAGGCCACGACGCCGATCGCCACCTCGTAGGTTCGATAGAAGGCGACGTGGACCGCCTGCTGGGGATTCTCCAGCGACATCAACAGCACCATCGTGGTGGTGATGGTGAAGAACAGCCAGGCGAGCCCGTGCGGACTGACCTGCATGGCGATCACGCCCAGCATGGTGACGCCGGCCAGGAACAGGTAGAGCGCGAAATGGTCGTAAGGCAGCCATCGCGCCATGATGAAGCCCGCCACCGCGCCAGCGGCCGTGCCGATCATGCGCAGCACGCCGCGCTTCAGCGAGGCCGCCCCGGTCGACATGATCGTCATGTAGCCGCTGATGGCCGCCCACCATATCGAGTCGACCTCGAGCCACAACGCCATCGTGGTCGCCAGAGGCACCGTGATGGCCGCGACCAGGCATTGCCTGGACCGCGCCGGGTCCGTGCCCAGCTCGCCGATCTCGCGCCACCAGTTCCGGAGCGCGTTCTCGACCATGTCCCAGGCGTCGCTGAAGTCCGCCATCACCGACTGGAGGATGGACTCCTTCGGTTCCGGACGGGACGGATCCCTCATGGCGTGAAGATGATCGTTCGCGCGTCGGCGCCCATGTAGAGCTTGCCGTCGGGCGGCTTATCCACCAGCACGATGGTCACGGGAATGCGCCGCTGCAGGCGGATCCAGTCGGTGGTCGGCGCCACATAAGGCAGCAGCTTGTCGATGCCGGGATCGCGACTGATGCCACGGGCGATGCCGGTGATCTTGGCGCGATGGAAATGGAACGGCTCGCTGTCCAGCCACACCCAGGCTTCGCCGCCGATGGTGAAAGAGCGGATATAGTCCTGCTTGTAGTTGGCCATGATGCGCCAGGCATCGGAGTCCACAATGCCGATGAAGGGGATGTTGATCGTACCGGTATCGCCGGGCTGAAGTGTGAGATTGGTGATCGCCCCGTTGATCGGCGACGGGATCTCGGTGCGATCGAGGTTCCATTGCGCCGTGGCGTTCTCCGCCTTGGCCAGGGCGATGTCGGCCTGATGCGCCAGGATGCCGGTCTGCGCCTTGTTGATCGCGATCTGGGAGATCGTCATCTCGGCCGCCGATCGGCGCAGCGCATCGTTGGTCCGGTCCAACTCCTCGACCGGGGCGTACTGCTGTTTCGCAAGGTCGGAGTAACGAACCTGCTGCTGAAGAGCGTAGGTATGCGCCGAGGTCGAGGCCTCGAGCGCCGCCGTCGCGGAGTTGAGTTCCTCCTGCGCCACCTTGAGCAGCGCCGTCGACTTCTCGATCTGCGCCTTGGTCTGGTTGACCACGAGCTGGAACGGCACCGGATCGATGCTCACCAGTCTGTCGCCCTTCTTGACGGTCTGGTTGTCGACGACATGGACCTTGATGACCCGCCCGGTGATCTGCGGCGCCACGGCCACGAGGTCGGACCGGACATAGGCGTCGTCGGTGTAGGCCACGAAATAGACGAGGATCTGGTAGGCCACGAACAAGCCTAAGAGCGTGCCGCCGACAGTGAGCAGGCGCCTTAGCCGGCTGGTCTCGCGCTCCGGCCTCGCTGCTTCGACCGGGCGGACCTCGACGGCGGCGGCCGCGGCCGGCGCAGG
>CANJHI010000130.1 GCA_947474005.1 Alphaproteobacteria bacterium | reverse complement strand
TGTGCGGTGCACCGCCGAGGGATTGAGGCCTTGCGTCGCGAACAGTTCCAGCACCTCGCCGGCGCGCAGCAGGTAGATCGAGCAGACCTCGGCCACCATCTCGTTGGCGACCAGGCGCACGACCTCGGCCAGCGTATCCTCGACGGAACCGGCACGCGCCATCGTGTCCCGGAGCCGCTTGAGGAGCATTCGCGGTCCGGCCGGTGGAGTTGTTCTCTCCATGGTCAGACCGCGGGATACTTGAGTCGGATGACGACGAAGTTGCGGTCGATGGCGCAGGCGCAAGCTCGCCACGCCGCCATCGGCCGGGCGTTCAGGCAAGCCTTGCAGGTGAGTGCCGCGCGCATGGCCTGCTTATAGCAAGACCCGCGCCGAACTGCCTACCGGCTTATTCGTATCAGCAAGAGAGAAACTTATGCGTTCACGCCGCGTCGAGATCGTAAGCCGTATGTAAGGCGCGGACCGCGAGCTCGGTGTATTCGGCGGCGAGCAGGACACTGATCTTGATCTCCGACGTCGAGATCACCTGGATGTTTATGCCCTTGGCCGCGAGCGTCTCGAACATTTTCAGCGCCACGCCGGCATGGCTGCGCATGCCGACGCCGATCACCGACACCTTGGCGACGTTGATGTCGGACTTGACCTCGGCGAACTTGAGGTCGGCCTTGGCTTCCTCCAGCCGCTGCACCGCGCGGGCGAGATCGGCCCGCGGCACCGTGAAGGTGATGTCGGTCGAGCTGCCGTCGAGCGAGACGTTCTGCACGATCATGTCGACGTTGATGTTGGCGGCCGCCAGCGGTCCGAAGATCGCCGCCGCCACGCCCGGCCGGTCGGGCACGTGGGTGACCGTGACCTTGGCCTCGTCCTTGGAGAAGGCAATGCCGCTCACGACGGATTTCTCGAGTCCCTGAGCCATGATTTCGTCCTCGTCCACAACCAGAGTGCCGGGCAGGTCGCTGCCGAGTGCGGCGTCAAACGACGACAGCACCTGCACGCGCACATGATGATTCATTGCGAGCTCGACTGAGCGCGTCTGCAGCACCTTCGAGCCCTGCGACGCCATTTCGAGCATTTCCTCGTAGGTCACGCGATCGATCTTCTGCGCCTTCTCGACGATCCGGGGATCGGTCGTGTAGACGCCATCGACGTCGGTGTAGATATCGCAGCGGTCGGCTTTTAGCGCGGCAGCCAAGGCCACCGCCGAGGTGTCCGAGCCGCCGCGGCCCAGCGTCGTCACGCGACCCTCGGGCGAGACGCCCTGGAAGCCCGGCACGATCGGCACCTCGCCCGCCTCGAGGCTCTTGACCATCTCGGCGGTGTCGATGTCGACGATGCGCGCCTTGCTGTGGGCGTCGTCGGTCCGGATCGGGATCTGCCACGACCCCCACGAGCGCGACTTCACGCCCTCCTGCTGCAGCGCCAGCGCCAACAGGCCGATGGTGACCTGTTCGCCGGTCGCCACGACGACGTCGTACTCGCGCGGATCCGGCAGGGGGGCGATCTCGTTGACCCACTTCACCAGCTGGTTGGTGGCACCCGACATGGCCGAGACCACGACCGCGACCTGGTTGCCGCGCGCGACCTCGCCTTTGACCTTGCGCGCGGCATTCTTGATCCGCTCGATGTCGCCTACGGAGGTGCCGCCAAACTTCAGAACGATGCGCGCCATGAATCCACTCGAAGAATCCACTCGAAGGGCAAGCTGCTGCCCGGAAAGCGGGGTATAGACACCGACGGCGCCATATGGGTCAAGGGTAGCCATGAGCCAGACCACGCATAACCGGCACGCCTCCACGGTCGATCCGGCCGAGATCGAGCGCTTTTCGCGCATCGCCGACGAGTGGTGGGACCCCACCGGCAAGTTCGCGCCGCTGCATCGCCTGGGGCCCGTCCGCATCGGCTATATCCGCGACCGCGCCGCCGCCCACTGGGGCCGCGAGGCGCTGTCGGGCCAGCCGCTGCACGGACTTTCGGTCCTCGACATCGGCTGCGGCGGTGGCCTGCTCAGCGAACCGATGGCCAGGCTCGGCGCCACCGTGACCGGCATCGATGCCGCTGCCCGCAATATCGCCGTCGCCGCTCTCCATGCCGAGAAGCAGGGCCTCGCCATCGACTATCGCCAGGACACCGCCGAGGCGCTCGCCATCTCCATCGATCAGGGTGGCGGGCAATACGACATCGTGCTGGCGCTGGAGATCGTCGAGCACGTGGCCGACGTCGACCTGTTCCTTGCCTCCATTGGCCGGCTGGTGAAGCCCGGCGGCCTCTTGTTCCTGTCGACGCTCAACCGCACCGCCAAGGCCTGGGCGCTGGCCATCGTCGGCGCCGAATACGTCCTGGGCTGGCTGCCGCGCGGCACCCACGACTGGAAGAAATTCCTGAAGCCCTCCGAGGTCGTGCGCGGCCTCGCGGCCGGTGGCATCGAGACCCAGGAGATCGTGGGCGTGGTCTATAGCCCCCTCAGCCGCGCCTGGAGCCTGAACAGGACCGATCTCGACGTGAACTACATGCTGTTCGGAGTCGCACGGAACGCGACAAAGTAAAAAACCGTAGCGCACGCCTTCCAGATCGCCATTTGAGCCGTCAAACCATTGAATTGACTGAATAATTTACCGATGCCGCTGGCCCGGCGATGTCGCATGAAACGCGACATTCTCAAATTCCGGATCGGGCTCTTTTTCGCGGGTGTTTCGGAGGCCTCCTGCATCAGACAATAATATTCCGTCCCGAGAATCCTACCCTATATTCCTACTCGAGTCAACCGAGGCCAGCCCCGGCGGGCCGCGCGCCGCAGCATCGACTTCACGACGAGACGATGAAAGGGCGTGATCAGCGCCAGATAGAGCCGGCCCAGCAGGTTATGGCAGTGCACGACCGTGGTGACGACGATGTCGCCGGATCGGCGCAGAACCGAGACCCTGAAGTCGAGGTGCTTGTCGTCCTCGCCCAGGACCGCCTCGTCCCGGGCGATCTCGTAGACGCGAAAGATATAGATCCGCGCCACGCCGTCGGTGCTCGACGCCTGGCGAAGCTGGCGCGACGTCTTGATGCCAAAGCCGGCCACCGCCGCATCGCGCACGCCATTGAGAAGGCGAAACCAGAGCGCCCGGTCGCTCAGCATGAAGCGTGTGAGGGTTTCAATGTCGCAGGTGGTGCCCTGCGGCAGGCCGATCGCAAAGGCATCGGCCAGATCGGCGCCTGCATACAGCCCGGCGATACGGCTTCCCGTCGGCAGCGCCACTGCGCCGGCCATTTCTAGTTCCCGCGCGGGATCCAGGGCAGGCGGCCGAACTCGATGCCCTCGTCAGCCAGTGCTTCGGCTTCCTCGTCGGTGGTCTGGCCGTAGATGCCGCGCTTGTCGCTCTCGCCATAATGGATCTTGCGCGCTTCTTCGGCGAACTTCTCGCCGACCGGCTCGAGGTTCGTCTCGACCTGTTCGCGCAACTTGAGCAGCGTTTCGCGCATTTCCTTGGGAATGGCCCGGGCAAGGGCTGCCATCTGGGGATCGGGGGCTGGGGCCGTAACGGCCGGCGTCTCGACAGGCGCCTCGACGCTCTCGCCGCGTCCCTGGCCACCTTTGCCGATGCGCGGCGCCATCGGCGCCCGCGTGATCTTGGCGCTTCCGCATGCCGGACAGCCGATCAGGGAACGCTTTTCCTGACGCTCGTAGGTTTTGCCGTCCTTGAACCAGCTGTCGAACTCGTGGCCCTTGGCGCAGCGCAGGCGATACAAAATCATGACCTCTGAAAAATGGTGGCTTGTCGCGCCGGACGCAAGGCCCGATTGTCGCGCCCCGCCCCCTGTGACACTGCCGCCGGACCCCCGCGCGACCGCCGATGGACCATCAGCCTTCCAATACCAAAGCCGCCTTCTGGATGGCCGGATGGCTGTCGGCGATGCTGCTGATGGCGATCGCCGGCCGCGAGGCGACACGCGAGCTCGATGTCTTCCAGATCATGGCGATGCGCTCGTTGATCGGCCTCGTCATGCTCTATCCGCTGATCCACCTGGGCGGCGGCTTTGCCGCGCTGAAGACGTCGCGGCCCTGGCAGCACCTCGTGCGCAACGTGGTGCACTACAGCGCGCAATTCGCCTGGTTCCTCGCCCTGACGCTGATCCCGCTCGCCCAGGTCATCTCGATCGAGTTCACCATGCCGATCTGGACGGCGATCCTGGCGGTCGCCTTCCTCGGCGAACGCATGGGCCTGTGGAAGAACCTGGCGATCGTGCTGGGCGTGGTCGGCGTCGTCGTCATCGTGCGGCCCGGCGCCAACGAGATCGTGCCCGGCCAGTTGATCGCGCTCGCCGCCGCCGTTGGCTTCGCCATCTCCCTCACCATGGTGAAGTCGCTCACCCGCACCGACAGTGTCGTGGTCATCCTGTTCTGGATGCTGGTCATCCAGTCGGCGATCGGGTTCGTGCCGGCCCTCGCCGTCTGGCGCTGGCCCTCCGCCACCGTCTGGGGCTGGATCGTCGTCATCGCCTTCCTCGGCACCTACTCGCACTATTGCCTGACGCGGGCGATGCTGCATGCCGACGCCACCATCGTGGTCCCCATGGATTTCCTGCGCGTGCCGCTGGCCGCACTCGCCGGCTGGCTGATCTATGGCGAGCGCGTCGATACTTTCACCGTGCTGGGCGCGGCGCTGATCCTGTCGGGCAATCTCCTGAACCTGAAGGCCGCGGGAGGCCGCAAGAAATGACAGTCTCCTCCTGGATCGCCACGTGGGCTGGCCTCGTGCCGCCGGGCGTCGCCGTTCTCGACGTCGCCGCCGGCAACGGGCGGCACACGCGCTTCTTCGCCGAGCGCGGCCACCCCGTGACGGCAATCGACCGCGAGGTGAGCGGCCTCGCTGCCGCCGACAACATCGAAGTGGTCGCGGCCGATCTCGAGGACGGCAGCCCGTGGCCGCTGGCCGGCCGCACGTTCGGCGCGGTGGTGGTGACCAACTACCTGCACCGGCCGCTGTTCCCGCACCTGTTCGCCGCACTGCAGCCCGGCGGCATGCTGCTCTACGAGACTTTCATGATTGGCAACGAACGCTTCGGCAAACCGAGCCGGCCGGAATTCCTGCTGAACGACGGCGAGTTGCTGGAGCTGGTGCGCGACCGCTTCTCGGTGATCGCCTACGAGGCGCGGATGATCAGCGAGCCGAAGATGGCGATGGTGCAGCGGATCGCGGCGCGTCTGATTTCATAACGGACCGCGGGCCTCCAGGCCCGCTGATGTCCTGATGCGGGCCTGGAGGCCCGCGGTCCGGATGAGCTACTCCGCCGCCTTGGCGACCGTAGCCTTGTGCAGCACGGGCGCCACATACTTCCGGTCGTGCTGCAGCGACGGCACCATCTTGCGGGCTTCCTCGACCTTCGCGAGATCGACATCGGCCACGACGAAGCCTGCATTTTCGCCGCCGGCATCGGCCAGCACCTCGCCCCACGGGGCGATGGCGATCGAATGGCCGTAGGTCTTGCGGCCCGAACCCTTGTGCGTGCCCACCTGCGCGGGCGCAAAGACAAAGCAGCCGGTCTCGATGGCGCGCGACCTCAGGATGGTGTGCCAGTGCGCCTTGCCCGTCGGCACCGTGAAGGACGACGGGATCGATAGCATCGTGGCGCCGGCATGCGCCAGTTCGCGATAGAGATAGGGGAAGCGCAGATCGTAGCAGATGGTCATGCCCATCACGCCCCATGGCGTCTCGGCCAGTACCGCGCGGTCGCCCGGCTTGAAGGTCGCCGACTCGAAATAGTTCTCACCACCGGCCAGGCGGACATCGAACATATGGATCTTGTCGTAGCTCGCCACGATGTTCCCAGCGGAATCGATCATGTAGGAGCGGTTGCGGATCTGCTCCTCGCCCTCGATACGGACATGGATACCGCCCAGCAGGAACCAGGTGCCGGTCTCGCGCGCAGCGGCACGGCAGGCGGCGAGCATGCCGTGCGTCTCTTCGATCTGCGCCTTCTCCAGCGTCTCGGCGCGGTTGGCGCCGATCAGGCCGGTGTTCTCCGGCGTCATGATGAAGTCGGCGCCGGCGTCGCGGGCAAGCCGCGCCTGCTCGCGCACGAAGGCCACGTTCTCGGCCATCTCGTTGCTGACGTTGGTCTGGATCAGACCGGCCTTGAACGTATTCGCCATGGATAAAAGCTCCTCAGCCCGGTTGGGCGAGCAGCGCGTCAAGCTTGCCGGCCTGCTCGAGGGCGGCGAGTTCGTCGGAGCCGCCGATATGCTGGCCGTTGATGAAGATCTGCGGGACGGTCGTGCGCTTGGCGCGCTCGCGCATCTCGGTGCGCTTCTTGTCGTCCATCATCACGTCCGTCTCGTCGTAGGCCGCGCCCTTGTCGTCGAGCAGGCCCTTGGCGCGGGCGCAGTAGCCGCAGAACGGCGTGGTGTAGATTTCGATCTTGGCCATCGGGATCTCCTTGGGGCTGACTATACCGCTGGCCGCACGACACGCGCCAGCGTCAGCACGTCGACGTGGCGGGCCCCGCCGCGTTGCAGAACGCGGGCGCAGGCCTCGGCCGTGGCGCCGGTGGTCAGCACGTCGTCGACCAGCAGCACGGTCTTGCCCGCCACCCCGGCCGCCCAGCGCGGATGAATGTCGAAGGCCTCGCGGACGTTGTGCCGCCGTTCCTTGGCCCTGAGGCCCGCCTGCGATCCCGTCCATCGCCGGCGCCGCAGCAGGTCCGGGGCCAGACGGCTGGCGGCGTTGCTGGCGGCATCCGACAGGGCGGCCCGCACCACGGTTCGGGCGAGCAGCTGCGCCTGATTGTAGCGCCGCACCAGCAGCCGCCGCCAATGCAGCGGCACCGGGGCGATCAGGTCGGCCTCGGCCAGAAGATCGGCTCCGGCCCGCGCCATCCAACCGCCGCAGGCGCGGGCGATATCGGTACGGTCGCCATGCTTGAACGGCAGCACCAGCCGGCGGCTCTGCGTGTCGTAGGCCAGCGCCGCGCGCGCCCGACGGAACTTCGGCGGCCGGGCCAGGCAGGCGGCACAGAGGGCGCCCTCGCCCAGATGCTCGGCGAATGGGTCGCCGCAGCACGCGCACTGGGGCGGCGCAATAAAAGAGAACCCCTGCCAGCAGCCGGCGCAGAGCGCGCCCGCCGCATCGACGATTTCGCCGCACCCGAGACAAAGCGGCGGCAACACTGAATCGAGCAGCAGCCGACCGGCGTTCGCGCAGGCAGTCCTCAAGGCCGGGGACAACATCGGCAGATTGGACCGGCCAAATATGCCCGGATGAAGGCAGATAAGGATCCCTCGCCTGCGGCTTGGGATGACAACTTTACTGAGGCAATATTGTCATCCCGAGCCGCAGGCGAGGGATCTTTGGGGGCCTACCCGTCGGCGCGCTTTCACCTTACATACGGGCCGTGAACACGCCCGACCCTCTTCTGGTCTTCGACCGCACGGTACTGCGCCAGCGCCGCGATCGCGCGGCGCGTGGTTGGGACCGCCAGGCCTTTCTCAAGCGCGAGATTGCCGAGCGCCTGGTCGAGCGGCTGGATGACGTGCGCCGGGGCTTCACGCTGGCGCTCGATCTCGGCTGCCATGGTGACGAGGTCGCGACGGCCCTTCAGAAATCCACTGCGGGCGAACGGACCGCCGTCGGGCAACTCGTGCGCAGCGATCTCGGCCTTGCCTTCGCCCGGAGCGCCGGCGGACCGGCCGTGGTGGCCGACGAGGAAGCCCTGCCCTTTGCGCCGCGGAGCTTCGACCTGGTGCTGAGCGCCATGTCGCTTCATTGGGTCAACGACTTGCCCGGCACGCTGATCCAGATCGGCCGCATCCTGAAGCCGGACGGACTCTTCCTCGGCGCCATGCTGGGCGGCGGCACGTTGTGGCAGCTGCGCCAGGCGCTGGCCGCGGCGGAGAGCGAGATCGAGGGCGGGCTCAGCCCGCGGGTGTCGCCGTTCGCCGACTTGCGCGACGCGGCGGGCCTGCTGCAACGGGCAGGCTTCGCGCTGCCGGTGGCCGATGGCGAGACGATCGAGGTCGACTATGAGAGCGCGCTGGCGCTGATGCGCGACCTCGGCGCGATGGGCGAGGGCAATCTCATCCTTGAGCGCCGCCGCGGCCTGGCGCGGCGCGCCACGCTGCTCCGGGCGGCGGAAATCTATGGCGAGCGCTTCGCGCTGCCCTCCGGCCGGGTGGCGGCAAGTTTCGAGGTGCTGTTCCTGCATGGCTGGGCGCCGCATGCCTCGCAGCCCAAGCCGCTGAAACCGGGCAGCGCCGCGCACCGGCTGGCCGAGGCGCTGGGAACCGCCGAGTACAGTGCCGGCGAAAAAGTGGAGCGGAGCTAGATCGTGCCTGTCGTCAAATTGTCGTTCAGCTCCGTGCTGACGGAGAGCTTCGGCTTCTTCTTCGCCAACCTCCGCGCCTTCTTCCATCTCGTCACGATCCCGTGGATCGTGTCGCTCGCCATCCGCCTGATCGGCAATGCGCTGAACCAGGAGTCGATCTACGCCGTGCTGACCGAGAAGGCGCTCGATGTCGTGCCGACGGTCATGTTCATGGTCGCCTGGCAGCGCCTCGTGCTGCTGGGGCCGAACGGCGTCGACCGTCTGCCCGGCCTCGGCTGGTCGCCGCGCGAGACGGCCTATCTTCTGCACCTGATCAAGGTGGGCGGCATCACCTTCGTGCTGATCACCGCGTTCGTCCTCACTGCCGGGACGATCGACTACGGCATGCTGAAGTCGGGCGTAGCGATCGACCCCGACGCCGCCCGGCGCCAGGCGCTGGCCGCACCGCTCGGCTTGGGATTCATGATTTCCGTCTTGCTGGCACTGCGCGTGAGCTGGGGCCTTGCCGCCACGGCCGTCGACGTGCCGTTCTCGCCGCGCCTGTCGTGGACCTGGGGCCGCGGCAACGGCTGGACCATCATCGGCGTGCTGTTCTTGACCTTCTTCGCGAGCGCCATCGCCACCACGATGGCGACATTCGTCACCCTCGGCGTGATGAGCGGCGTGCTGGGAGCGCAGGAAGCCGCCGCCGTCGTCACCTGGACGGTGGCCCTGCTGGTCTCCTATGCCGGCGCCGCCGTCGCCGCCACGGTGCAAGCCGTCATCTTCCGCACCCTGCTCAGCTGGCGCGAAGGATCGTCGCTGCCGGCGACGACTTGATCCCTTTCAAGCTCCTCTCCCCCGCTAGGGGGAGAGGTTGGGTGAGGGGGCAAGCGGATATCAGTTAGTTCCAAACAACGGTAGGTAACCCTTGGCGATGCAACACTAAGGCTTCAGGGCCGCGGTATGCTATCGGACGCATGTCGATATCAATGCGCGATCCGTCGGCGAAGTTAATCTCAATCCGGCTTTCAGTCTCTTTGACCAAGGCAACGATCTTTCCGACGAGCGTGCCTACTGACGCTGGTCGAGGGCTGATCAGCATCTCGTTGAAGATCGACACGCCAATTCCATCACCGAAGGCTAGCTGAACGTAATCGTGCACAATCTCCGCCTCGGTAACGACGCGGCCTTCAAGTGTTTGGTGCAGAATACTTTCCATTTTCCAAAGGCTCGCTCTTGCCCCCTCACCCAACCTCTCCCCCTAGCGGGGAGAGAGGAGCATGATTAGAGAAGGTCGCGCAGCAGGCCCACCAGCGGCAGGTCGGCGGGGGGCATGGGATAGCGGGAGAGTTCTAGGGGTGCCACCCATTTCAGCGTCTGGCCCTCGCGCGGCTGCGCGATGCCGTTCCACTTGCGGCAGACGAAGACCGGCATCAGCAGGTGAAACTTTTCGTAGCCGTGGCTGGCGAAGGCGATGGGCGCGAGACAGCTCGTGGCGGTCTCGATGCCGAGTTCCTCGTGCAGCTCGCGCACCAGCGCCTGCTCGGGCGTTTCGCCGGGATCGACCTTGCCGCCGGGAAACTCCCACAGGCCGGCCATCGACTTGCCGGCGGGACGTTGCGCGATCAGCACGCGGCCATCGATATCTACCAGGGCGACGGCGGCGACCAGCACGAGCGGGCGATTGCCCAGCGGCGGCGGACCGCCAGGACATTCTTCATCGAAACTCGAACTCAAGAACGGTAGCTGCCGTTGATGTCGATGTAGCCGTGCGTCAGATCGCAGGTCCACACGGTGGCGCGGCCACGTCCGATGCCGAGATCGATGTCGATCACGATATCGGTGCCCTTGATGTGCCGGGTGACCGGCGTCTCGTCATAGTTCGGCACGACCTGGCCACCGTCGGTGATGCGGACGCCGCCGATCGAGATGCGCAGCTTGTCGCGGTCGGCGCGCTCGCCCGACTTGCCGACCGCCATGACGATGCGGCCCCAGTTGGCGTCCTCGCCGGCGATGGCGGTCTTGACCAGCGGCGAATTGGCGACCGCGAGGCCGATCTTGCGCGCGGCACCGTTCGAGGAGGCGCCGCCGACGTTGATGGTGACGAACTTGGTGGCGCCCTCGCCGTCGCGCGCGAGAAGCTGCGCCAGTTCGATCAGCACCTCGTCCAGCGCCCGCTTGAAGTCGACCAGGACGGGATCGTCAGCCTCCTCGATCGGCGCGTGGCGGGCGGCACCGGTGGCGACCAGCAGCAGCGTGTCGCTGGTCGAGGTATCGCCGTCCACGGTGACACAGTTCAGCGATTTATCGGCGGCGTCGGCCAGCAGCTTCTGCAGGACGCCGGCCGGCACCTTGGCGTCGGTGAAGACGAAGCCCAGCATGGTCGCCATGTCGGGGGCGATCATGCCCGAGCCCTTGAGGAAGCCGTTGATGGCGACCGTCCGCTCGCCGATCTTGGCCTGGCGGGTGGCGAGCTTGGGGAAGGTGTCGGTCGTCATGATGGCGGCGGCGGCACTGGACCAACCGTCTTCCCGCGCCGACTTGATCAGCGTCGGCACGACGGCCACGATTTTCTCCCAGTCGAGTTGCTGGCCGATCACGCCGGTCGAGGCCATGAAGACTTCGTTGCGTGGACAGCCGAGCGCCTGGGCGATGGCGCGGGTGCTCTCCTCGACCGCCTTGTCGCCCGCCTTGCCGGTGAAAGCGTTGGCGTTGCCGGCATTGACGACGATGGCCCGCACCTTGCCGCGCGCCAGGTTCTTGCGGCACCAGTCGACGGGGGCCCCGCAGGTCTTGGACCGGGTCAGCACGCCCGCGATGGTGGCGCCAGCCGGCACGAGCGCCAGGAAAACGTCGTCGCGGTCCTTGTAGCGCACGCCGGACTGCGCGGCTCCAAGCTTGACTCCGGCGATGCGAGGTAGCGTCGGCGTCGTCTTGGGCGCGAGCGGCGATAGGGCGTGCGTGACAGCCATAGAACTCCCCTTTCGGGGGCCGGGTTTATCCCGGCCCATCCGAACGGAGGCAGACTACACCAGAAACGCAGGAAAACGTGAGTTTTACTTGGTGGCTGCGGGCGGCGTCGCCGGCGGCTTGGCCGGAGCGGCGGGCGTCGCCGGCTTGGCCGGGGCGATGTCGGCTTTGCTGCCGTCGATATTGAACTTCTCGATCTTCGCGCCCGAGCGCATCAGGTCGAGCTGGGCGGTCACGGCCTCGCGGGCCATTTCCTCGCGGAGCTGGTCGGCCAGCTCCTCGTAGGCCGGCGGCGGGGCCTTGCGGCGATCCTCGACCTGGATGACGTGGTAGCCGAACTGCGTCTTGACCGGCGTCTCGGTCATGTCGCCCTTCTTGAGGTCGAACGCGGCGTCGGCGAATTCCTTCACCATGTCGCTCTTCTTGAACCAGCCGAGATCACCGCCTTCGGTGCCCGATGCCTTGTCGGTCGATTTCTCCTTGGCGAGCTTGTCGAAGGCTGCACCCTTCTTGATCTCGGCGATCAGCGCCTTGGCCTCGTCCTCGGTCGCCACCAGGATGTGGCGCGCGTGCACCTCTTCCTCGGACGGCAGCGACTTCAGCCGCTCCTCATAGCGCTGGCGCAGCTTCTCGGCGGTGACCTTCTTGGCGATCTCGCGCTGGATCCAGAAATCCTGGAGAACCTGCTCCTCGACGAAGGCCAGCCGCTTCTTGAAAGCCGGATCGTCGGTGATCTTGGTCTTCTTGCCCTCCTGGACCACGAGCTTGCTGTCGACGATGCGGTCGAGCAGCGCCGGGAAGACGGCCTGCAGCGGCATGCTGCGGTACTGCTGCGGCAGCGACTGCTGCGCCACCTCGAGCTCGGACAGCCGGATCGGCTGGCCGTTGACGGTGGCGACGATCGGGTCCTTGGGCGCTGGCGTGGCGGCCGCGACCGGCGGCTTCGCCGCAGGCTGGGCGGCGGGCTGGGCGGCCGGCTGTCCCGCCGGCTTGGCACCCGGCTGAGCGAGTCCCGGCGGCGGCGTTTGCGCCGGCGGCTGCTGGGCGAAGGCAGGGCCGTCGAACACGGCAACCGCGCCGCACAGGAGGGCAAAGCGCAGGAGGCGCGAACGATGGCTCATGACGGATGGCTCATGACGGGCTCCGGGAACTGGTCTCGACATCTGGGACGCAACGCAAACCGTTTACACAGGCCCACTCCGGCCAAGCAAGCTTTGCCTCGCCAGCGAATGCGCTGATGGCGGCCAATTGCGGCACTTTTCCGTGAACACGGCGTCGGAGGTGCGGCACGTTTCGCCGCAACGGCCGGTGCGTTGACACTGACGGACCCGCTCTCTATCTCTGAAGGGAACGGCGGGCCCGAGTGCCCGCCTAAGTCATTAAAATATCGAGGTTTTCATGCTGGGGGCGCTCGCCCGAAGTCTCTTCGGGACAGCCAACGACCGCATCGTCAAGGGCTTCGACAAGCCGGTGGCGAAGATCAACGCACTCGACCCGGAGATGGCCAAGCTCTCCGACGAGGCGCTGCGCGGCAAGACCGTCGAGTTCCGCGAGCGCCTGGCAAAGGGCGAGACGCTCGACGATCTCCTGGTCGAGGCCTTCGCCACGGTGCGCGAGGCAGCCAAGCGCACGCTCGGCCAGCGTCCCTTCGACGTCCAGCTCAAGGGCGGCATGGTCCTGCACCAGGGCAAGATCGCCGAGATGAAGACCGGCGAGGGCAAGACCCTGGTCGCCACCCTGCCGGTCTACCTCAACGCCCTCGAGGGCAAGGGCGTGCACGTCGTCACCGTGAACGACTACCTCGCCCGCCGCGACTCCGAATGGATGGGCCAGATCTACACCTTCCTCGGCCTCACGGTCGGCGTGATCGTGCACGACCTGGACGACGAGGCGCGCAAGGCCGCCTACGCCTGCGACGTCACCTACGGCACCAACAACGAGATCGGCTTCGACTACCTGCGCGACAACATGAAGTACCGGCTCGATGCGATGGCGCAGCGGCCGTTCAACTACGCCATCGTCGACGAGGTCGATTCGATCCTGATCGACGAGGCGCGCACCCCGCTGATCATCTCCGGCCCGGCCGAGGATTCCTCCGAGCTCTACCGCCGCGCCGACACCGTGATCCCCAAGCTCAAGGCCGAGCACTTCGAAAAGGACGAGAAGAACCGCACCGTCGTGTTGACCGACCCCGGCGTCGAGGCGGTCGAGGAGATCCTGCGCACCGACGGGCTGCTGGCCGAGGGCATCACCCTCTACGCGCCCAACATGGTCTCGGTGCTGCATCACGTGACGCAGGCATTGCGCGCCCACAAATTGTTCGCGCGAGACGTTGACTACATCGTCAAGGACGGCCAGGTCGTCATCATCGACGAGTTCACCGGCCGCATGATGGCCGGCCGGCGCTACTCCGAGGGCCTGCACCAGGCGCTCGAGGCCAAGGAGCAGGTCGAGATCCAGCGCGAGAACCAGACGCTGGCGTCGATCACCTTCCAGAACCTGTTCCGCATGTATCCCAAGCTGTCCGGCATGACCGGTACGGCGCTGACCGAGGCCACGGAATTCGCCGAGATCTACCGGCTCGAGGTCGTGGAGATCCCGACCAACGTGACCGTCGTGCGCAAGGACGCAGACGACGAAATCTACCGCACGCTCGCCGACAAGACGCGGGCGATCGTGAAGCTGATCGGTGAGTGCCGCGACCGCAACCAGCCGATGCTGGTCGGCACTGTATCGATCGAGAAGTCCGAGTCGCTGTCGGAAGCACTCAAGCAGGCCGGCATCCCGCACCACGTGCTGAACGCCCGCTTCCACGACCAGGAAGCCGTGATCGTGGCCCAGGCCGGACGCCCGGGCTCGGTCACCATCGCCACCAACATGGCCGGCCGCGGCACCGACATCCAGCTCGGCGGCAACGTCGAGATGCTGGTGAAGCAGAGCGAGCCCGAGATCAACGCGAAGTTCGCGGATGAGACCGCGCGCAAGGCCGAGATCGACCGCGTCGCGGCCGAGATCCGCGCCGGCGTCGAGCGCGACCGCGAGATCGTGCGCACCGCGGGCGGCCTCTACGTCGTCGGCACCGAGCGCCACGAGAGCCGCCGCATCGACAATCAGCTGCGCGGCCGCTCGGGCCGGCAGGGCGATCCCGGCGCCTCGAAGTTCTTCCTGTCGCTCGAAGACGACCTGATGCGCATCTTCGGCAACAACAAGGTGCTCGACTGGGTCCAGAAGAAGGGCATGACCGACGACGAGGCGCTGACGCATCGCTGGCTCAACAAGGCGCTGGAGACGGCGCAGGGCAAGGTCGAGGCGCGCAACTTCGAGATCCGCAAGAACCTGCTGCGCTTCGACGACGTCATGAACAGCCAGCGCCGGGAGATCTACAAGGAGCGCATCGAGCTGATGGCGACCGAGGACGTGTCGGAGACGGTGGCCGGCATGCGCCGCGACGTCGTCGACGCGCTGGTCACGCGCACCATCCCCGAGGACGTCTACGCCGAGCAGTGGAAGGTGGCGGAGCTCAAGGACGAGGTGCAGCGCCTGTTCGGCCTCGACCTGCCGGTCGACCAGTGGGCCAAGGAAGAAGGCATCGCCGACGAGGAGATCAGGTCGCGCCTCAACGAGGCGACCGAGCGCCTGTTCGCCCAGAAGGCGGCGCAGTACGGGCCGGAGGTCTGGCGCCAGGTCGAGAAGAGCGTGCTGATGCAGCTGTTCGACCAGAGCTGGAAGGACCACCTGCTCCACCTCGACCATCTGCGCCAGGGCATCGGCCTCAGGGCCTACGGCCAGAAGGACCCGCTGAACGAATACAAGCGCGAGGCGTTCAATCTCTTCAGCGACCTGCTGACCGGCCTGCGCGAGCAGGTGGTGGCGCTGCTGTCCACGCTGCAGCTGCGCATGGAGCCGCCACCCATGCCCGAGATGCCGCGGCAGATGCAGGAGGTCCACGAGGACCCGGCGCTCGCCAGTGCGATGAGCGACGATCCGGCGTTCGATCCGGCCGATCCCGAGGGTGGCGGCGTCGCCACGCTGCACCGGCCGCGCACGCCCAAGCCGGCGCTCGATGCCAACGATCCCGCGACCTGGGGCAAGGTCTCACGCAACGCCACCTGCCCCTGCGGCTCAGGCAAGAAGTTCAAGCACTGCCACGGCCGGGTGTAGGCCAGGTTCAGGATCTCTATCGTTCAGTGACCAGGCGATCCAGACTTGGAAATTTTTCCCGGGCGGAAACTTCTGGCTGTCAGAACTGACAGGGCATAACCGGCAAAAATAGCCGCCATGGGCACAAGCGCGAGGCTATAACGCTCTTCCGCCGATCCGATCGAATGCGCCAGAGCCAGCAAGGTCGGAATCAGGGCAAGTGGATAGAGTTCTCGCCACCTCCGCCGGGCGAAGACTATTCCGGCCACGGCCAATCCCCAGAATCCAACCGCTGCCAGCCTGTAAAAGAGCTTGAAGGCCGGATGCATCGAAATCATGTCGCCGCTGCCGAGCCAGAAGCGCGGAACTTCCTTGATGCGCAACCAAAGCCAGTGCAGAGGCGCCTCGCGTATGCGCTCGACGGCAAGCCTGCCCATCTGATTCTCAGCTTCACGTTTTGTCGGAGCCGTTCTTATTATGTCCGCGTAGCCCTTATCCTGGGCATACGAAATGAACGGGGGACCGGAGCCATAGGGCACGTCGATTGTCCCGAAGAGCATGTTTGCGCCCCAGCCAACGCTGGCTACCGGAATGAAAGCACCCTGCGTGATCGCATTCCGGATCGTCCAGGGGGCGATGATGACCAAGGCTGCAAGCGCCACCTTGAAGTGGAGAGGCCGATTGAACTTCGTGAGCAGGCCGAGCAGCAGCACAATGCCGATGATCGGAAGGGAGACAGCACGGGTCAGCGTGGCCGCCCCAAGAAAAATGCCCGCCAGCACTCCCTTCTTCCGGGTCCA
>CANJHI010000129.1 GCA_947474005.1 Alphaproteobacteria bacterium | reverse complement strand
GTCTCCTCCCGCGCCTTGGCCTCGAGTTCGGCCAGGCTCATGCCGCACATATGGGCCGGCGGGTGAAATCCATCGCCGTTGATCCGCTTGTAGTAGGCGGCTTCGCTCCAGCTCAGGCCTCCTGTCGGCAACGCCTCGTGGGTTGCAATAGGGGCCCCGAACGGGCGGTTCTGATCGTAAAAGGACATGGTCTTCCTCCTATCCTGAGGCCTTTTCAGGCCCGAAATACCCTTCTTCAGGTAGGATATGTAGGAACTATAGGATAAATGTCAAGAGGGCTTAGCCTATTACACCGTCGTGGCGCTCAGCCCCGCCCTAGGATTTGGCACGGGAAAGAAACGCCCGGACGGCGATGACCAGCCCGCCCAGGATGCCCGCCGCCAGGCAAAGCATATGCAGCTGTCCGAGTGACATGCTTCGAAGCATCCCGTTGCCGGTCGCGAGAGGCCACAACGGCGTCATGTCATGGTGCATGATCGCATCGAGACCTATGTGGGAATAGGTCCCGATGAGCCCGCTCGCGAAGGCCACCGCCCACGTGATGGGACGGTGCCTGATCCTCATCAGGCCAAGCGCAAGCTCAGCGATCGGTCGACCGATCGCACCGGATACCAGTCCGATGACGAGAGCGCCGGCAACTGTGTGCGTGATGCCGTGCAGGATCGGCCGCCCCTGAATGATCCCGACCAGCGGCTCGATGTCCATCAGCACCTGGGAGCCGCCGAACACCATGAAACTGAAGTGCCGGCCACCGACCGCCTTGAACGCAAGACCCGGCCCGAGATGAAAAAGCGTAAAGGGCATCGGCGCTCTCGCGTTCCGGCGCCTTACTCCACGGTCGTCATTCCACCGTCGTGGCACTCATTCCCAGCATCGCCCGCCGCCGGAGCCATTGGCTCGGACGATAGCGGTCGTCGCCGGTGATGGCCTGGATCTGGACCAGGATCTCGTGACATTCCTTGACGCCCATCCAGTCGGCGAGCGCCAAGGGTCCGCGCGGATAGTTGAGGCCGAGCGTCATGGCGGTGTCGACGTCGGCGGCCGAGGCGATGCCGATCATCGCCATCTCGCAGCCGAGATTGGCGATCATCGCGCACATGCGCTGGGCGATGAAACCGGGCGAGTCTTTTATCACCGTCACCTTGGCGCCTGACTTGGCGAGCAGCGCCACTGCTGAATCCCGCACGGCCGTATCGGCGCCGGGTGCGGTCATGACGGTGATCCGCTTGGCCGTGTCGCCGGTGAGATCGACCGCGATGGTGCGCTTGGGATCGAGGCCGAGCTCAATCGCCGTCGTCGTGCAATCCTTGCCGATGGGCGCCACCAGGATCGGGCTCTTGCCGTCGTCGGCGCCCAGCATCTTGGCGCCGTCGGCTGCGATCAGCCCCACCAGCTTCTTGTTGTGCGTGTCCATGATGACGACGCTCGAGGCCGGCACCACGGAAGTTGGATGGTCGGCGCCGGGATCGACCTTGGCACCCTTGGCGTCGTAGCTGTACCAGCCGCCACCGGTCTTGCGGCCGAGCCGGCCGGCCGCATACAGGCTTTCGTGATAGGGGCTGGGCGTCATGCGCCGGTCGTGGAAGAAGCCCTCGTAGATGATCTTGCGCGCCGGAAAGTTCACGTCGATGCCGGTGAGATCCATCAGCTCGAATGGCCCCATGCGGAAGCCACAGCTATCGCGCATCACGGCGTCGACCTGGCTCGGGGTCGCCCTGCCCTCCTGATAGATGCGTAGGCCCTCGGTGCCGATCGCGGTGCCGCCGAGATTGACCAGAAAGCCCGGTGTGTCGCCGACGACGACCGGCACGCGCGTCTGGCGCTTGCCCAGCGCCACCATGGCGTCGACCGTGGCCTGCGACGTGTCGGCGGCGCGGATGACCTCGACCAGTTTCATCAGCGGCACGGGATTGAAATAGTGCATGCCGCAGACCCGGTCGCGATTCTTCAGCGCGCGCGCGATCGAGGCGATGCGGATCGAAGAGGTGTTCGACGCCAGGATCGCGTCGGGCGCGATGACGGCTTCGAGTTCGCCGAACAGCTTCTGCTTCACTTCGAGATTCTCGAACACCGCCTCGACCACGATGTGGCACGGCTTCAGATCGGCCATGCTCTCGGCGACACCGAGATTGGCATCGACCTTGGCGAGATCGGCATCGGTCAGCCGTCCCTTGGCGACCAGCCCCTTCAGCGTCTCCAGGATCGCGGCCTTGGCCTTCACGGCGCCACCGGGTGCTGCGTCGAACATCACGGCCTTCATGCCGCCCTGCGCCGTCACCTGCGCGATGCCGCGGCCCATGGCGCCCGTTCCGACGACGCCCACGGTGAGATCGGGGCGATTGATATCGAGAGTCATTCTTCCTCCTGGAACAAATCAAATGCCGTCATCAAAGTAACAGTGTCATCCCGAGCGCAGCGAGGGATCTTTGAGGCGACAGAAAGATCCCTCGCTTCAGCGCGGGGATTACCCCGCGCGACTCGGGATGACAATTTTGCTTGAGTTCGCACCTACCCCTTCGCCGCGAACCCCGCCGTCTTGAGGCCGTCGTGGATTTCGTCGAGCACGGCCGGATCTTCGATGGTGGCGGGCAAAGTCCAGGGCTGGCTGTCAGCCATCTTCTGCATGGTGCCGCGCAGGATCTTGCCGGAGCGCGTCTTGGGCAGGCGCTGGACGACCAGCGCGTTCTTGAAGAAGGCGACGGGGCCGATGCGGTCGCGCACCATCTGCACCACTTCGTTGGTGATCTCCTGAGTCGGGCGGTTGACGCCCGCCTTCAGCACCAGAAAGCCCAAGGGCACCTGCCCCTTCAGCTCGTCAGCGATGCCGATGACCGCGCATTCGGCGACGTCGTTGTGCGCGCCCAGCACTTCCTCGATCTGGCCGGTGGAGAGGCGATGGCCCGCGACGTTGATCACGTCGTCGACCCGCGTCATCACCGAGACATAGCCGTCTTCGTCGATGAAGCCCGCGTCGCCGGTTTTGTAGTAGCCGGGGAACTCGGCCATGTAGCTCTGCCGATAACGTTCGTCGGCGTTCCACAGCGTCGGGAACGAGCCCGGCGGCAGCGGCAGTCTGCCCGCAAGCGCCCCCACTTCGCCCAGCTTCATCTTCTTGCCGTTCTCGTCGAGCACATCGAGATGCCAGCCCGGCGACGGCACCGAGGTCGAGCCCAGCTTGACCGGCATGGGATCGAGGCCGACGAAATTGCCGCAGATCGCCCAGCCGGTTTCGGTCTGCCACCAATGGTCGACCACCGGCACGCCCAAAAGCTTCTGCGCCCACTCGACCGTCGGCGGATCGCCGCGCTCGCCGGCGAGGAACAGCGTGCGAAAATTCGACAGGTCGTAGGTCTTGAGCAGCTTGCCGTCGGGATCCTCGCGCTTGATGGCGCGAAAGGCCGTCGGCGCGGTGAACAGCGCCATCGCCTTGTGCTCGGAAATCACGCGCCAGAAAGCGCCGGCATCGGGCGTGCCCACCGGCTTGCCCTCGTAGAGGATCGTGGTCGCCCCGTGGATCAGCGGCCCGTAGACGATGTAGCTGTGGCCCACGACCCAGCCCACGTCCGAGGCGCACCAGTAGACCTCGCCGGGTTTCACGCCGTAGAGGTTCTTCATCGACCAGGCGAGCGCCACGCAGTAGCCGCCGGTGTCGCGCACCACGCCCTTGGGCTGGCCGGTCGTTCCCGACGTATAGAGGATGTAGAGCGGATCGGTCGCCTTCACCGGCACGCAGGGCGCCGGCTTTGCCGCGGCGAGCGCCTCGTTCCAGTCGAGGTCGCGGCCCTGCACCATCGCGGCTTCGTACTGTGGCCGCTGCAGGAGAATGACTCGCGGCACCTTGTGCGTGGCCTGCTCGATCGCCTGGTCGATCAGCGGCTTGTACTGAACGATGCGTGTCGGCTCGATGCCGCACGAGGCCGTCAGGATCAGCTTGGGCGCGCAATCGTCGATGCGGCTGGAAAGTTCCTTGGCCGCGAAGCCGCCGAACACCACCGAATGGATCGCGCCCAGCCGCGCGCAGGCCAGCATCGCCATTACGGCTTCCGGGATCATCGGCATGTAGAGGATGACGCGGTCGCCCTTGCCGACGCCTTGGGCGGCGATCATGCCCGCGATCTTCGCCACCTGATCGCGCAGCTCGCGATAAGTGAAACTCTTCTTGGTATTGGTGACGGGAGAATCGTAGATCAGCGCCGTCTGTTCGGCCCTGTTGCTTCCTGGGCCTCCATCGACGTGTCGGTCGAGGGCATTGTGACAGGCATTGAGTTCGCCGCCGGGGAACCAGCGGTAGAACGGCGGATGGGCGCTATCGAGCACCTTGTCCCAGCGCCTGCTCCAGTCGATCGCGGCGGCCTGCTCGGCCCAGAATCCTTCGGGATCGCTCAGCGAACGCGCGTGCAGCGCCCGGTATGTGTCACCAGCAGCCATGGTTCCTCCGCCGGTTTGATGCGCTAGGATTGTGCCACTGACAAGAGGGGCACCTGACAAGAGGGCGCGCGATGCCGGTATGGAAGTCCGTCGTTCTGGGGCTGATCATGGCGCTGGTGGCCGCGGCCGGCGCGGCGGCGCAGAGCTGGAGCGAATACCGGCCGGCGGGCGCTATGTCATCGAGATGCCGGGCACGCCCAAGGTCGAGAGGCTTCCGGTCACCAACAACGACGGCAGCAAGGCCGATCTCGTCCAGGCCAGCGCCGAACAGCCTGAGGTCTTCTACATGGTGTCCTATCTCGACTACGGCCCGAACCTCGATGCCTACAAGACGCTCGCGAACCTCAAGGCCCGCTACGCCGCGATGGGTACGATGCACAGCAAGAGGCCGCCCTATCCCGGCCAGCCGGGCCTCGAAGTCACGGTCGACTGCCACGACGGCGTCTACATCAACGCCCGCGCCCTCATCGTGGCGCCGCGCCTCTATCTGATGGTCGTGACCAGCCACAGCGCCGACTACAGTTCCGACACGCAGCGCTTCTTCAATTCGTTCAAGCCGCTCTCGCCCTGACGCCACGCCGGCTCTATCCTCCGGGCAAGAAAAGAAACGGAGGAACACATGATCGGCCGTCGTCAGGCGACTTTGGCAGGGCTAGGTGCTGCCTTGCTAGCCGCCCCTGCCCGCGCGCAAGCGCCTTACCCCAACAAGCCGATCCGGCTCATCGTGCCCTACGGCCCGGGCGGCTCGGCCGACCAGGTGGCGCGCATCTACGCCGAGAAGCTGAGCGGCGTGCTCGGCCAGCAGGTCATCGTCGAGGACAAGCCCGGCGCATCCGGCGGCGTCGGCGCGCAGATGGTGGCGACCAGCCCGCCCGACGGTTACACGCTGCTGCTGTCGCCCACCGCCATCATGGCCATCACGCCCGCGGCGCGAAAAGTGCCTTATAATCCCGACGACCTGGTCGCGGTGGCGCGGCTTTCGACCCCCATCCTGGTCGTCACCATCACCAATGCGCTCGGCGCCAAGAGCTGGGCCGAGTTCGTGGCGCTCGCCAAGGCGAACCCGGGCACATACTGGTTCGGCTCCTCGGGCCTGGGCACGATCACGCATCTCACCGGCGAAGTGCTGACGCGCGCCGCCGGCATAAAAATGCAGCACTCGCCTTACAAGACCATCGTCGACGCCACCGGCGACATCTTCGACGGCCGCATCCAGATGGTGTTCGATCCATCGTTCGTCACCTACGCCAAGGCGGGCAAAGTGCGCGCCGTGGTGGTCGAGGGACACGCGCGGCTGGCCGACCTGCCCGACGTGCCGACCTCGGCCGAGGTCGGCCTGGACCTAAAAGACTTCCGCACCCGCAGCTGGTTCGGTCTGTTCGCGCCCAAGGGCACACCGCCCGAGATCATCAAGCGCCTGTCGGACGAGACGGCGAAAATCGCCGGCCTGCCGGACATCAAGGAGAAGCTCCTGCTGGTAGCGCAGACGGCGCACCATCAATCCAATACAGAGTTCGCCCGCCAGGTCGCCGACGACAAGATCTACTTCGCCGCGCTCATCAAGGAACTCGACCTCAAACTGGAGTAGCGCCCGCGTTCAGAAGGCAGAGAAAGATCCTTCGCTGCGCTCCAGGGCGGGGATTACCCCGCCCGAGATGACAATCACACCTTGCATCGGCGCACTGCGTAAATCCCAGCAATAGTGTCATCCTGAGTGCAGCGAAGGATCCTTGAGTCACATGCGATAGCCCTGGTCACTGCGTGGTGACGGGAATGCCCGCGGCCTTCACCAGCGCCGCGTTGGTCGCGATCTCGCGCGCGATCTCGCGGTCGAACTGTTCGGGCGGCATCAGCATCGGCTCGGCGCCGAGCTGCGCCAGGCTCGCCTGCACGTCCTTGTTCGCCAGCGCCTTCTCGGTCTCGCGGTAGAGCTTGTCGACGATGTCGCGCGGCGTTCCCGCCGGCACGAACATGCCGACCCAGAAATTGTAGTTGGACTCCGCGATGCCCAGTTCGAGCGTCGTCGGCAGATCGGGCAGCACCGCGGAACGCTTGGTGCTGCCCATCGCCAGCGCCAGCAACCGCTTGTCGTTGATCAGCGACAGGCAGACGTTGACCGGGCAGAAATAATAGTCGACGCGGCCCGCCATGACTTCGTTCAGTGCTTCCGGCGTGCCCTTGAACGGCACATGGACGGCATCGATCCCCGCACCGACACGGAACCGCTCGGCATTGAGCTGGTTCGCCGTGCCGACGCCGGCCGAGGCATAGTTCAGGATGCCGGGCTTGGCCTTGGCCTCAGCGACCAGCGCCTGCACCGAGGTGATGCCCTTGGACGGCGCGATCACCAGCGCCTGAGGCAGCAGCGCGAGCGGCGTCACGCCGGCGAGGTCGCGCAGCGTGTCGTATTGCGTGTTGGGATAGGTCGTGGGCGTGATCGTGTAGGACGAGGACTGGACCAGGATGGTGTAGCCGTCGGGCTTGGCCCGCGCGACGGCACCGACACCGATGGTCCCACCGGCGCCCGGCCTGTTGTCGACGAGGAACGGCTGGCCGAGCTGCTCGGAGAGTCGCTGTGCCACGATGCGCGCCATCACATCGGTGGCGCTGCCCGCCGTCAGGGGAACGACGATGCGGACCGGCTTGTCCGGCCAGGCCTGAGCCATTGCCCCGCACGGCAACAGGACCAGCACCAGAAGTGCCCGCCACATCCAATTCATTGTTTCCCCCCGGCTTGTCGAAACAACTCGACCATCTGGATCGCTCAAGTATACCGTGCCCCCGCATCGAACGGCTAACGGGAACCGGGTCATGGCCAAAGGCAAGGGCAGGTCGAAAAAGGCAGCGGGCAAAGGCAAGCCCCCGGCCAAGCGGAAGATCGCGCCCCAGATCGGCAAGAAGAAGATCGGCAAGAAGAAGACCGCCAAGAAGAAGGCGGCCGTCAAGAAAGCTGCCGCCAGGAAGAAGCCCGCCCTCGCCAAGCGCCCGACGCCGGTCGTCCGGCCCGCGCTCCGCCGCTCGGTCAAGAACCGCGCGTCCGTCACGCGCATGCCCGGCGCCCGCCCGGCCCCGCACAAGGCTCCGCTGCTGTCGCACAACATCTACGAACGCGACCTCGACAAGACCGCCGCCAACTACGCGACGCTGACGCCGCTGCAATTCATCGAGCGCACCGCCAGCGTCTACCCCGATCACGTGGCGCTGGTGCATGGCGCGCGCCGCCAAAGCTGGTCCGAGACTTATACGCGCTGCCGCCGCCTCGCCTCGGCGCTGGAGCGGGTCGGCATCGGTGTCGGCGACACCGTGGCGATCATGGCGCCCAACATCCCGGAGATGTACGAGGCGCATTTCGGCGTGCCGATGACCGGCGCGGTGCTGAACTCGCTCAACACGCGTCTCGATGCCGCGATGCTGGCCTTCATCCTCGACCACAGCGAGACCAAGGTGCTGCTGGTCGACCGCGAATATCATCGCGTGATCACCGAGGCGCTGGCGATCGCCAGGGTGCAGCCGCTGGTCGTCGACATCGACGATCCGGCCTGCGACGACCGCGCCCAGATCGGCGACACGACCTGGGAGGAATTCATCGCCACGGGCGATCCGGACTACGCCTGGTCCTATCCGGCCGACGAATGGAACGCGATCTCGCTCAACTATACCTCGGGCACCACCGGCAATCCCAAGGGCGTGGTCTTCAGCCACCGCGGCGCCACGCTCTCGGCCTACGGCAACGCCACGCAATGGCCAATCGGCCTGCATCCGGTCTATCTCTGGACGCTGCCGATGTTCCACTGCAACGGCTGGTGCTTCCCGTGGACGCTGGCGCTGGTCGGCGGCACCAGCGTTTGCCTGCGCCGCGCGTCGGCCAAGACGATCTTCGACGCGCTGGCCGACAGCGCCGTCACCCACATGTGCGGCGCGCCGATCATCATGCAGTTCATCATCGGCGCCACGGCTGAAGAACGCCGGCCGCTCGATCGCAAGGTCGAGTTCATGACCGCGGCCGCCCCGCCGCCCGCCGCTGTGCTCGAGGCGCTGGAGAAGGAGAATTTCCGCGTCACCCATGTCTACGGCCTTACCGAGGTCTACGGGCCGGCCACGATCTGCTCCTGGCACGAGGCCTGGGATTCGCTGCCCTCGCACGAGCGGGCGCGGCTGAAGGCGCGCCAGGGCGTGCGCTACACCGCCGAGGACGGCGTCACGGTGATGGACCCCACGACCATGAAGGAAGTGCCGCGCGATGGCTCGACCATGGGCGAGGTGATGTTCCGCGGCAATCTCGTGATGAAGGGCTACCTGAAAAACCCCAAGGCCACGAAGGAGTCCTTCGAGCATGGCTGGTTCCACTCGGGCGATCTGGGCGTCCTGCACGAGGACGGCTACATCGAGCTGCGCGACCGCTCCAAGGACATCATCATCTCGGGCGGCGAGAACATCTCGACCATCGAGGTCGAGGGCGCGATCATGGAACATCCGGCGGTCGCCAGCGTGGCCGTGGTTGCCAAGCCCGACGAGAAATGGGGCGAGACGCCCTGCGCCTTCGTCGTGTTGAAGCCGGGCGCCAGCGCCACGGCCGAGGAGATCGTGGCCCACTGCCGCGCCAACCTCGCCGCCTTCAAATGCCCGCGCCACATCGTGTTCCGCGACCTGCCCATGACCTCGACCGGCAAGGTGCAGAAATTCGTGCTGCGCGAATGGGCCAAAGCCGTCTAACCGGGACCATCGCCCCGCCATAATCCCCGGGCTACGTTGACTGTTCGATGCCCGGCGATTCCACCCTCATGGTCACGACCCAAAGCGGCGTGCGCCCCCTCGGCGTGCGCGGCGAGCCGCTGCACAATTCGGCGCCGCAATTGCGCCGGGTCGTGCGCCGGCGCCTCGGCGACGCGGCGGCCGACCTGCTGGCCGATCCGCAACCGCACGAGGACGGCAAGGCGATCGACTGGCATGCCGGCTGGACCGGTGCCGTCCGGCCCGTCGCCGACCTCGATCCGGCCCGGCGCGCCGAGGTGCTGGCCGACGTCGACAGCACGCTGGCCGAGATCCGGCGCCTGGGCGACGCGCTGGCCGCCGCCGGCCCGCGCGAGGACATGGGCCTGGTCGGCCTTTCCCTGAAACTTGCCGCGCGGGCGCCTTCGCCCTCCTTCGTCTTCCTGGTGGGCGAGCGCCCCGTCATCGTGGCCTGGGGCTACGAAAAGGAAGCGGCCACGGCCCTGCTGCCGATCGCCATCGCGCAGGTCCCCCGGCACCGCCCGGTTCTGGAAGCGATGTCCGCCGCCCCATCTCTGCCGGTCGTCCGGCCGGCGACGTCGGTTATTCCCTGGGCACGCGCGCTCGCCGCCGCACTACCCCTGCTCCTGCTCATCCTCGGCAGCGCCTGGCTGCTGCGGGGCTGCCTGCCGGTCGATCCCGCGCTGACGCTGGCCACGCGCGAAGGACCGCCTGCCCCACCGCCGCTGCCCGCCCCGCCCAATCCGCTGCCCATGTTGAAGATCTCGCTCGCCAGCGAGACGTCGCAAGGCAAGGTCCTCCAGGTCGAGCTTGGCCTGATCGAGGCCGAGCTCCGAAAGCGCATCGCCGACTGCAAGCCGCCGGAAGCGCCCAAGGAGCCGCCGAAACCACCGCAGGTCGCCGTGGCACCGCCGCCTCCCGCCACGCCGCCGAAGACGGTCGTGCCCACGCCGCCGCCGGCACCAACCGCGCCAAAGCCGCGGCCGGGCGACGACCGGCTGCGCATGCCCGCGCCGACCAACAACATGTCGTTTCTCCAGGGATGCTGGCGCACCGATCCGTTCCGCCACGAGCGCGGCCAGCAGCAGGCGGGTGTGTCGTCCTACTGCTTCGATGCCAACGGCAACGGCCAGCTCGAATGGCGTCGCGGCCGCACCGCCTGCCGCACGCGCGCGCAGGCGCGCTTCGAGGGCACGGCGCTGCGCCTGCGCGACGCCGACACCAGCTGCAACGACGGCTCGCACTGGTATGCCGACCAGCTCGTCTGCCAGCGCGGTGCCGACGACGTGGCGCAATGCAGCGGCAGCTCGCGCGGCGGCACGTTCGGACCGACGACCTGGACGGTCAACCTGCACAAGCTGAACTAGCCGCCGAGCTAGTTAAACTCGTTACCGCCCTCCACGCCCCTGCCATAGGGTGCGCCGGCAATGTCCCTGTCCGCGCGCGTCACCTGGCGCAGTTTCCAGGCGGGCGCGCTCCGGATGATCTTTCCCGGGCTCGCCTCGCTTCCCTTCGGTATCGGCTTCGGCGTCGCCGCCGCCCAGAAAGGGCTGAGCGCCTTCGAGACGACGCTGATGAGCTTCACCGTGATGGCCGGCACCAGCCAGATGGTGGCGCTCGACATCTGGGCCCAGCCGCTGCCGCTGATCGCGCTCGCGGTGTCGGTGTTCGTTGCCAACCTGCGCTACTTCGTGATGGGCGCGGCGTTGCAGCCGCACCTGCCGCATCTGCCGTGGTGGCTGCAGCCGCCGGTCTGGTACGTCACTGTCGACCAGAACTGGGCGCTCAACATCGCCGAGTACCGGCGCGGCCAGGGCGATCTCGGCAAGTTCCTGGGCGGCGGCTTCGTCATGGCCTGCATCTGGTCGGGCTCGACCCTGCTCGGCCATCTCGCGGCCGGCGGCGTGCTGTCGGATCCCGGCACCGCGCGCCGCTTCGGCCTCGACTTCGTGGCCATCGCCGTCTTCGTCGTGGTCGCCACCATCATGTTCCGCGGCAAGCGCGACCTCGCGCCCTGGGCCGTGGCGATCGCGGCGGCGCTCGCATCAAAATGGCTGATCGGCGGCAACTGGTACATCGTGATCGGCGGCGTGGCCGGCGGCCTCTACGGGGCGCTGCGCGATACGAAGATGAAGCGCGATGTCCGCCAATCCTGAAACCCTGGTCGCGATTTTCGTGATGGCGCTGGCGGCGATGGTCGCCAAGGGCGGCGGCTTCCTCGCCATGCGCTGGCTCGGCCGGCACCGCTTCATCATCGCCGTCCTCGATCATGCACCGGGCGCCGTGCTGGTCTCGGCCGCGGCCGTGCCGCTGACGCAAGGCGGCGGCGCGTACATCGCGGGCGCACTCGCGGCAGCGGTGGCGACCCGCACGCTCGGCGGCTTCACGCCCGGCCTGTTCGCCGCCGTGGGCGTCGTGGCACTCGCCCGCTGGGCGGGCCTGCCGTAGCTGAAAGCGCCGTCCTCAGTGCGAGGCCTGGCCTCAGTGCGAGGTCGGCTCGGTCAGCCGGTTGATCTCGTCCTTGATCTGAAGCTTTCGCTTCTTGAGGCTGCACACGACGTCGTCGTCGGGATGCGGCCGTTTCACTTCCTGCGTGATCGCGTGCTCAAGGGTAGCGTGCTTGGCCTTGAGCGCTTCGATGTGGTCCACGGTGCTCATGGGCGACCTCCGAGCTGGGTTGCGGACGACGAAACTCTGACTCTGAGTTAGGCCCGAGTCACGCTGAATCAAGCGCCCTCCCCGGTTTGTGCATAACCCTGTAGGATCACGGCATGAATGACCCCAAAAACCGGCTGATCATCGGCATTTCCGGCGCCTCCGGCGTGATCTACGGCGTGCGCCTGCTCGAGGCGCTGAAATCGTTGCCGGTGGAAACCCACCTGGTGATGACCCGCACCGCCGAGGTCACCCTGGCGCACGAGACCGACCTCAAGGTGGCGGCCGTCCGGGCGCTGGCCGATGTCGCCCACGGCGTCGACGATCTGGCCGCTGCGGTGTCGAGCGGCTCGTTTCGCACCATGGGCATGATCGTGGCGCCTTGTTCGATGCGCAGCCTGGGCGAGATTGCGGCCGGCATCTCGAGCAACCTGCTGACCCGCGCCGCCGACGTTGTGCTGAAGGAGCGCCGCAAGCTCGTGCTGCTGGTGCGCGAGACACCGCTGCACGCGATCCATCTCCGCAACATGGCGACGCTGTCGGAGATGGGTGCGATCATCGCCCCGCCGGTGCCCGCCTTCTACAACAGGCCGAAGACGCTCGACGACGTGATCGACCACACCGTCGGCCGCGTGCTCGACCTGTTCGATCTCGACACCGGCAAGGTGAAGCGCTGGAGCTAGGCCGAGGGCGCCGGAGCCGCGGGCCCGACCGCGCCGGCGATCTCCTCGGCGCTCAGCAGGGGGAAGGTCGCGGCCATCAGCGCCGCCACCGCGGCGCGGTCCTTGGCGTCGGGTACGACGCCCAGACACACGGCATAGACCCCGAGATTGCCGACCGCGGCGCGCAGGCGCTTCTCGACCGGCCGGTCGCGGTCGGCAGGCGGCGTGTAGAGGCTCGCCAGCTTGATCTGCTCGGCATGCTCGGCCGCCAGTTCGGCGTCGGCCACGCGGCGGCGCACGGCGTCCAGGGTCTCGGGCAGGGCTTCCGGCCACGGCCGGTCCTTCAGCAGCCGGCGCACGCGGCGCAGCGGCTGCACGATCTCGGCCTGCCAGAGGTCGCTCGCCTTCAGGATCGAGCGCAGCCGGTCGGCCGTCAGCGTCGGGCGGCCCGAGGCGCCCAGCCAGCAGCAGAACAGCAGGATGTTCACGTCGCAGCCGCGCCGCTCCTGCAGGTCGAGGCAGGCCTCGGCCACGCCCTCGCCGCTGTAGATTTCGAGCGAGAAATTCCAGAACGGGTGGGGGAGAAAATCGGACATGTCTGCGGGGTTCGGACCCTTCCCTTCGGGCGGCCGAAGGGGTACACGGCGCAGGGCGATGTGACCAGCCCGTCGGGGACGAGTGCGCCGAGTATGAACGACACAACGTCGGATTCGCTGGACGCCGAGGCGACCAGGGCCAAGCTCGAAGCGTTGAGGATCGAGCATCGCGACCTCGACGACGTCATCGACCACCTGATCGAGAAGCCACCCTTCGACCAGCTCCAGCTTCAGCGCCTGAAGAAGCGCAAGCTCGGGCTGAAGGACCAGATCCTGCGGCTGGAAAGCCAGCTCATTCCCGATATCATCGCCTGAGTTGAAGCTTCTGGGAAATTGATGGCCAAGAAAATTGCCAAGCACCGCCCGTCCGGCAAGCCGGCGGTCGGCCTGATCATGGGCAGCCAGTCGGACTGGGCCACCATGCGCCATACCGCCGAGACGCTGGAGGCGCTGGGTGTCCCCTTCGAGGCGCGCATCATCTCGGCCCACCGCACGCCCAAGCGCATGATGGCCTACGCCTCGGGCGCCAAGGCGCGCGGCCTGAAGGTCATCATCGCCGGCGCCGGAGGGGCTGCCCACCTGCCGGGCATGACCGCCTCGATGACGCCGCTGCCGGTCCTGGGCGTGCCGGTCGAGAGCGCCGCTTTGAAGGGCCAGGACAGTCTTCTTTCCATCGTCCAGATGCCGGCCGGTATCCCGGTCGGCACGCTCGCCATCGGGCGGGCCGGCGCGATCAATGCAGCCTTGCTGGCTGCAGGAATCGTGGGTCTTTCCGACGTCAAGATCATGGCCTCCCTCGAGCGCTGGCGGGCCCGCCAGACCGATGCCGTGGCCAAGATTCCAGCCGACGACGCGCCGGCCCACCGCTGAGAAATGGTCACTGACAAGATCCTGCCGCCGGGGTCGACCATCGGCATTCTGGGCGGCGGCCAGCTCGGCCGCATGACCGCACAGGCGGCCGCCCGGCTGGGCTACCGCTGCATCGTCTTCGCCCCGGAAGAGCACTCCGTGGCCGCCGACGTGGCCGCCGGCCATGTCCGGGGCGCCTACGACGACACGGCGGCGCTGGCCCGCTTTGCAGCCCAGGTCGATGTCATCACCTACGAATTCGAGAACGTGCCCGAGGCAGCCGTCGCCGAGTGCCTGCGCCACCGGCCGGTGCGGCCGGGCGTAAAGCCGATCCACGTCGCCCAGCACCGCCTGCGCGAAAAGGAGTTCTTCCGCAGCCTCGGCATCGGCACGGCCGATTACCAGCCGATCCGCAGCGCCGCCGACGTGGCCGCCGCAACGGCGCTCCCCGGCATCCTGAAGACCTGCACCGAGGGCTATGACGGCAAGGGCCAGGCCCGCGTGGCGACCCGCGACGAGCTCGCCGCCGCCTGGGAGAAACTCGGACGGCGCGAGTGCATCCTGGAGGCGCTGGTCGACTTCCAGGGCGAGGTCTCGGCCATCGTGGCGCGCGGCCTCGACGGCACGGCGCGCTGCTTCCCGATCGGCCTCAACCATCACAGCGATGGCATCCTGCGCACGACCAACGTGCCCTCGAACCTGCCGACCAGGACGCTGGCGACGGCCGAGCGGTTCGGCGTCGAACTCGCCCAGGGCCTCGACCTGGTCGGGCTGGTGGCGCTCGAAATGTTCGTCACCCGGGATGGCCGCGTGCTCGCCAACGAGATGGCGCCGCGGCCGCACAATTCAGGGCACTGGACGATCGACGCCTGCGCCACCAGCCAGTTCGAGCAGCTGGTGCGGGCGATCTGCGGCCTGCCGCTGGGGTCGGTCGACGTGCTGGCGGCCTCGCGCATGGAGAACCTGATCGGCGACGAGGCCGCGGACTGGCAGCGCTACCTGGAGGATCCGACGGCGCGCCTGCACCTCTACGGCAAGGGCACCGCACGCCCCGGCCGCAAGATGGGTCATGTCACTTTCGTGACGCCGCTTTGGGCCGCCCCGACGTCCACGACCTGACCTGGCTCTTCAGTTTCTCGAACTTCATCACGTCGTCGATGCGCCGGTCGAGGAAGGCCCATGTGGCCTCGGTGCCAGCCGAGCGGTCGTTCAGCCAGTAGAGCAGCGTCGAGGAATAGACGCCGGCCAGGATGGCGCGCTTGGAATAAAAGTTGAAATCGGCGCTGGTGTCGCCGGCGGCGTACCACATGGCATCGACCGTCTTGTACAGGAGCTTGAGCGCCAGTCCGGCATTGAAGGGCAGGGACAGGACGGCCAGCGCGCGGCGCACCGCCTCGCGCTCGCCGGCATGGCGCTCGAGGCGGATGCGGACGGCGCCTTTGATGCGATCGCGGATTTTGAGCGCCCCCACCCCCTCCTTCTCCATGTCCTCGACGGTGCGCAGATCGGCGCGCCCGCTGAGATGGGTCAGGACCTGGATCGGCCCGCCCGGGAACAGCCGGTCGGCCTCGCCTGGGGGCAGTTCGAGCCGTCGCCCTCCGGCGGCCAGCGCCGCCCGGGTCCAGCCTTCGAACGCGGCCTCGGCCGCCATGGCGTCGGCCAGCCGGTCACGCAGGCCGGCATCGGGGTCGGTTTCGGGGTCGATGGGCGGGATTTCTGGGGTATTTGAGTCATCCATGGGGGTAAATATAGCCCTCCGGCGAGGGCTTCCCAAGGGTTCCCCCCTGTGATACCAACCGCGCCTCTCATTCGGTCCTGGAGCGCTTTCCCGGGCCTCTCAACGTCTGGAAGGAAGCGATCGAAGTGCAGGTTCTCGTTCGTGAAAACAATGTCGATCAGGCGCTGCGCGTCCTGAAGAAGAAAATGCAGCGCGAAGGCATCTTCCGCGAGATGAAGCTCCGCCGCAATTACGAGAAGCCCTCCGAGCGTCGCGCCCGCGAGCGCGCCGAGGCCATCCGCCGGACGCGCAAGCTGATGCGCAAGCGCATGGAGCGCGAGGGCTACTAGCCCTCCCCTCTGTGGACCGCCCTCAAAAGGGCAGGCGACGACCCCCGGCATCCCCGGGGGTTTTTGTTTGTCTGCGTTCAGACCTCTCCCTTTCCAGGCTCGCACATAGCTACTTTCCCGTCGTCCCGAGCGAAGCCGCCCGAAGGGCGGCGTAGTCGAGGGACCTTCTCACCTCAATAAAGACCATCGATTTTGAAGCGAGGTCTCTCCGCTTCGCGCCTTCGGCGCTTCGGTCGAGACGACGGAAAGGCATC
>CANJHI010000128.1 GCA_947474005.1 Alphaproteobacteria bacterium | reverse complement strand
CGCGGTGTCCTTGAGATCGGGCGAGGCGAGGGCCGCCATGTCGTCGAGTTCGTCGAGCAGGGCGCGGGCGACCTCGGGCAGGCTCGCCACTTCCTCTTCCGGCGTCGTCGGCCGGGGCAGATTGAGGGCGTCGCAGAGGCCGCGCGGCGTCGGCAGGCAGAAGGTCGCCGGCCGCACGAAGGCGTAAAGTTCCAGCAGGTCGCGCGCCGAAAGATCGTCGAGGCCGAGCCGGGCCGCGACGGCCGGCTTGTGACAGACCAGCGGCTGGCTGCCGGCGGCGCGGGACGCCGCCTCCGTAGCAGAGAGGCGCTCGATACGGCCGTCCGGCATGCGCCACAACGCGCCGCGCGCCGTCGCGATCAGGGCCGGCCAGACAGGATGGGGAGATATCACCGCTAAGTGGATAGCACAGGCCAATTGCACGATGCAGTTGGCATTGGTTGCAATTAGACTTGGGGACCATGAAACGCCCACCCGTCGTCAAGAAAACCACGGCCGTCTTTCATCAGTCCGGCGCCCTCGAAGTGGGCAAGGGCAAGATCACCGGTGTGATCGCGCTCACGCTCGGCGGGCTCGCCGTGCTGGCAGTGCTGGCATTCCATTTCCCGCAGTATCTGACGACGCCGGACCTGCGGAAGAAATACGACATCGACGTGCTGCGTGAGATATTGCTGGTCGGCATGGTGATCGCCGGCGGCATGGCGCTCGCCAACCTGATCCGGCTGCGCAATCGCTGGCTGAACGGTACCGCGCTGGCGCTGATCCTGGTCGCGGCCGCGATGGGCGGGCATCGCGTGCAGGTCGCCGATTTCCCCGACAACACGCCCTATGTCGGCCTCGACTGGTTCATTCTCGACCTGCTGGGGTCGAGCATGATCTTCGTCCTGATCGAGAAGCTGTTCCCCTTGCACCGGGAACAGCCGGTGTTCCGGCCGGAATGGCAGACCGATTTTACGCATTTCATCGTCAACCACCTGATGGTCGGACTGGCGCTGGTGATCGTGAATTTTGCCATCCATCGCCTGTTCGGCTGGATGGTCTGGGCGCCCCTGCAGAAATGGGTCGGTGGATTGCCGTTCTTCGCCGAGCTGTTCCTCGTCCTGCTGGTGGCCGACCTGGTGCAATACTGGACGCATCGCGCCTACCACGAGATTCCTTTCCTCTGGCGCTTCCACGCCGTGCATCACAGCGCCCCCTACATGGACTGGATGGCGGGCTCCAGGCTGCACATGCTCGAGCTGATCGCGACCCGCGTATCGATCCTGGGCGTGCTCTACGTGCTGGGCTTCACCGAGGCGTCGATGAACGTTTACATCGTCATCGTGGGCTTCCAGGCGGTGTTCAACCACGCCAATGTCCGTCTGCCGGAGGCGTTCGGCCGGGCGCCCCTCAAGTGGTTGATCGTGACGCCCGATTTCCATCACTGGCATCACAGCTCCGAGCGCGAGGCGATCGATCGTAACTACGCCGCCCATTTTGCCTTCATCGACTACATTTTCGGCACCGCCGTGAAATCCGACCGGCGCTTTCCCGGGAAATATGGTGTGCTGGGTGACTACATGCCATCAGGCTTCGTCAAGCAGCAGCTCTTCCCCTTCACCTGGAAGAAATAGACGCCGCGGCTTCCTTGCGGCGCTGCAGGTCGGCGATGACGGACAGGAGTGCCGCAAGGACCAGTGCTGCCACGGCGACGAGCGATGGCATCGCGAGGCTGCCGGTGATGTCGTAGGCATAACCCGCGAAGATCGGTCCGATGATCTGCCCGGCGCTGAAGGAGGCGGTCACGAGCGCGATGCGGCTGCGGGGATCGCCGGTGCCGGTTTCACGCGCGCCCATCAGGCCGAGCGCGGTGAGGCCCATGAAGGTGCCGCCGAGGAAGATGGCGGCCAGCAGGATGCCGATGGGTGTGGCCCACAGCACGCTCACCGCCACGCCGATCGCCTCGACCAGCGCCGCGCCGGCGAAAGCCTTCAGGATTCCCCAGCGTGCACCCAGCCGTGCCCATAGAGCGACGGAGGGTGCCGCCGCGAGGCCGACGGTTACCCAGACGTACGGCTCGAGCGAGGCGATTTGCGGCGAGTCGCGCACCATCGCCACGATAAAGGTGGCGGTGATGATGTAGCCGAAGCCGAACAGGCAGTAGGCGGTGGCCAGGGCTGCGAAGGCCGGCGACAGTTTTGGCGGTGTCGCCCGCGACACTGTCTGCTCCTCCGCGTGGTCGCCCGGCACGATGGCTGCCACGGCGATACCGGCCAGCAATGCCAGTCCGCCGCTGGCGAACCACATGGTGCGCCAGTCGCCAAGGAAGCCGACCAGCGCAGCGGAAAGGGCGATGCCGCCGCCGACCCCGGCGAAATGCACCGCCGAAAGATTGCTGCGGCCGGCACGCGCCAGCCGGTCGAGCACCAGGGCGGAGCTGAAGATCAGCGTAAAGGCGCTCGCCATGCCGGCCGCGAACCTCAGCACCAGGAACAGCGGCAGGGTGGTGGCGAAGCCCATCGCCGCCAGACAAATCGCATTGACCGCGAGGGAACCCAGCAGCCAGGCTCGGCGCGTGCCGGGCAATCGCACCGCTGCCAGCAAGGCGCCGGCGAGATAGCCGATGAAGTTCGCCGAGGCGATCAGGCCGGCCTGCGACTTGGAAAGATACAGAGCTTCGACCATCGGCGGCAGAATCGGCGTGTAGACGAAGCGCCCGATGCCGATGCCGGCTGCCATCGCCAGCAGGCCACCGATTGCAAGAAAGAGGGGACGCTTGGTCATTGCAGGCGCGGCACTTTGGGCCCGGCCCGCAATTGACGCAAATGCCCGCCGCACCTAGTTTCAGTGTTTCATGCCCCAGATTGATCGTTCCCTCGCCGAAGCCGCGCGCGCGTGGCCCTTTGAAGAAGCCCGCAAGATTGTCGCCCGTATCGGTGGCAAACCGCCGGCCAAGGGTTATGTGCTGTTCGAGACCGGCTACGGCCCCTCGGGCCTGCCGCATATCGGCACCTTTGGCGAGGTCGTGCGCACGACCATGGTGCGCCAGGCGTTTCGCCGCCTGAGCGACGTGCCGGCGCGCCTGTTCTGCTTCTCCGACGACATGGATGGCCTGCGCAAGGTGCCGGACAACGTGCCGAACAAGGAGATGCTGGCGTCGCATCTCGGCAAGCCGCTGACGGCGGTGCCCGATCCATTCAGTAACGAACATCCGAGCTTTGGCGCCGCCAACAACGCGCGGCTCCGCGCCTTCCTCGATTCCTTCGGCTTCGAGTACGAGTTCCAGTCGGCGACCGACTGGTACAAGTCGGGCCGCTTCGACCCGATGCTGCTGGCCATGCTGCGCCACTATGACGAAGTCCAGGCAGTGATGCTGCCGACCCTGGGCGAGGAGCGCCAGCAGACCTACTCGATCTTCCTGCCGATCTCGCCCAAGACCGGGCGCGTGCTGCAGGTGCCGGTCGTCAGGACCGACGCCGACGCCGGCACCATCGTCTATCGCGACGAGGACGGCTCGCTGGTCGAGACGCCCGTCACCGGCGGCAACGTCAAGCTGCAGTGGAAGGCCGACTGGGCCGGCCGCTGGTTCGCGCTCGGCGTCGACTATGAAATGTACGGCAAGGATCTCATTCCTTCTGCCGAGCTGAGTGCGAAGATTGTACGAATTCTTGGCGGCAAGCCGCCGGAAGGCTTCAACTACGAACTCTTCCTCGACGAACAGGGCCGCAAGATCTCCAAGTCCAAGGGCAACGGCCTCTCAGTCGAGGATTGGCTGCGCTATGCGCCGCCCGAATCGCTGGCGCTCTACATGCAGCAGCAGCCCAGACGGGCGAAGCGGCTTTATTTCGACGTCATCCCGCGTGCCATCGACGACTATCTGTCGGCGGTCGACAGGCTGCCGGCGGAGGAGCCGGCCAAGGCGCTGGAGAACCCGGCGTGGCACATCCACGACGGCGACGCGCCCGCAAACAAGGCGGCCGGTGTCACCTTCGGCATGCTGATGAATCTCGCGAGCGTCGCCCACACCGACGACAAGGATGTGCTCTGGCAATACCTGCGCCGCTACCTGCCGGATGCCACGCCCGAAAACGCGCCCTATCTCGATCGCCTGCTGCAGGGCGCGGTTGCCTACTACCAGGACTTCGTGAAGTCCTCGAAAAAGTTTCGGCTGCCGATCGACAAGGAACGTGCGGCGCTGCAGGACCTCGCCGACACGCTGCGCAAGATTCCCGAGGATGAGAGCGCGGAGTTCATCCAGAACGAGGTCTTCGAGACCGGCAAGCGCCATTTCGCCAAGGAAGAGCTGCGCCAGTGGTTCAAGGCCCTGTACGAGGTGCTGCTGGGCAGCGAGCAGGGGCCGCGCATGGGCGCCTTCATCAAGCTCTACGGTCGCGACAATGTCGTGGCGCTGATCGACCGCGCGCTGGCCGGCGAGGATCTCGGCAAGGCGGCGTAAGGGTGCGGCATGAATGACGGCGTCGTCTTCGACTATCTCAATCCCGCCATCCCGCAGGGCCTGAAGACGCTTGAGGTGCCGCTGATCCGTGCTACCCGCGATTCGCTCAAGGGTTATGGCGAGGTCGTGCGCGATCCCAAGCGGCACAAGATCGAGATCGTGCCCTGGCCGCTCACCGGCTCGCGTCGGCTCGATGCCGGCACCGGAATCGAGGGCGGCACGACCGAGGGCATTTTCGCCTGCGAATGGCGCGGCAACGAGTTGATCGGTCGCAACGAAGCGGTGGGCGGCCACTACGTCATCGGCTTCCGCGAGCTGCCCGAGAAGGCGATACCCGGCGTGGCGCTCGCCCAGGACCGCGTGCTGCTGTGGCATTGCAACTATCATCCCGACGGCGGCCAGCTCTTCTGGCCGATCGACGGCAAGCCCTTTGTCGTGCCCTTGGCCAGGTCTGGCGACGATCTCGAGCCCGAGGCTTTCGTCGCCTTCTGGTCCGACGGCAGCTTCGGCATCTACATCCATCCCGGCATCTGGCACGAGGGCGTTTTCCCGGTGACGCCGGCCGGCCGTTTCTTCGACAAGCAGGGCAAGGTCCACGCCCGCGTGAGCTGCGACCTGGCGCGCGAATTCGGCGTCCTGCTGTCGGTGCCGCTGCCTCACACCCTGTAGAAAGTTTATTCCAAAGAATATTTTTGGCTTGCGCTATAACATTCCTAGGAATATTAATATATTCCATAGAATGTTATGGAGGGTTCGATGGCTCTTTCGCGCAAGACATTTCTCCGTGTCCTGGGGGGCGGCATCGTGGTGGCGGCGGGCGCCGCCGTCGCCGTGCCGCGGCTCGACGCCATGCCAGCGTCGGCCATTGAAGGCTGGCGCGGCCCCGCCCCGGAGGAGACGGATCCGCGTCGCCGGGCGCTCGCCTGGGCCCTGTTGGCGCCCAATCCGCACAATCTGCAGTCCTGGTCGGTCGATCTTTCCCGTCCCGATATGGTCGTGCTCCACGTCGATGCCGCGCGGCTGTTGCCCCAGACCGACCCGTTCTCGCGTCAGATCCTGATCGGCCATGGCTGCTTTCTTGAGATTCTCACCCTGGCGGCGGCGGCTGACGGCTATCGCGCCGAGGTGACGCTCTTTCCCGACGGCGCGTGGATCCCCGACAAGCCGGTGGCGCGTGTCGTCTTCACCAAACAGCCGGGGCTCGCAGTCGATCCCCTGTTCGCCGAGGTGCCACGGCGGCGCACGCAGAAGAGCAGGTTCGAAGCGCGCGCCCTCGATCCGGCGCACAAGGCGGCATTACTAGCCAGCCATGCGACATCGGTGCTGCCGCTGGCAATCGTCGACGAAGCGGCGGGCGTCGAACGCCTGCGCAGGCTCGCCATCGCCGGCTCGGAGATGGAAATGAACACGCCGCGTACGCACAAGGAGAGCATCGACGTGGTGCGCATCGGTGCCGCCGAGATCGCGGCCCACCGCGACGGCATATCGCTCAAAGGTCCGATGATCTGGGCGCTGCGCCAGGCCGGCCAGATGACTCCGGACCAGGCGATGACGCCGGGCACGCTCGCCTGGAATGGCGGCCGCGATTATGTGATGGCGGGCTATGCCAGCGCCCACGCCTTCGGCTGGATCACCAGCACCGACAATACGCGGCAAACCCAGATCGCGGTCGGCCGTGCCTTCGTGCGCCTGCAGCTTGCGGCGACGGCGCTCGGCGTGGCGCTGCAGCCGCACAGCCAGACCCTGCAGGAATACCCTGAGATGGCGGATCTGCGCGCAGCCATGCACAGGCAAACCGGCACGCCGGACGGTGCCACGCTGCAGATGTTCTTCCGCCTGGGCTATGCTGGCGATCCCGGTCCGTCGCCGCGACGGGCCCTGTCGAGTTTCGTGACCGCGTGACCGAGCCGCCGCTTTCCTTCCGCATCGTCAACTGGATCGGTATCATCGACCAGCTGGCCTCGACCGAGGCCAACCGGGTGTTGAGGCCGCTCGGCCTCCAGATGCCGCAGTTCGTGCTGCTCAATCACTTCAGCCACCGGCCGGACGAGCCACGGACAGTGACCGGCGTCGCCCGCGCGCTGCAGCAGCCGCAGCCCGGTGTCACCAAGAACGTGCAGAAGCTGGTGGCCAAGGGCTGGTTGCGCGAGCGCACCAACGGCGACGACGGGCGGTCCAAGCTGCTCGTTCTTGCACCGGCTGGCCTGGCTAAGCATCGCGCCGCGGTCGCGGCCCTGGCCCCCGGGCTTGTGCGCGCCTTTGCCGACTGGCCGGAGCGCGATCAGCGGGCGCTCTTTGCGATGCTCGACCGGCTCAAGCTCTGGTTCGATCAGGATCGGGATTAGGATCGGAACTGGGATCGGGATTGGGATCAGGGGGAGCCGTCGCGATGATCGCGCCGAGGTAGGCCACTATCATCCGCACGAGCTCGTCCTCGAAGCCGCGGCTGCGCAGGAAAGGTTGTTCCTCCAGCACCGCGGCGCGGATCGCGCCCAAGGCTGATCGCGACAGGATGAAAAGCTGCTCGCGCGATAGCGCCGGCAGCATCGCCCCCGGGCCGCTGCCCACCGCGGCGCCGGCAGCGGCGATGAACGAGGCGACCGGCGCCATCAGTTCGATGCCGATCCCCTGCGCCAGGATCGCCTGCACCACGGCCTTGCGCGCGCGCTGCCGTCCGCGGAAGGCGTGGATCATCGTTCGCACCATGGCGCGGATGCGGCCCTCGAGGGTGGGATCGACGTCGCCCTGCAGGGCGCTATGGATTTCGGCCAACGCCGCTTTCATCTCTTGCCGCGCGAGCTCCAGCAACACCGCGTTCTTGTCGCCGAAGTACTGGTAGAGCGTGCCGATGCTGACGCCGGCGCGTTCAGCCACCCTGTTGGTGGTGAAAGCGGCCAGCCCGCCGCTTTCCAGAATCTGAGCCGCCGCCTCGACGATCGCCGATACGGTCTCCGCTGCGCGAGCCTGGCGGGGAGTTCTTCTATTGTTTTCAACGGCTTGTCGGCGAGGGGCCATGGAGGTTCGGCTCGGGCTAAGGCGAGTAAGAGAACATGAGCATTGCTCATATCATGGCGCAAGCCAACCCGAGGAGCACGTCATGGGCAACCTTTCCTTCCTCTATCTCACCCTTTTGCCGCTGGTACTCGTGGCAGCCGTGGCCGAAGGCCTGTGGCTCGCGCGTACGCGGGCCGAGCGCTACGACTGGAAGGCCTCGGCCTGCTCGCTGGCCGACCTCGCTGGCCGCCGCTTGCTGGCGTTCATCCCCTACGCGTTCGCGGCACCCTGGCTCGACTGGATGTGGCAACACCGGCTGTTCACCCATTCGCTCGACTCGGTGGGTTCGGTGCTGCTGCTCTTCATCGGTCTCGAGTTCTTCTATTACTGGTATCACCGGACCGCGCATACCTCGCGCTGGTTCTGGGCGTCGCATTCGGTGCATCACTCACCCAACCAGTTCAATCTCGCGGCCGCCTATCGACTGGGCTGGTTCGGCCGCTTCACCGGCACGTCACTCTTCTTCACGCCGCTGGTGCTGATCGGTTTCACGCCGGAAGTGGTGCTGACGGCGCTGTTCCTGAACCTGCTCTACCAGTTCTGGATCCATGCCGACTGGATCCCCAAGCTGGGCTGGCTGGAATACGTGATCAACACGCCGTCGAGCCACCGCGTGCATCACGCACGCAATCCCGAATATCTCGATGCCAATTTCGGCGGCGTGCTGATCGTCTTCGATCGTCTCTTCGGCACCTATGTCGAGGAGAAGAAGGACGTGCCCTGCGACTTCGGGCTGGTCTCGCCCGTGGTCTCCTCGCGCAATCCGTTCGTGGTGAATATCTCGCCGTGGATCGGCCTGGCGAAGGATCTCGCCTCGGCGCGCTCGCCGCGCGAGGTCTGGATGTACCTGTTCGCGCCGCCGGGCTGGCGTCCGGACGGCGAGGGGCTGACCACGGCGGAACTGAAGAAGCGGGCCGGCCTCGTCGAGCCGCCGCCCGTTCATCCGGCCATGACGTAATCTCCCTTGAGCGGTCTCCTTCCTGTCGACAGAGTCCGCTGGAAGGAGAAACGCCATGGCGAAGGACAAGGTCTGCGTCGTGATCGGCGCGGGAGACGCGACGGGCGGTGCGATCGCCCGCCGCTTTGCCCGCGAGGGTTTTACGGCCGTCGTCACCCGCCGCAGCGCCGACAAGCTGCAGCATCTGGTGGCCGAGATCGTGAAGGAGGGCGGCAAGGTCCATCCCTTCGGCTCCGATGCGCGCGACGAGGCGCAGGTCGTCGAACTCTTCCGCCAGATCGAAACCGAGATCGGCGAGATCGAGGTCTTCGTCTTCAATATCGGCGGCAATGTCCGCTTCGACATCCGCGACACCACGAGCCGCGTCTACCGCAAGGTCTGGGAGATGACGGCCTTCGCAGGCTTCCTGACGGCGCGCGAGGCGGCCAAGGCGATGGTGCCGCGTGGAAAAGGCACCATGATCTTCACCGGGGCGACGGCCAGCCTGCGCGGCGGTCGCGGCTTCTCCGCCTTCGCCGGCGGCAAGCATGCGGTGCGGGCGCTGGCGCAGTCGATGGCGCGCGAGCTGGGGCCCGAGAACATCCATGTCGCCCATGTCGTGATCGATGGAGCCATCGACACCGAGTGGATCAAGGCCAACTTCCCCGAGCGCTACAACGCCGGCCCCGATGCGATCCTCAATCCCGACGATATCGCCGAGGCCTACTGGCAGCTCCACCGCCAGAAGCGCAGCGCCTGGACCTTCGAGATGGACCTCAGGCCGTGGAAGGAGAGCTGGTAGCCCGCAGCTTCAGCAGTGCCAGCATCATGTCGATGGTGGGCGTCGGCACCTGGGCGAGGTCGCTGAGGTCGGTGATCGAATCGGCCAAGGCGTCGATCTCCAGAGGCTTGCCGCTCAGGAGGTCGGTCAGCATCGACATCTTGTGATCGCCGAGACCCAGGGTGAATTCGATGCGCTTTTCCATCGGCGTCGCCAGCGTGGCGCCGAACCGGGCCGCGACCGTCTCTGCCTCGGTCATCATGCGGCGCGCGATCTCGACGACGCCGGCTGACCTGCCGATGCCGCCGTTGTCGGCCAGCGTCAGTACCGCCAGTGGGTTCCAGGTCAGGCTGTTGATCATCTTGGTCCAGATCTCGGCCCGGATGTCGGCTTTCACCGGCGCCTTCAGCCCTGCCTCGGTCATGGCCGCGCTCAATCTGGTCACGCGTCCTGAAGCCGAACCGTCAGGCTCGCCCAGCGGCAGGTAGCAGACGTCGTTCTCCAGCCGGGCGATGCCTGGTTCCGGTACGACACCGCCTGCCCAGTAGGCACAGCCCAGCGCCCGCTCCGGTCCGAACAGCGACCACTGCCTGCCGCCGGGATCCATGCGGGCGAGGCGGCTGCCTTCGTAAGCGCCTTTCAGTTTGTGGAAGAACCAGTAGGGCGCGCCGGTGGTGGGCGGGATCAGTGCCGTGTCGGGGCCGAGCAGCGGCAAAACCGACTCGAGCGCGGCGAGATACTGATGCGTCTTCAAGGTGATGAACACCACGTCCTGCGGGCCGAGTTCCGATGGATCGTCGGTCGCGGTGACGTGGACGGTGAAGTCCTCCTTTGGTGAGATCAGCCGCAGTCCGTTGCTGCGGATCGCCGCGAGATGAGCGCCGCGCGCGATCAGACTCACCTCGATGCCCTTCACGCGGGCAAGATGCGCGCCGATGATTCCGCCGATCGATCCGGCGCCAAAAAGGCAGATTTTCATGGCGCTACCCTAGGCGGTCGTGCGGCCGAGTGGAACTGGTGCCGACCAAGACCGTTGCCTCTCAAGAACCCCAATCGAAAGGCAACACCATGACGACGGACACTGTCGATACCGCCAAGCTGTGGGACATGATCAAGGACATCAAGTTCGGCATGTTCACGGCCCGCCACGGCAACGGCCATCTCCATTCGCGGCCGATGACGACTCAGAATGGCGCCAATGATCGCGGCGCGGTGCTGTGGTTCTTCATGTCGCGCCAGGGTGATCCCGTTGCAGATCTGCAGGCAGCCTCCGAAGTGAACGTGGCCTACGCCGATACTGGCTGTGATTCTTATGTCTCGGTTTCCGGCACGGCCCGCCTCGTCGAGGACGATGCCAAGAAGAAGGAGTTGTTCAACACCTTCGCCAAGGCATGGTTTCCCGGCGGCCCGACCGATCCCGACCTCGCGCTGGTGGCGGTCGTGATCGCCCACGCCGACTATTGGGACGTGAAGACCAACAAGGCCGTTCAGCTCTTCCGCATGGCCAAGGCCGCCATCACCGGCGAGCCGCCCACCGACATGGGTGAGCACGCCAAGGTGCGGATGAGCTGAGGCTTCTACCTCTTCGGCGTCGTCGCCGCGCCTACGCCGGCGCCGACGGCGCCGCCGATCAGGGCGCCCGGCAGGATGCCCAGCGGCGTCACGGCACCGATCAGCGCACCCGATCCGGCGCCGATGCCGCCGCCGGTAACAGCGCGCTGGCCCCAAGTGTCGCCGCAGGCGGTTAGGCCGAGAAGGACGGAGGTCAGAACAAAGACTTTGGTCATGGTGTGAAACTCCCCGTTGCGCTTCTGGATACGCACAGGGTTACGGCGCGATGTGGCGCAAATGGGGCTCCAATCGGGCAATCCCCGGCAACACGGGCCGCGATCGCGAGATGATGCGCATTTGCCACAGGCAGAGCAACGGCGCGATCAACAACTCCATCGCCAGCGCCGCGGCGACCGGCAGTGTCGGCGCGTCACCCAGCAAAAGGCCGGACAGCCGGGCGAGGCCGCCCACCACCACGAGTGATGTCAGCAGTCTCATGCGCGCGCCCATCGTCTCGATCTCGGGAACGGCGCTCCAGTAGCCGAGGCCGATGGCCAGCAGGAGGCCGCTGAGATAGCGATGGTGATTGCCGGCCCATGCGCCGTCCGATGTGGGCTGGGTGACAGCCCACAGGCTCGCGGCGACCGGCAGCAGGGCCGCGATCGCGATTGAAACTTGCAGGGCACGTCTTTCGAGCATCGTCTCTGCTACGCAGGCCAAGCTGCGGCGGATCAGGAGTGGGGCCCCGGCGCTTGACCTCGCGAGTCCGCCGGCCCAAACACGGCGGAACGGAGGAAACACCCTGGTCCACAATAGTCCCGATATCACCGCCTGGCTGATGTTCGCGCCGTTCTGGCTGCTCGGCATTGCCGCCCTGGTCGGCGGCATCTGGCATCTGGTCCACTACGTGATCGTGCATTCCCGCGCCCAGGCCGCCGGTCACGTCCGCAAGGCGCCGCTCTTCTCGCGGCGGCTGGCCTGGCATGAGCTGACGCCCGATATGCGGCATCACCTCAAATGGGCGCTGATCGCCGTCGGCGCCTTCATTGCCCTCTGCATCGGTGGTGTCCTTGTCGGCGTCGTGGGCAGCCTGCTGATGCGGGCCTAACGCACCGGGTTCGTGACTCGGTTGCTGCAGCGCCGGCGCAGGCTTCCCGCGTGGTCGCGGCCGTCCCGCGATGATAGGATTTGGCCATGCCCGTGCATTGGACGGTTTCCCATCCCACCCGGCTGGTCGTCGCGGTTGCCAAGGGCGACGTGACGCCGGCCGACATAGAGCGGTATTTCGCCGGCATCACGGCCGACGGTGCCATGGCTTATCGTAAGATCTTCGAGATCACGCACACACCGACAGCGCTCAACGAGGAAAACCTGAAAACGCTCGGCGAGCGTGTCATCTATTACGCCCAGCATGGCCAGATCGGGCCGGTGGCCATCGTCGCCGCGTCGAACGAAAGCTACGCCCAGGCCAAGGTCTTCGCGGCGGCGGCCCGGGTCAGCCGGCCGCTGGCGATCTTCCGCGAGTTGCATGCCGCTCGCGAATGGCTCGACGCGCAGCCCTTGCCGCCAGCGGCCGAGCGAGGCTGACGCCGCGTGCTGAAGCACTTCGACCACGTGACGGTGGCCGTGACCGACCTTGCTGCCGCCCGGCGTTTCTTCGCCCTACTGGGTTTCGAGGAGGACAAGGCGGTGGTGATCAGCGGTCCCGTCATGGACCGCTACATGGGCGTGCCGGGAATCGAGGCCGATCATGTCACGCTGGCACTGAAAGATGCATCGCCGCGCTGCGAAATCCAGCTCCTGCACTACCGCAAGCCGGCGGCCGCTGCCGACCCGACCGTCGCCCAGCTCGACAAGATCGGCTTCAACCATATCTGCTTCGCCGTCTCCGACATCGACGGACTGATCGCAAAGGTGACGGCGGCCGGCGTGAAGCTGCGCAACCAGCCGATGGTCTTCCACGACCGCAAGCTGGTGTTCCTCGAAGGGCCCGAAGGCATCGTCGTGGAACTGGCAGAATGGACGTGAGAGCGCCCGCATGATCCGCCGCCGACTGATCCGCCGCATAGCGTATGTGAGGCGCAACCGCTGCAGTGTGCTCGTGGCTGTGCTCTGCTTCTTCATCCTGCTCAACCCGCTGCTCTCAGGGTCGATGATCGGCGCCACGATGCTGGCCACCAGCCTGTTCGTGATTCTGCTTTTGGCCGTATGGGCGTTGCGTGTACGCCGGCCGTTCGTCTGGGGACTGGCGGCGCTCGCCTTCATCACGGTCGATGCGCTGGTGGCCGACCGTCTGGGCGAAACCTGGATAAGGCCGGTGGCGCTCGCCGCAACCGTTGCCTTCGTAGGCACCGTCACCATCGCCCTGCTGCGCTACGTGCTCGACCGGCGCCCCATCACCACCGACAAGGTGTTCGGCGCGGTCGCCGCCTACATCCTGATCGCGCTCTCCTTCGCCAGCATCTTCGGCCTGCTGCAGGTCTTCGAAACGCGCCCCTTCCATGCCGTCGCCGGCAACGGCCCCGATGGCCGCCTCAACTGGTCGGACCTGATGTATTTCTCCTTCACCGTGCTGACCTCGACCGGCTTCGGCGAGATCACGCCGGCCTCGCCGCTGGCCCGCGCCCTCGTCATACTTGAGCAGGTGCTGGGCGTGATGTACGTGGCCTTCCTGGTCGCCAGGCTCGCCAACATGTACGGCCGCGAGAAGCGCCTGTCCTGATGGCTGCTGACTAGATCGGTCGACGACTAGATCGGATGCCGCGCGAGATGCTCCAGCAGCAGGACGTTCACCTTGTCTGGCACCTGGTCGGCGGCATAGTGGCCAACGCCGGGCAGGATCTCGAACCGGTATGGCGCCGCGATGAAGCGGACGGTGCCTTCGGCCGCCGCGCGGCCCACCGTGTCGTCGGCATCGCCCCAGAGATAGAGCGTCGGCACCTCGGTCGGCTTGATCGATTGACGTTCGCCGCGCGCACGATACCAGGCCAGCGCTGCCTCCATCGCCTCGGGATTGCCGAGTACGGAGAGATGGGCCGCGAGCTTGTCGGCGGGCACGCCCGATTTGCCGAGCCGCGTGCGCAGCCATTCGCAATCGTTCGACAGTAGCCGTGGTCCTGCGCCGGGATCGAGGAAGGCCGTGTGATGGCCAGAGCGCCGCTTCTGCTCGCCGTCAGGCAGGGCCAGCGCCTCGGCGAAGGCCGTGGGATGCGGCCGCGACAGGATGGTGAGCGAGGCCAGGCGCTCGGGATGGCGATCGGCGATCGCCCAGGCGAGGCTGCCGCCCCAATCGTGGCCGACGAGATGGAAGCGGCGTTCGCTGGGATTGCTCACCGCCGCGATGTCGAGCGCATCGCCGATCAGCCGGTCGACGCGATAGGCGTCGAGATCAGTGGTGTCGGGCCGCGCGCCCTTGGCATAACCGCGCTGGTTGGGCGCTACGGCCCGGAAGCCAGCCTTTGCCAGCGCCGGCACCTGGGCGCTCCAGAAATGCCGCGACACGCCGAAACCGTGCAGGAGCAGCACGAGCGGCCCGTCCTCCGGTCCTCCCACCGAGACGTCGAAGACCAAACCAGGTGCCGTTTCGATCTCGCGCACGTCCATCTGCCGCTCCTCCAGGAACCATTGCTCGGGTCGGGAGAAGGTAGATCATGACATTCGCATCTCGAACAGGCCGGCCAGCCGCAGGATGATCGGGCGCGGCGAGGGGCTATACTCGGCACGAGTTCAAGGGAGAGACGCCATGGCAGCTGAAACCGCAGCCGAGACTGCATCCGAGCTTGGCCAGCACTGGGACGCAATCGTCATCGGTGCGGGCCTGTCGGGCATGTACCAGCTCCTGAAGCTGCGCCAGATGGGTTTCAAAGCCCGCGTCTACGAGGCGGGCGGTGGCGTCGGCGGCACCTGGTACTGGAACCGCTATCCCGGCGCGCGCTTCGATTCGGAGAGCTGGACTTATGGCTTCTCCTTTTCGCCCGAGGTGCTGAAGGAATGGGACTGGAAGGAGCATTTCTCCGGCCAGCCCGAGAACCTGCGCTACTGCGAGTTCCTCGCCGACAAGTTCGACCTGCGTCGCGACATCACCTTCAACGCCCGCGTGAAGGCGGCGCACTGGGACGAGGTGGCGAACGAATGGGAAGTGACTTTCGAGGACGGCAAACAGGCGCGTGCGCGTTTCCTGATCACCGCCATCGGGCCGCTGTCATCGCCGACCATGCCGGTGATCCCGGGGATCCCCGACTTCAAGGGCGAGTCGTGGCACACCGGCCTGTGGCCGCATCGTCCCGTGAGCTTTGCGAACAAGCGCGTGGCCATCATCGGCACCGGCGCCTCGGGCGTACAAGCCATCACCGAGATCGCCAAGACAGTGGGCCATCTCACCGTCTTCCAGCGCACACCCAACTGGTGCACGCCGCTGCGCAACAGCCGGATCGAGCCCGAGACCATGGCCGACATCCGCGCCCGTTACGCCGAGATCTTCGCCCAGTGCCGCGAGAACTGGGGCTGCTTCGTCCATGCCGCCGACCCGCGCCATTCGACCGACGTCAGCGCAGAGGAGCGTGAGGCCTTCTTCGAGAAGCTCTACGCCATGCCGGGCTTCGCCTTCTGGCAGGGCAACTTCCGCGACGTGCTGATGGACCAGGCCGCCAACGACGCGATGACCGCGTTCGTGACCAAGAAGATCCGCGCCCGCCTGAACGACCAGAAGATCGCCGACAAATTGATCCCAACCAACCACGGCTACGGTACGCGCCGCGTGCCGCTCGAGAGCGGCTACTTCGAGGTCTATAACCAGCCCAACGTGAAGCTGGTCGACATTCGCGAGACGCCGATCGAGCGCATCACCGAGAAGGGCCTGCGCACCAGCGACGCCGACTACGACTTCGACATGATCATCTACGCCACCGGCTTTGATGCCATCACGGGCGCTTTCGACCGCATCGATTTCCAGGGCAAGGGCGGCGAAAAGCTCAGGGACAAATGGGCCGACGGGCCGCACACGTACCTCGGCCTGAACGTCGCGGGCTTCCCCAACCTGCTGACCCTGGTGGGGCCGCACAACGCCGCGACCTTCTGCAACCTGCCGCGCTGCATCGAGCAGAATGTCGAGTTCGTGAGCGAGCTGTTGGGCTATATGCGCGACAAGGGGCTGACGCGTATCGAGGCGACACCGGACGCCGAGGAGACCTGGACCGCGCATGTCCACGACACCGCCTCGCGCCTGCTGCTGACCAAGGTCGATTCCTGGATGACCGGCGTGAACAAGAACGTCCCCGGCCGGCTAAAACGCACCTTCATGGCCTATGCCGGCGGCGCGCCCAAGTATCGTCAGAAGTGCGAGGAGATCGCCGCCAATGGCTATGAAGGCTTCCGCCTGCGCTGATCGGCATGCTGCGCCGCAAAATGTGACTTGAACCAAGCGCCTGTACGGGCGTTATGAGGAGACGTGGCCACATCTGCGGTTCTCTTCCCGTGTTCAAAAGGGAACATCTTGACCGAAACCACTGCTGTCCGGCAATTTTGCCGAGGGTGTAGGGTATCGCACTGATAAAGAAGGAGAAAACGGATT
>CANJHI010000127.1 GCA_947474005.1 Alphaproteobacteria bacterium | reverse complement strand
CTTGCGCGCTCATGCCACCGTGCACGACGCCAAGGCGGCAATCGCGTTCTACATAAAAGCGTTCGGCGCGGTAGAACTGTTCCGTCTGGTCGAACCGGCGGGCCGAGTTGGCCATGCCGAGATCCAGATCGGCGACAGCGTCATGATGCTGAACGATGAATACCCGGACTTCGGCGCCAGAAGCCCGGCCTCCGTCGGCGGCTCACCGGTCGCCTTCCGTATCGAAGTGCCGGATGCCGATGCCGCCTTCGAGCGGGCCGTCAAGGCCGGCGCCACCGTGGTGCGGCCGCTACAGGACGAGTTCTATGGCGACCGCATGGGCATGGTGGCCTGTCCGTTCGGCTACCGCTGGTCGCTCGCCACGCCCAAGGAGCAGGTGACTCCGGCCGAGATGCAGAAGCGCTGGACCACGATGCTGGAGGGCGGCAAGAGCTAGCCCGCGACGCTGTCCTCGATCCACGCGGCGTAGGCGGGTGCAACATGTGCCATCTCAAAGGCATGGATCGCTGGCAGTTCGTAGCTGTGCAACTCGCGGATGGCGCGCTCGACGGCGGGATAGTGCTCGTCGAGCGTCTTGAACAGCACGCGGTATTCCTTGCCGTGCTCGATTGCGCCCTTCCAGGGATAGATGCTCTCGATCCTGGAAATCTGCGCACAGGCGGCGAGCCTGGCTTCGACCAGGGCGCGCGCCAGCGACCGCGCTTCCTTGCGGCTGCTGACGGTCGTGACGACGGCAATGGCGGTCATGGTGGCTCCGTCAGCGTTCGGTGAACGCCAGCTTGGCGCCCAGCACTGCGAACGCCCCGGCGAACGTCCGGCGCATCCACGTCATCACGCGCGGACGCGAGATCACATGGTCGCGCACCGAGGCCGCGAACAAGCCGTAGGCCACGAAAACCACGAAGGTCATCAGCATGAAGACGGCGCTCAGCATCAGCATGTGCGGCAGCGGATGCGCCTCTTCGGTGCTCACGAACTGCGGCAGGAACGCCAGGAAGAAGATCGAGAGCTTCGGATTGAGGATGTTGATCAGGACGGCCTCGACCGTTACCTGCACGATGGTCCGCGCGCCGGTCTCCCGTTCGACGCTGAGCGCGCCGCGCTCGCGCAGCGTGTTCCAGGCCATATAGAGAAGGTAGGCGACGCCCAGATACTTGAAGGTCTCGAAGGCGAGCGCGCTGGTGTGCAGCAGGGCCGCCAGTCCCAGGATCGCCGCGGCCATGTGCGGCACGCAGCCGAGCGTGCAGCCGAACGCCGCCACGATGCTGGCGCGCGATCCACGCGAAAGGCCGGCCGCCAGCGTGTAGAGCGCGCCGGTGCCGGGCGAGGCGACGACGATGAAGGACGTGATCAGGAATTCGAGACTCAACGGACGGCACTCCTCAGAAAAGCGAGAAATACTCGCGCTGCTCCCAGTCGCTGACTTCCGAGTGGAAGCGGTCGATCTCGGCCTGCTTCAGCTTGAGATAGTAGTCGACGAAGAAATCGCCAAAGCCGTCGCGCAGCACGGAGTCGCCGCGGAGCGCTTCCAGCGCTTCGCCGAGGCTGCGCGGCAGCGCAGGCGCCTGGGTGTCGTAGGGCATGTCGGCCGAGGGGCCGGGATCGAGTTGGCGCCGGATGCCGTCGAGGCCGCTCACCACCTGGCTCGCCATATAAAGGTAGGGGTTGGCGGCGGGTTCGCCGACGCGATTCTCCAGGTGCGTGGCCGGATCGCCCGGTCCGCCCAGCACGCGGACCATGACGCCGCGGTTGTCGCGGCCCCAGATCGCGCGGTCGGGCGCCAGCGAGAAGGGGCGATAGCGCTTGTAACCGTTGAGGGTGGGCGTGCTGAAGGCTGCAGCGGCGCGCGCATGCTCCAACAGCCCCGCCATGTAATGCCGGCCCACGGCCGACAGCGTTTCGGTCGGGTCCATGAAGGCGTTGGCGTGGGTCTTTCGGTCTTTCAGCGACTGATGCAGATGCCAGCCGCTCGACATGACGTTGGGAAGCTTGGGCCGGCACATGAAGGTGGCGTGAAAGCCGTGGCGCTGGGCAACCTGCTTCACGGCGCTGCGGAACAGCATCATCGTGTCGGCCGATTCAAGGCCAGGCGCGGTGCGGAAGGTGAACTCGACCTGGCTCGGTCCGAACTCGACTTCTATGGAGCGCAGCGGCAGCACGAGATCGGCAATGTTGCTGCGCAGGATCTCCAGGATCGGATCCATCTCGTCGTGGCGCAGCTCCGTCAGGTACTGATAGCCTTGGTTGAGCAGCGAGACCTCGGGCGGCTCGCCGGACGGGCCGCCATCGTCCGTCGCGAGATGGCTCTTCTCAAGCTTGAAGAGATGGAATTCTACTTCCAGCCCCGTCACCAGGTCGTAGCCCTGCTCGGCCAGCGCCGCGAGGCTCTGGCGCAGGATATGGCGCGTGCTGAGCGGCATCGGCCGGCCATCGGCATAAAGGATGTCGCACAGCATCCAGCCGGTGTGCGGCGCCCACGGCAGCACGCGGAAGGTGCCGGGATCGGGCAGCATCATCACGTCGGCCGCGCCTTCGAGCTCTTTTAGTCCGAAGCCGCCACCCGGTGTCCACACCGGGAAGACCGTGCGATGCGAGGTGTCCTTCAGCAGCATGGTGGTGGTGAAGCCGACGCCGTTCTTCATCGCGGCGGCGATCTCGCCGGCCACCAGGGTCTTGCCGCGTAAAATGCCGTGCTGGTCGGCGAAGGACAGGCGCACGACGGTGAGCTCGCCCGCCTGGATGCGGCGCTCGGCCTCGCGCGCGGCGGCCTGGCGTTCGGCCGTCCACAGCCCGGCTTTTTCAGCGAGATGCATGGCGGTCTTCAGGCCACGAGGGGCGGGACGGTGTTGGCCGCCCAGCTAGAACCGCTGCGGCGCCGGGCGTCGACGTCCTTCCAGTAGGACTCCCAACCCTCGGTCGGGCCCATGCCGTCGATGGCAATCGGACCGCGGATGGACGCGGCGCGCGCCGGATCGAGACACATCGGCGGTTTCTCGCCGTTGGCCACCTGGCCGATGGCGGACAGCAACATGCGGCGGTAGGCCACGATCGCCTTGTCGGTGGTGCCGAGATGCTCGCGCGTGCGGTCCTGGATGCGGCCCTGGCTCTCGATCGCCCACTGGTCGTGGACATTGATGTCGAAGCCCATGCCGGTGAAGGTCTGGTTCTTCTGTTCCTCGACGTTGTGGCCCCAGGAGTTGTGGCGACCGACGCGCGGGCGATAGTCGGGCAGTTCATAGAGCTTCAGCCGCTGCTCGCGCATCGCGGCATGATCGACCGGCGCGCCGAAGCTGGTGAAGATCGCGTACCAGTAGCAGCTCGTATCGTCGATCGGCACGTGCCACTGGGTGATCGTCATCTCCGCGCTCATCGGAATCACGAAGGCGTAGGGAAAGACGAGATTGGTAACGCGCACATGGGTGTGCCGGTCGTTGAGCTTGCGCAGCGCAAACAGCCGCATGCCGTAGTCCGTCGCCTCGACGTCGAGTCGCGGCCGCGTGAACTCGCGCAGCAGACGCGTCATCGGGATGTCCGAGTCCGACGAGGCGCCACGGAACTGCTTGCCGTAGGCGCCGCCGGTGTCCTCGTCCTCGTAGAAGCGGTGCAGGTAGGACGCGTGCGCCGGATCGATGCCGACTTCGAGCGCTTGCAGCCAGTTGCAGTCGATCAGGCCCTTGAAGGCGAAGGCGTGCGTGCCCGGGGCCAGGAAGCAATCGAAATCGGGAAAGGCGGGCGCCTCGCCGTCACCAAGGTAGGCGAAGATGATCCCGTTCTTCACCACCACCGGATAGGAGCGCTGGCGCACGCGCTGGCAGAGCACGCTGCCCTCGGGTTCGGCCGGCGTCTCCAGGCACTTGCCGTCGACGTCGAACAGCCAGCCGTGGAACAGGCAGCGCAGGCCGCCGTCTTCGAGGCGGCCAAAGGCAAGATCGGCGCCGCGGTGCGGGCAGTCACGATCGAGCAGCCCATGCCGGCCGCGCTCGTCACGGAACAGCACGAAATCCTGGCCGAGCACGCGCACCGCCTTGGCCGGGCGTTCCTGCGGCAACTCGTCGGCCAGCGCAACGGGGTGCCAGTAGTGGCGCATCAGGGCGCCGCATTTGGTGCCCGGTCCGATGCGGGTGATCAGATCGTTCTGCTCGGGACTCATCATGGGTGAACTGTGCCTTCTGAATATTGTCGAGTCGACAATGTCGGGGCAACGCCGCGCCGGCATCGCTGATTGGTCGCAAGCAGAGAAATTGCATTTCCACCGAAGCATGTGCATGTATTGCAGTCGTTATGCAGCGATTCGCAACTCGATATACCTATGAAGCTTCGACAGGGACCACCGGCGCAGCGGCTGCAGTGCTGGTGCTGGCGGCTTTGGCCTTGGTCGCAACCGTTGTGACCTCGCCTCCGAACTTTGTGTACGACGAGCCGTACTATGCGAACTACGTGGCTCTGTTTCGGCGCTACGGGCTGACGGAAGAATTTCTCGATGCGCTCACCGGCGGGGCAGGGCCGCTGTACGCCTTCGTGCATCGGGCTCTCGAGCCGCTGACGAACCTCAGTCCTGTCAGGATGCGGTTGGTCAATGTTGTCCTTCTGGCTGTTGTCGTCGGCATTCTTGCGGCTTGGCTCAAGCGCCAGAATCGGCCCGACTATCTGCTGGCGAGCTGCACGATTCTGGCCGTGCCCATGACGTGGGTGCTGGCCGGAATGGCGCTCACCTCCATGCCGTCATTGGTCTTCGCATCTCTCAGCCTCTACGTGCTGCTGAGGGGCGTTGAAGCTCTCGAGCAGGGAACCCCGGTATTGGGCTGGTTTGTCGCCGCCGGCGTTTGCCTGGGCGTCGCCGTGTGGGGCCGGCAAACCGCCCTGGTGCTGTCTGGCGTGCCTGTGCTGTTGGCGCTGCTGGACCGGAGATTGCGGCTGCCAGCGTTGGTGTTCGTGGCGATCGTCGTGGTCTTTACAGCGCCGCTCGTCATCGCCTGGGAAGGTTTTACGCCACCGAACGAGGAGGCTGACGAGGGGCTCTCGCTCCGCCATGGGCTGACCTCCCTGGGCTATACCGGCCTTTGCTTTTTCCTGCTGGCGCCACGGCTGAAATGGCTTTCCTGGAAGTCTCTCGTCGCGTCAGCCGTCGTGGCCGCCACCGTCAATGCTTCACTGGAAATTGTCGTCATCTTTCCGCTCACCTCGTTCGTGGACGACTTTATGTCCGCCACCGGCATGGCTGCCGGCGCCAGCCTGTTCGGATCGTTGCTGGTTTTCTGCGGCGTCATGTTTCTCGGTCGGATCCTGCGGATCATCTGCCAGGGGCGCCGCGACCTCAAGCGGGTGACAATCAATGTGGGCCTGCTGTGCATCGCCCTGTCACCGGCGTTGATCGCGAACTACTATTCCAGCCGGTACACGGCGATGGCCTTGCCCTACCTGGTCCTTGCGGCGCAGCCCTGGCGCGCCTGGGGATGGCAGATGAGCGGGGCCGCCATCGCGGGCTGCACCATGGGATTGTTGTCGCTGCTGGGATATTTCTGGGCGACCTGATCGGCTGGATTAGCCAGTAGCGCCGCTGAAGGTGCCAAATTATGGTGCCGCGCATGAACATCCTGCACGACATGCCCGGCCCCACCTCCCGGGTCTTCTTCTCTCAACGCCTGCGTCTTCACTATGTCGACTGGGGCAATCCCGAGGCGCCGCCGCTGCTGCTGGTCCATGGCGGCCGCGACCATTGCCGGAATTGGGACTGGGTTGCCCAGGCGCTGCGCAAGGACTGGCACGTGATCTGCCCCGACCTGCGCGGCCACGGCGATAGCCAGTGGTCGCCCGACGGCAACTATTCGATGGCTGCCTACATCTACGATCTCGCCCAGCTCATCCACCAGCAGGCGCTGGCGCCGGTGACGATCGTGGCTCATTCGCTGGGCGGCAACATCTGCCTGCGCTACGCCGGCATCTACCCCGAGAAGGTGCGCCGGCTGGTGGCGATCGAGGGGCTGGGACCGTCGCCCAAGGTCATTGCCGAGCGCAAGAAGACGATGGCCGAGCGCATGCGCGACTGGGTCGAGGAGCAGCGCAAGCTGTCCGCGCGCGGTCCGCGCAAGTATCCGACCATCGAGGACGCCTTCAAGCGCATGCAGGAGGAGAACAAGCACCTCTCGGCCGAACAGGCGCGCCATCTCACCCAGCAGGGCGTCAACCAGAACGAGGACGGCACCTATAGCTGGAAGTTCGACAACTACGTCCGTGCCTGGGCGCCCTACGACATGAGCTACGCCGACATCGAGACGCTGTGGACGCAGATCACATGTCCGACCTTGCTGGTCTACGGCAAGGAGAGCTGGGCCTCCAACCCTGAGAAGGATGGCCGGATCACGCACTTCAAGAGTGCCAAGGTCGTCGAGTTCGACAATGCTGGCCACTGGGTGCACCACGACCGGCTGAACGATTTCGTCCAGACGACGAAGGAGTTCATCGTATGAGGGCGGCGATCTTCCGCGGCGGCGACATCGTCGTCGACACTTTGCCGGAGCCCGTGCCGGGCACGGGCCAGGTCCTGGTGAAAACCCTGGCCTGCGGCATCTGCGGCTCCGACCTGCATGCCGCCAAGCACGCCCATCGCATGGTGGCTGTCGCCAAACGCACGCCGGGCCGCGTGCCGATGGATCTGTCGCGCGACATCGTGTTCGGCCACGAATTCTGCTGCGAGGTTCTCGATTACGGTCCGAAGACGGAGCGGACGCTGAAGCCGGGCACGCGCGTCTGCGCCATGCCGTTGATGATCGAGGCCGATGGGCCCAAGGGCATGGGCTATTCCAACAGCTACCTCGGCGGCTATGCCGAGCAGATGCTGCTGTCGGCGCCATTGATGCTGGAGGTGCCGAACGGTCTGCCGACCGACCACGCGGCGCTCACCGAACCACTGGCCGTCGGCGTGCACGCGGTCGAGAAGGGCGCGCTCACCGGCGACGAGGCGCCGCTGGTCGTGGGCTGCGGTCCAGTCGGCCTCGCCGTCATCGCGGCACTGCGCCTAAAAGGCGTGAGGCCGATCGTGGCGGCCGATTTTTCATCCAAGCGGCGCGAGCTCGCGATCAAGATGGGCGCCGACATCGTGGTCGACCCGGCCCAGGAATCGCCCTACGCGAAACTGGCAGCCGACAAGCGCGCAGCTATCTTCGAATGCGTCGGCGTGCCGGGCCTGCTCCAGCAGGTATTCGAGAAGGCGCCGCGCGATGCCCGCATCATCGTGGCCGGCGTTTGCATGGAGCCCGACACGATCGAGCCGATGTTCGCCATCTTCAAGGAATTGAACCTGCAGTTCGTCCTGGGCTACACGCCGGAGGAATTCGCCCGCTCGCTCCGCCTGCTGGCCGACGGCAAGGTCGACGCCGAGGCGCTGATCACGTCCAAAGTCGGGCTGGAGGGTGTAAAGGGAGCGTTCGAGGCGCTGGCCAATCCGGAGCAACACACCAAGATTCTCGTCGAGCCGTGGCGTTGATCCAGCAGCGCTACCCCTCGCGATCTTGACAGGAACCGTCCGTTTCCTATATCCTCATGCCGAGGAGACTTGATGACCTATCGCTGTCTTCGTTGCCCACGCCACGCCTGCCGGCCTTGTTGCCGGCACCGGCCTTTGGAACCGGAGAAGCGATATTTTTCACGCCCGAACTTTCCGGGCATGAAGTGGTCCCGGGCATGATGCGAAAGGCCAAGGGAAACAAGGACTTGAAGTCCTTTCCGGCGGACTCCCGACCTCCGCGGGTCGTGGAGGTCGAAGGCGCACGGAAATTTTGACCGGCTGGGGTCGGGTGGGCATATGTCGAGCGGTATTTTCGGGAGGATGAAGAAGACATGAAATTCTACAACTCGGTCGGCCCCAACCCGCGCATGGTCCGCATGTTCATGGCCGAGAAGGGGTTCGATGTGCCCAAAGTCGAGGTCGACCTGCGCGGCGGCGAGAACCGCCGGGAGCCCTACCTCGAGGTCAATCCGTCAGGCCAGTGCCCGGCACTCGAACTCGACGACGGCACGGTGCTGGCCGAGATTACGGCGATCTGCGAGTACGTCGACGAGATCAAGAAGGATACGCCCTCGCTGATCGGCGACACGCCCGAGGAGCGCGCCAAGACCCGCATGTGGGTCCGCCGCATCGACCTCAACATCGCCGAGCCGGCGGCCAACGGCTTCCGTTTCTCGATGGGCCTGAAAATGTTTCAGGACCGTATCCGCTGCATCCCCGAGGCGGCCGAGGGGCTGAAGGCCACGGCGCGCGACAAGCTCGCCTGGCTGGACGGACTCTTGGGCAGCAAGCCCTTCGTCGCCGGCGACAAGCTCACCCTGGCCGATATCCACCTCTTCGCCTTCGTCGATTTCATGGGCAGCGTGGGTCAACCGCTCAGCCCCGACTGCAAGAATCTCACGGCCTGGTTCGGCCGCATGAAGGCGCGCCCCAGCGCCGCCGCCTGATCCCGAGGACACCCAAGATGCGCCGTTTGATCGTCCTGTTCGCTCTTCTTGCAACGCCTTTTCTGGCTTCGCAGGCCGTTGCCCAGTTGCAGCCACCGGTGACGCAGGGCCTCTTCCTGCTCACCGACTATCCGGCCCAGACGGTGCGGGCGGGCGAGGTCACGACCATCCGGGTAAAAATGCAGAACTCGGGCCTCGCGCCTGAACCGATGGCGCTGTCGCTCTCCGGTATCCCGGCGGGCTGGAAGATCGACATGCTGGGCGGCGGCCAGCCGGTGGCCTCGGCGATGCCGGGTCAGAACGAGAGCGTCACGCTGCAACTGCGCGTCGAAGTGCCCAAAGATGCCAAGCCGGGCGCGCAGCAGGTCGTGCTGAGCGCCAAGGGAACCCGGCTGCAGTCGGCCGAACTGCCGCTCACGCTGATCGTCGGCACCGATGCGCCGGCCAAGCTCAGCCTGAAGTCGCGCCTGCCGTCGCTGCGTGGCACGCCGCGCTCGTCGTTCGAGTATACGGTGACCGTCGGCAACGACAGCGGCAAGGACCTCACCGTGGCGCTGTCGGCGCAGGGGCCGGCCAACTTCCAGACGACTTTCACCGAAGGCTTCGGCTCCAACGAGATCAGCTCGATCCCGATCGAGGCGGGCCAGACCAAGGACATCAAGGTCAAGGTGACGCCGCCGCGCGACGTCAAGGCCGGCGACTATCCGGTGCTGGTCAAGGTGGCGGCCGAGGGCGCCACCGCCGAGCTGCGCGTGACCCTGCAGGTCAGCGGCCAGGGCAAGCTGGCGCTTTCGACCAAGGACGGCCGCCTTTCGGGCGAGGCCGAGATCGGCAAGACCTCGACCTACACGCTGGCGCTGACCAACGACGGCACGGCGGCGGTCGACGAGATCGAGATGGCGGGCACCGTGCCCACCAACTGGAAGGTCGAGTTCAATCCCAAGACCCTGGCGACACTGGCGCCCGGCGAGAAGAAGGACGTGCAGGTCCTGGTGACACCGGCCGACAAGGCGATTGCCGGCGACTACGTGGCCCAGTTCCGCGCCGCCGCCCGCGGCGAATCGAGCTCTGCGGACTTCCGCATCACCGTCACGACCTCGACGCTGTGGGGCATGGTTGGCATCGGCATCATCGCCGTGGCGCTGCTCGTGCTGCTGGGCGCCGTTGCCCGCTTCGGTCGGCGCTAGATTGTCTGTGATGACCGATAACGTCATCGACGTCCGGGGCCTCACGAAGCTCTATGGTGCCACCCGTGCGGTCGACGCCATCGATCTGACAATCCGCCGCGGTGAGATCTTCGGCCTGCTGGGACCGAACGGCGCCGGCAAGACGACGACCATACTGATGCTGCTGGGGCTCACCGAAGTGAGCGCCGGCACGGTCGACGTGCTGGGCTTCGATCCGGTGCGCCAGCCGCTCGAGGTCAAGCGCCGTGTCGGCTACCTGCCTGATGCCGTGGGCTTTTACGACCATCTGACGGCGCGCGAGAACCTGCGCTACACCGCGCGCCTGCTCGCCATCCCGCGCCGCGATGCCGAGAAGCGCATCAGCGACGCCATGGAGAGCGTCCAGCTTGCCGACGTGCTCGACAAGCGGGTCTCGACCTTTTCGCGCGGCATGCGCCAGCGCCTGGGCATCGCCGAGATCGTGATGAAGAAAGCCGAGATCGCCATCCTCGACGAGCCGACCTCCGGCCTCGATCCGCACGCCACCTTCGAACTGCTGGAGATGATACGCGGCCTCAAGAAGGCGGGCGTCGCGGTGCTGATCTCCTCGCACCTGCTCGATCGCGTCCAGAGCGTTTGCGATCGCGTGGCGCTGTTCAACCACGGCAAGATCGCGCTGATGGGTTCGGTGGTCGAACTCGCGAACCAGGTGTTGGGCGCCGGCCATCCGCTCCTGATCGAAGCCTCGGGAATCGATATCGCGAGCACACTGCGCGGCGTCGAAGGCGTGCAGACAGTCGTCGCCGAAGGCGAAGGCGGCTGGCGTGTCGTGGCCGATCGCGACGTGCGTGCGGCCGTGGCGCAGCGCATTGTCTCCTCGGGCGGATCGCTGACACGGCTGGCCGACCTGCAGCCCAGTCTGGAAGAGGTCTATACGCGTTACTTCCAGGAAGAACGTCATGCAGCGTAGCGCCATCCGACGCGAGGGTTCAGCCTTCACCGGCCTCGGCCCGGTGTTCATGAAGGAATTCGCCGATCACCTTTCCAGCGCCCGCATGATGGTGCTGATGCTGTTCGTCATCGCCTTCGGCGCCTTTCCGGTGGCATCGTCCCTGCAGCAACTGCGCACCGTCACCGAGTCCGACGCCTTTCTTTTCCTGCGCATCTTCACCTCGGCACCGGACAGCCTGCCGATCTCGTTTGTCTTTGCGCTCAACTTCATCATCCCGATCATGGCGATCGGCCTGGGCTTCGATGCGGTGAATTCCGAATTCAACCACCGCACGCTGAGCCGTGTGCTGTCGCAGCCGATCTATCGCGATGCGCTGCTGCTCGGGAAGTTTTTAGGCGGCCTCGTCACGCTCGCCGTGGCGCTGACGGCGCTGTGGCTGATCGTGTTCGGGGCGGGGCTGCTGCTGCTCGGCCTGCCGCCGCGTGGCGTCGAAGTGGCGCGTGCCGGATGCTTCCTGGTGGCTGCGATCGCCTATGGCGGGGTGTGGCTCGCGATATCGCTGCTGTTCTCGGTGATCTTCCGCTCGACGGCGACCTCGGCGCTCTGCTCGTTGGGTCTTTGGCTGTTCTTCTTCCTGCTGTGGCCGATGATCGCCTCGGCCATCACGATCGGCTTCGCCCCGTCGCAGATCCGCAGCGCCGAGGAGTATCTCGCGATCGAGCAGATCGGGCTGGTACTCGCGCGCTTTTCGCCCGGCACTTTGTTCAGCGAGACCGTCGTCGGCCTGCTCAATCCCGAGACCCGGACCTTCGCCAGTATGCTGCCGGCGCAGATGCGCGGGGTCATCCAGGGCGCACCGCTGCCGCTCGACCAGAGCTTGATCCTGATCTGGCCGCAGATGACGGGGCTGATTGCCGGCATGATCGTGGTGTTTGCCGCGGCCTACGTGATCTTCCAGCGAGAGGAAGTGCGCGCCTGAAAGACTTCACCCTCCCGGCCGCGGTCAACAACGCGCGCTGGTGCGATGCGGTTTGCCGCGCGCATGGCCATCCCGGGCGCTTCCTGCTGCACAGCTGGGTCAATGCCGAGCCGGTGCCGCGCTTCTATCCCAATGTCGTGACCCTGCAGCCGGGCAAATCGGTGGCCGCCGAGCAGCGCGAGACCATCGACCTCCTGCTGAAGTCGAACCTGCCCGGCCGCTGGTCGGTGAAGGACAGCTTTCGAGTGCTCGACCTTTCGCGCCAGGGTTTCGAGGTGCTGTTCGAGGCGCGCTGGATCCGGAACGTGATGCCCTTGGCCGACCCATCGTCGGACATCGTCTGGCAGCGTGAGACCAAGGGAGCGGCGGGACTGCCGTTCGGCGATCCCGATTTCGCGATGTTCACCGGACGCCGCGGCTTCCAGGTGGTGGCGGGCGGCATGTTCTACCGCGCCGAGGGCGTCGTCGGATTGTCCAACGTGGTCGCCGATGCCGCCGATGCCCGCACGGTGTGGCGTGCGCTTGCGCTTCTCGCCGCCCAGACGTTCCCGCGGCTGCCGCTGGTCGGCTACGAATCAGGCGATGAGCTGAGCGCCGCCCGCGACGCCGGTTACGAGATCGGCGACAAGCTCCGTATCTGGGTCAAGTCGAAGGACTGAAGCCGCAGGCCACGAGTGCGGCCATCATGTGCGGCGGCGGCGGAGCGGTGACGACGACCGGCGGCTTGTTCTTGGAGAGCGCCAGGACGATGGCGCGCGAATGCAGATGCAGTTGCTGGCCGGGTTCGGGCCGGCCGTAGAAACGGTCGCCGATCACCGGGCAGCCGGCATCGGTGCAATGAACACGGATCTGGTGGGTGCGGCCGGTTTCGGGTTTCAGTTCCAGCCAGGTCATCCCGGGCGCGCGGCCCAAGGTGCGATAGCGCGTCACGGCGGTCTGGCCCTTGTCCGACACTTTCACCGTCCAGCCGCTCTTGCTGTTGAGTTTCAGCAGCGGCTTGTCGAACACGCCTTCCTCCGCAGGGGGTGCCCCTTGGACCACGGCCCAATAGGTCTTCTCGGTCGTGTGACCGGAGAAAAGCCGCCCGAGCTTGGCCAGCGCCTTGGGATGCCGCCCGAGCACCAGCACGCCTGACGTGTCGGCGTCGAGCCGGTGGGCGAGAGCCGGCGGCCGCGGCAGGCCGAAGCGCAGCGCGTCGAAACACTCTTCCAGGTTGGGTGCGCGGCTGGGGCCGGCGTGGACCGCAAGGCCTGCCGGCTTGTCGATCACCAGGATCAGCCCGTCGCGATGAAGCACGCGGGCCTGGATTTCCTCGGCCGAGAGAGGAGGGGGACGATTCACAGATCTGGCCGGCGCGACAGCCAGTCCTCGGACGACTCATAGAGCGCCGCTGCCCGCAGCACCGAGGCATCGTCGCGGAACCGTCCGACGATCTGCAGCCCGATCGGCAGGCCTTCGGAATCGTATCCACTGCAGAGCGTCAGCGCCGGGTGGCCGGTGATGTTGAAGGGCATGGTGTAAGGGAACCAGTTTGTGCGCAGTTCGCCCACCTCGACGCCGTCGACCTCGATCGGGTCGAACAGGTCCTGGTCGATCGGCAGCGCGGTACGCGACAGCGTCGGCGTCACCAGATAATCGGCGCTCTCGAACCAGCCCTGCACCATGCGGAAGATCTCGGTGCGCTGGAACTGCGCGCGCTGATAGTCGGCGCCGGTCCAGTCGGCCGCCTCGGCGACCTGGCGCACCAGCGACGGCGTCATGCGGTTGCCGTCGCGGCGGATCATGTCGTCGAAGCGCGCCTTCCAGGTCGTATGGTTGATGACCTTCCAAACCGGCGTCATGTCCGGCAGCTTGGCGTCGAGCTCGACCAACTCGGCGCCCAGTTCGCGCAGCTTGCCGAGCGCGCGTTCGAAGGAGGCGCGGACGTCGCGCGCCACGACCGTGTTGCCGAGCGTCGCGCTGAAGAGGATCCGCTTGCCCCGAAGTGTTCCCTCCGCGCGCGCGGCGGCGATGTAATCCTGCGGCGCAAGGCCGATCGACCACGGGTCGGAGGGATGCGGCCCGGCCATAGCCTGCAGCATCAGCGCCGTGTCCATCACCGTGCGCGTCATCGGCGTCACGTAGGTGTAGTTGCCGAAGGCGTCGGCCACCTGGCTGTGCGGGATGACGCCGTTGCTCTGCTTCAGGCCCACCATGCCGTTGGCGGCGGCCGGAATGCGGGTCGAGCCGCCGCCGTCGGTGGCGATGCCGATCGGCCCGATGCCCGCGGCGACAGCGACGGCCGCTCCGCCACTCGAACCGCCTGAGGTGTGCCTGGCGCTAAAAGCGTTGCGCGTGCGGCCGAACAGCGGCGCATCGGTCAGGGCCTTGTGGCCGTACTCCGGTGTCGTGGTCTTGCCGAACAGGATCGCGCCCGCTGATTTCATGCGCGCGGCGGCGACGGCGTCTTCCTTGGGAATGTTGTTCTCATACAGTAGCGAGCCGAAGGTCGTGCGCACGCCCGCGGTATTCACGAGATCCTTGGCGGCGAAGGGAATGCCGTGCAGCAGGCCAAGCGGCTTTCCGTCCATCACCGCCTGTTCCGCCCCTTGCGCCGCTGCCAGCGCCTGCTCGCCGGAAATCGTGATGAAGCAATTCAAGACGGGTTGCAGTTTCTCCGCCCGCGCCAGTACGGCCTTGGTCAGTTCGACGGGAGAAACTTTCCTGGCGGCAATCTGCTCGCGCAATTCAGACGCGGGCAGGCGGGTGAGGTCGGTCACTTCAGCAGGCCTCGCGCCGCGAGGTTCCGCATCAGCGCCGACGTGCCGAAGGTCCAGGGCGGGATCTTGTCGCAATGGTTGACCCGATTGGTGAGCGTGCCGAGCTTGGGCGAACGGATGGAGACGAGGTCGCCCACCATGTGGGTGAAACCCGTGCCGCCCGGCGTGCGTGGCTCGGTCGGCGCGAACAGCGTGCCGGTCATCAGCACCATGCCGTCGGGATACTGATGTGTCTTCATCGCCTGGGCCACGAGGTCGGTCGGATCGCGGCTGATCTTCGACAGGTCGCTGGCGCCGCGCAGGCGGAACTGGTCGGGGCCGGTGACCTCCAGTTCGACCTTGGCCTTGCGTACGTCGTCCAGCGTAAAAGTCTGATCGAACAGGCGGACGAACGGCCCGAGTGCGCAGGAAGCGGTGTTGTCCTTGGCGATGCCCAGCAGCAAGGCGCTGCGGCCCTCGATGTCGCGCAGGTTGACGTCGTTGCCGAGCGTGGCGCCCACGATGGTGCCCTTGGCGTTCACGATCAGCGTCACTTCCGGTTCCGGGTTGTTCCAGTCGGAGTCCGGCCGGATGCCGATTTCCGCCCCATAGCCGACGGCGGCCATCGGCGGCGCCTTGGTGAAAATCTCGGCGTAGGGACCGATGCCGACTTCGAGATAGGGCGACCAGGCGCCGCGGGCCATCAGCGTCTTCTTCAGCGCCTCGGCCTCGGCTGAGCCCGGCTTGATGGTGCTGACGTCGGCGCCGATGATGGAATTGAGCTCGCCGCGCACCGTCTCGGCCCGCGCCGGATCGCCTTTGGCGTGTTCCTCGATCAGCCGCTCGAGCAGGCTGACGGCGAAGGTGACCCCGGCTGCCTTGATCGCCTGCAGGTCGATCGGCGCCAGCAGGCTGGGCACGATCTCGTCCAGCGAACCGATGCGTTCGCCGCCGGATCGCGCCAGCGCCACGGGATCGGCGGCGTTGCAGAGATCGGCCATCGTGACGGCGGTACCGGTGATGTCGAACACCCCGGCGGCCCGCACCGCCACCACGCTCGGGCCCGCTTTAGCGCCGTTTCGCCAGACCCGGCCGACCAGGGTCCCGGCCGTGCCGTCCTCGGGTAGAATCTCGCTCGCTGAACCTGCCACTGGACGTCTCCGTTCCTGTCATAATCTAGCATGTGGCTAGATCATGCCACATCATAAGCCATTGATTTTGCGCACTTTGCGGACCATCTAGTGCATGTCAAAATCACGTTGGCTCTATTCCATGGGTGCAAGCCGGGTGCAACAGAGCACGACAGGGATTTGGGAGGAGCCATTGAGTAACGTTGTCCAGTTTATCGCGGAGCCAGTTGGAAGGCCCCGACGAGAGGTTCACCGGGTAAAGCTTACTACGACCCGGATCGACGCGCTGCCGTCGCCCGACAAAGGAGTTGGCTATACCTACGACAGCCAGCAGCCCAATCTGGCCGTCGGAGTGACCCCGGGGGGCACTAAGACCTTCGTCGCCACCTACAAGCTGGCCGGAAGCGCCAAGCGCCACTTCTTAGGCCGCTACCCCACTTTGGGCCTCGACGAGGCTCGTAGGGCGGCTGCTGAGGTCGCAGGGGAGGTCGCTCGGGGCCACGACCCTGCCGCGATTCGTCGCCTCAAGCGCGCCGTCAAGCGCACCGTCGCCGACCTCTGGGCCGTATACGAGCCTCATATCAGGCAAAAGAACAGGGCATGGGTGCGCGACCAACGGCGATGGATCGCTCACATCGAGCCGGCGCTGGGCCGCAAGGCCCTAAGCGATGTAACGCGAGCCGACTGTCAGAGGGTGGTCGATGGAGCGGCCAAGAGCGGTCCGATCGCCGGCAACCGTGTTGCGGCGCTGCTTGGCGCCCTTATGGGCTTCGCGGTGCTGCGCGAAGAGATTGCGACCAGCCCCGCGCGTCGGCTTGTGCGAGCCCCGGAGAAGTCACGGGCGAGGATCCTCAGCAGCGAAGAGGCACCCAGATTGATCGCCGCAATCGATGCCGAGCCTGAACCATGGCGGGACCTGTTCCTCAT
>CANJHI010000126.1 GCA_947474005.1 Alphaproteobacteria bacterium | reverse complement strand
TGCGTCTATGTCGCCATCGGCCAGAAGCGCTCGACGGTCGCGCAGATCGTGAAGACGCTCGAGGACAACGGCGCGCTGGAATACTCCATTGTCGTCGCCGCCACCGCGTCCGATCCGGCGCCGATGCAGTTCCTGGCGCCCTACACCGGCTGCGCCATGGGCGAGTACTTCCGCGACAACGGCATGCATGCCGTGATCGTGTATGACGATCTTTCCAAGCAGGCGGTGTCGTACCGCCAGATGTCGCTGCTGCTGCGCCGCCCGCCGGGCCGCGAAGCCTATCCCGGCGACGTGTTCTATCTCCACTCGCGGCTGCTCGAGCGCGCCGCCAAGCTGAACGAGAAGAACGGCTCGGGCTCGCTGACGGCGCTGCCGATCATCGAGACGCAGGCCGGCGACGTCTCGGCCTACATCCCGACCAATGTGATCTCGATCACCGACGGCCAGATCTTCCTCGAGACCGAGCTCTTCTATCAGGGCATCCGTCCGGCGATTAACGTGGGCCTGTCGGTCAGCCGAGTGGGTTCGGCGGCGCAGATCAAGGCGATGAAGCAGGTCGCCGGCACCATCAAGCTTGAGCTGGCGCAGTATCGCGAAATGGCGGCCTTCGCCCAGTTCGCCTCGGACCTCGACGCCTCGACCCAGCGCCTGCTCGCGCGCGGCCAGCGCCTCACCGAGCTCCTGAAGCAGGGCCAGTACGTGCCGATGGTGATCGAAGAGCAGGTCGTGTCGCTCTATTGCGGCACCCGCGGCTTCCTCGACACGCTGCCGGTGGCGCGCGTCGGCGACTTCGAGCGCCAGGTGCTCGACACCCTGCGCGCCGAGGGTTCGATCCTGGCCTCGATCCGCGACAAGCGCGAGATCACCAAGGAGACGGACGACAAGCTGAAGGCGTTCCTCGCCGACTTCGTCAAGAAGTTCGCCTAAGCCTTCGCAGGTCTAGATGCCCAGTCTCAAAACCTACCGCCTCAGGATCCGAAGCGTTCAATCGACGCAGAAGATCACCAAGGCCATGAAGATGGTCGCCGCCGCCAAGCTGCGGCGCGCCCAGGAGCAGGCCATGGCGGCCCGGCCCTATGCCGAAGCCATGGACAAGATCCTGGCCTCGCTTGGTGCCAGCTTCAAAGGCGGTACCGGCCCGCGCCTGCTGGCCGGCACCGGCTCCGACAAGGTCCATCTGCTGATCGTCGCCACCGCCGACCGCGGCCTGTGCGGCGGTTTCAACAGCACGATCGTGCGCGAGGCGCGGCGCAACATCCGTGCGCTGCTGGCCGAGGGCAAAACGGTCAAAGTCATGTGCGTCGGCCGCAAGGGCCGCGAGCAGCTGCGCCGAGACTTTAACAGCCATATCGTCGAGACCATCACCGACCTCGGCCGTCCGCGGCTGTCGTTCGCCGATGCCCACAAGGTGACGGCGCGGATCATGGAGATGTTCGCGGCTGGCGAATTTGACGTCGCCTCCGTGGTCTTCAACCGCTTCAAGTCGGCGATGACCCAGGTCGTGACGCGCCAGCAGCTCATTCCGCCGCCGGCCCCCGAAGCCGGCGAGACCGCCGCTCCCGCCACGCTGGGCGGCGCGGTCTACGAATTCGAGCCGGACGAGGCCGAGATTCTGGCCGACCTGCTGCCGCGCAACCTCACCGTCCAGATCTTCCGCGTCCTCTTGGAGAACGCGGCGAGCTTCTACGGCTCGCAGATGACGGCGATGGACAGTGCCTCTCGCAACGCCGGCGACGTGATCAAGAAACTGACGCTGCAGATGAACCGCTCGCGTCAGGCCTCCATCACCAAGGAACTCATCGAGATCATCTCGGGCGCCGAGGCCGTCTAGGCCGCGCGCTGACAGCAATTGAAGGAAAGGGATCCGTCATGGCCACCAACAACATCGGCACGATCACCCAGATCACGGGCGCGGTCGTCGACGTGCGCTTCGACGCCGATCTGCCGCACATTCTGAACGCGCTCCACGTCAAGGCCGATGGCCGGCTGATCGTGCTCGAAGTCGCCCAGCACCTGGGTGAATCAGAGGTTCGCACCATCGCCATGGACACCACCGACGGCCTGGTGCGTGGCGAAAAGGCGGTCGATACCGGCAGCCCGATCCAGATGCCGGTCGGTCCCGAGACGCTCGGCCGCATCCTGAACGTCATCGGTGAGCCGGTCGACGAGCGTGGCCCGGTCGGCCACAAGCAGACCCTGCCGATCCATCGCAGCGCGCCGGAGTTCGTCGAGCAGTCGACGGAAGCGCAGATCCTGATCACGGGCATCAAGGTCATCGACCTGCTCGCGCCCTATGCCAAGGGCGGCAAGATCGGCCTGTTCGGCGGCGCGGGTGTCGGCAAGACCGTGACGATCATGGAGTTGATCAACAACGTCGCCAAGGCGCACGGCGGCGTGTCGGTGTTCGCCGGCGTCGGCGAGCGGACCCGCGAGGGCAACGACCTCTATCACGAGATGATCGAGGGCGGCGTCATCAAGCTCGACGGTCCGGGCTCCAAGGTGGCGCTGGTCTATGGCCAGATGAACGAGCCGCCGGGCGCGCGCGCCCGCGTCGGCCTGTCGGGCCTCACCGTCGCCGAGTATTTCCGCGACGTCGAAGGCCAGGACGTGCTGTTCTTCGTCGACAACATCTTCCGCTTCACCCAGGCCGGCTCGGAAGTGTCGGCGCTGCTCGGCCGCATTCCTTCCGCGGTGGGCTATCAGCCGACGCTGTCGACCGATATGGGCGCGCTGCAGGAGCGTATCACCTCGACCAAGAAGGGCTCGATCACCTCGGTGCAGGCCATCTACGTGCCCGCCGACGACTTGACCGACCCCGCGCCCGCCACCTCGTTCGCCCACTTGGACGCGACCACCGTGCTCAGCCGCTCGATCGCCGAACAGGCGATCTTCCCGGCCGTCGATCCGCTCGACTCGACGTCGCGCATGCTCGATGCGCGCATCGTCGGCCAGGAGCACTACGACGTAGCGCGCTCGGTGCAGCGTGTGCTGCAGCAGTACAAGTCGCTGCAGGACATCATCGCCATCCTGGGCATGGACGAGCTCTCCGAAGAGGACAAGCTGGTCGTGACTCGCGCCCGCAAGATACAGCGCTTCCTCAGCCAGCCGTTCCACGTCGCCGAAGTCTTCACCGGCACGCCGGGTGTGTTCGTGAAGCTCGAGGACACGATCAAGGCCTTCAAGGCGATCGTCGCCGGCGAGTACGACGACCTGCCGGAATCGGCCTTCTACATGGTCGGCACCATCGACGAAGCCGTCGCCAAGGCCAAGAAGCTCGCGGCCGAGGCGGCCTGAGCCGATGGCCAAGGTCAACTTCCGGCTGGTCATGCCCGAGCGTGAGCTGCTCGCGACCGAGGCCGACATGGTCGTGGTCCCGGGCAGCGAAGGCGACTTCGGCGTGCTTCACGGCCATGCGCCGCTGATCTCGACCGTCCGTCCGGGCGTGCTCGAAGTTTTCCAGGGCAGCAAGGTCGAGCAACGCTTCCTGGTGGTCGGCGGCTTCGCCGAGGTGACGCCGGAGCGGTGTACCGTGCTGGCCGACGAGGCGCTGCCGTTCGAGACGGTGACGCCCGAGCAGCTCGCCGAGCGCGAGCGGGTGGCCGAGCGGGAGCTGGCGGACGCCGCGACCGAGGCCGAAAAGGCCACCGCCAAGAAAAACCTGGCCGTTGCCAAGGACTTGCGCCGGGCCCAGGCCTACTACGCCAGCCGCTGATCCACGGGTCGCCCGAGGGTCTTCCACGCAATTTTCGATCAAGATGTGCACCGACCGGCCCTTGAAGGCCGGGCCGGAGGCCGCTCTATTACGCTTACGCGACAAGCCGCCGAGGGTGCTCGATCATGGCTAGCTGGACACTCGAAACGATCGATTGGGGTCGGTTCGACGCGTCGAAGGTCGATCCGGAGATCCTGCGCAACATCAAGGCCGCGGCCCTGGTCGAGCGGAACGGCGGCGACTACGGCACCTATCTCGGGCGCGTCTTCGCCGACGATCCGCAATTCATGGAAGCTGTGAACACTTGGGTCGTGGAAGAGATCCAGCACGGCATGGCGCTCGGGCGCTGGGCCGTGCTTGCCGACCCCGCCTGGGATTTCGAGGCCGCCTTCCAGCGTTTCCGCGACGGCTACAAACTGCCGCTCGATGTCGAGAGTTCCGTGCGCGGCAGCCAGGCTGGCGAGATGATGGCGCGCTGCATCGTCGAGACCGGCACCAGCTCCTACTACAGTGCTCTCAAGGACGCGACCGACGAGCCGGTCCTGAAACAGGTCTGCGCCAAGATCGCCGCCGACGAATTCCGTCACTACAAGCTGTTCTACGCGCATCTTCGCCGCTGCCTGCAGCGCGACCGCCTCAGCCGCTGGAGCAGGCTTCGCATCGGCTGGGGCCGCCTCAAGGAGAGCGAGGACGACGAACTCGCCTATGCCTACTTCGCGGCCAATGAGCCGGCCGACGCGATCTATGACCGCAAGCGCTACATGCGAGCCTATGCCCGGCGCGCTTATCCGCTCTACCGTCAGACCCATGTGCAGCGCGCCATGGCCATGATCCTGAAGGCGGTCGGGCTGCAGCCGCAGGGCTGGTTGAACCGGCTGCTGACCAGCATCGGTCTCCGGTTTCTCAGGCACAACGCCAAGCGCCTCGCCGCGTCGGGCGCCTAGACTCCTACTCGACCAGGTCGGCGAATTCCTTCAGGACGGCTTCATAGACCGGACGCTTGAAGGGCACGATCAAGGCCGTCAGGTCGCGCGCCGGCATCCAGCGCCAGGCCTCGAATTCGCGGTCGTGCGCGTCGATGGCGATGTCGGCGTCGGTCCCGGTGAAGGCCAGCGCGAACCATTTCTGCGCCTGGCCGTGCCATCGGCCCTTCCAGGAGGCCGGACGCTGGTCTTCGGGCACGTCGTAGACGATCCACCTGGAACTCTCGCGCAGCAGCAGCGCCTTGGTGGTGCCGACCTCTTCCTTGAGCTCGCGGCAAGCGGCTTCGATCGGCGTTTCGCCGCGATCGACGCCGCCTTGTGGCATCTGCCAGGCATCGGCCTTTCCGGTGCGAAGCCCGACGAACACGCGGCGGTCGGCCGCGATCAGCATCAGGCCGACGTTCGGGCGGTAGAATTCGGGGAGGCCGGCCGTCATGGGCGGAGTTGCGCCGGCTGGACGCCCAGGCGCGTCATGCAGTTAGGACGGCACTCGAAATGGCCGATGATCGGCACCAGCGAAAAGCTCGCCGGTGTCGTCTGCCGTCCGTGCCAGGCTGCGATGGCATCGATTGTCTCGTTGTTGGGCTGCAGAACACCGAAGGCGTGCCGCGGCGTCCGGTCAGCTCCGCTTTCACCGAGCCATGTGACGAGACGGTCGAGAGCGCCGGTGACGCTGTCGCCCGCCAGCTTGTAGTCGAGGATGTTCGTGCTCCGCGCATATCCCACGCCCAGCTCGATGGTAAGGCCCCGCAGGATGGCCATGTCGGGGGTGGGATTGATCTCGATCACCGCCAGGCCGCGATCGGCGATCTCCTTGATCAGGAGGCGCGCGGTGGTCTCCGATTGCGAGACCGGCCCCGGCGAACGGACGACGAAGCCGACATAGCCTTCACCACGGGCCATCGCGCCGTGCAGCCGGCGCAGATTTTCCGTGGGGTCGGACGACGTCGTGATCGGCTTGATGCCGCGTTCGGCAGGTCCGTTCGGATCCTCGACCGGCAGCATGAGATAGGTCTCGTGGCCGCGCTCGCGCGCGCGCCTGAGCCAGCGCGGCAGGTCGGGCGTGCCGGGCAGGAAGGCCAAGCTCACTTCGCCGGGCAAGTCGTCGATGGCGCGTTGCATCAGCGGTTCGCTGGCCCCGACATCGATCATCAGCAGGCCCATGCGGGTGGGCGGCCCGGAGGGATCGAAGCGCCGTGAGTTGGCGATCCAGGGCATCCAGCCGCTGGCCGAGATCCGCGGCAGGCGCAATCCATCGGCGGTCAGCTCGGTCATTCCGGCCGCTTCGGCCGGTGGCAAGGTTCGAAAGCCCGACGATGGTGGTTTGGGAGGCAGCTTCAGGGAACCCGCCCGGCGCGGCGGCGTGGCCTCAGGCTCAGCCGTCGGCACAACCGCAGATTCAGCGGCCTTGGGCGCGCCAATGTCGGCGCCGAAAGCCATCAGGGCAGAGGTAACAACCAGAGCGAGGACGAGCGCGTAAGCGGCGATCAAACCGCTTCGCGCTCGTTGCCTCCCAGTCGTCTGGCCGGCGGAGGCCATAGCGTCATCCCGCCGCCGGCGGCTCAGTCGCCGCGCTTGCTGTAGAGCGAGATGCCGCGGATCAGATCGGCCGCCCGCAGGAGCTGATAATCCGACACGGCCTCCTTCGGCGGCTCGTCGGGATCGCCCGACGGCGCCGGCGTGGTGCTGGCGGCGGGCTTGTCGTCCTTCTTGTCGCCCGGCTTGGTCTCTGCCGGCTTGGCTGCCTCGGGCTTGGCAGCTTCGGGCTTCGCGTCACCCGGCTTGTCGTTCGGGTTGGTGATCGAGCGGCGCAGGTTCTCCTCGCGGAAACCAGGACGCTGCTGGATGTTCTCGATCTTGGCCTGTTCGACGTCGATGTCGGGCTTGATGCCTTCCTTCTGGATCGACCGGCCCGACGGCGTGAAGTAGAGCGCAGTCGTGAGGCGGATGGCGCCGCCGCCGGTGACCTGCATGATCGTCTGCACCGAGCCCTTGCCGAAGGTCCGTGTGCCCAGAATGATCGCGCGCTTGTGGTCCTGCAGCGCGCCCGCGACGATCTCGGAAGCGGAAGCCGAGCCGCCGTTCACGAGAACGACGATGGGCAGGCCGCCCGTGACATCGCCAGGCTTAGCGTTCCAACGCTGGACGTCCTCGCTCTTGCGGGCCTTGACCGAGACGATCTCGCCCTTGTCGAGGAAGGCGTCGGACATGGCGATCGCCTGGTCGAGCAGGCCGCCCGGATTGTTGCGCAGGTCGAGGATGTAGCCCTTGAGCTTGTTGCCGGCTTCCTTCTTGAGCTTCTCCACGGCGTCCAGCACGCCCGCCGTGCTCTGCTCGGTGAAGGAGGTGACGCGGATATAGCCGATGTCACCGCCTTCGAGGCGGAAGCGCACGGACTTCACCTTGATGGTCTCGCGGGTCAGCGAGACGTCGAACGGATCCTTGCCGGCGCGGCGGATCGAGATCTTGATCGGGGTACCGACCTTGCCGCGCATCTTCTCGACCGCCTCCTGGAGCGTGAGCCCCTGAACCGGCTCGCCGTCGAGGGCGAAGATCAGGTCGCCCGGCATGATGCCGGCCTTGGAGGCGGGCGTGTCGTCGATCGGCGACACCACCTTGATGACGCCGTTCTCCATCGTCACTTCGATGCCCAGCCCGCCGAACTCACCCTTGGTCTGGACCTGCATGTCCTTGTAGGTCTTGGGGTTCATGTAGCTCGAATGGGGATCGAGCGCGGACAGCATGCCGTTGATGGCATTCTCGATCAGCGTCTTCTCTTCGGTCGGCTCGACGTAGTCGCGCCGGACGCGCTCCAGAACGTCGCCGAACAGATTGAGCTGCTGGTAGAGCTCGCTCTTGTCGCCGGTAGCAGCCTTGGGAGGGGTCTTGTCCTGCGCCCCGGCCGGCAAGGCGATGGGAACAGCCAGGAATGCCAGGATCGCGGCGGTAGAGGCGATGCGCAAACGGGTCATTGGATTGCTTTCAGGGATTGTCGCTGGCCGGCACGGACAGGCGAACTCGGGGGCAAATGTTGGGGCGAAGATAAATGTTGGGCCGAAGATACAGGGCGGTCTTTGGCAGGATCAAGGCGCTGACGGGTCACGGTGCTTCACAAATCAGGCCGAGACCGCCGTCGCGGGACGGGCGGTGGCCAGGATCGGTGGCCGGCTGGCCTGGGAAAGCATCGACTTTCCGGTCATTTCGGCCGGTTGCGCCACGCCCATCAGGGCCAGCAGCGTGGGGGCGACGTCGGCCAATTTGCCGTCGGTCAGCGAATGGACGGCAGCAGGGGCATTGAACAGCAGGGCCGGCACCCGATTCAACGTGTGCTGGGTGTGCTTCTGGCCGCTTACCTCGTCGAACATCTGCTCGGCGTTGCCGTGGTCGGCGGTGACGAACAGGACGCCGCCGGCCTTCTTGACTGCCTCCATGAGCCTGCCGAGGCAGGAGTCGACGGCTTCCGCCGCTTTGATGGCGGCGTTGAGATCGCCCGTGTGGCCCACCATGTCGGCGTTGGCGTAGTTCACCACCACTAGGTCGAACTTCCCGGAGGCGATCGCCTCGACCAGCCTGTCGGTCACTTCCGGCGCACTCATCTCGGGCTTGAGGTCGTAGGTCTGGACCTTGGGCGAGGGAACGAGAATGCGCTCCTCGCGATCGAATACACGCTCCTCGCCGCCGTTGAAGAAGAACGTCACGTGCGCGTATTTCTCCGTCTCGGCGATGCGCAGCTGCTTCAGGCCGGCCCGCGAGATCGTCTCGCCCAAGCCCATCTTGATGACTTCGGGCGGGAAGAGCGTCTTGAGGAAGGGATTGAGGGCTGCGGAGTATTCCACCATGCCGACCGATGCGGCGAAGCGCACGAGCCTCGCGCGCTTGAAACCGTCGAACATCGGGTCGAGCAGTGCTGTCAGGATCTCGCGCGCGCGATCCGAGCGGTAGTTGAACATCAGGAGGCCGTCGCCGTCCTTCATGCCGGCGTAGCCGCCGATCGCCGTCGGCTTGACGAATTCGTCGTCAAGCCCGGCCACATATCCCTTGTCGATCGCTTCCTTGGGCGTGCCGGCGGCCTCGGCCTTGCCATCGACCATCGCCTCGTAGGCGAGCGCCACGCGGTCCCAACGCTTGTCGCGGTCCATTGGATAGAAGCGGCCCGATACGGTTGCGAAGCGGATCGGCAAGCCGGGCCGCAAGCCGCCCTCGATGTGCGCGATGCACTCGAGCGCACTGCGCGGCGGCATGTCACGGCCGTCGAGGAAGGCGTGGATCGCGACCGGCACGCCGGCACCCGCGATCAGGTTGGCGAGCACCACCAGATGATCCTGGTGCGCATGCACGCCGCCCGGCGAGGCGAGCCCCATCAGGTGACAGGTTCCGCTGCTCTTCCTGAGGGTGGCGATCATGTCGGCCAGCAGCGGATTCCTCGCCAGCGATCCGTCCTCGATGGCGTTGTCGATCCGCGGCAGGTCCGGCACCGCGACGCGGCCGGCGCCGAGGTTCATGTGGCCGACTTCGGAATTGCCCATTTGGCCCTTCGGCAGGCCGACGAAGCTCTCCGACGCGTCGATCAGCGCCTGCGGGCAGGTCGCGACCAGCCGATCGAAGTTGGGCGTGCGGGCATCGAGGATGGCATTGTCCCTGGGGTCAGGCCGGAAGCCCCAGCCGTCGAGAATGCACAGGATGGCGGGACGGGGAGTCGTGGCCGGCATCAGGAGGCCTTGCCGGCGCGTGGAAGCTTATACTCAACCGCGTTGAACTTGTTGGGGCAGTTGAGGTCGCGCGGATCGGTATTGGGATTCTGGTCCGGCACCTCTATCGCGCAGAATACGAACTCGCCCCGGGACTCGCCATCGACGGTGACGTCATAGGTGTAGGTGCCCGGCGGATCGCCCGGGATGATGCACCACGAGCGCTGCAGGACGCCGTCCTGAACGGTTTCGAACATGCGTGTCGTGGCCTGGGTCTTGTCGGCGCTGACCTCGGTTTCCGGTCCGGCGATGACCTGTTCGGCGGGCTGAGAGGTCGTCAGGACTTCCTTTAGCGACACGACGCGGTTCGGGCCGCCGAGATACATGCGCCAGCCGAAGCAGGCGCGGTTGAACAACAGCGGAATGGCGTTGGTCTCGTAGTGGCGCTGCTTGCCGTCGTCGCCGGCGATCGAGACATAGGGGATGCTGCGCACCGGCTTGGCCGCCGGCTTCTGGGAAGGCGTGCTCTGGGCGAGGGCAGCAGCGGAAACCGCGGCCAGGGCGAAGGTGGCGAGGGCGGCGGTCCGCCACCGGAACAGGGTGCGCATGAGTGGCAATGTAGCCCCGCTTTTTCGTCAGAACAGAGGCAAAATCGACGCCATTTCAGGCCCCTATTTCACACCCCTACTTTACGCACGGTGATAGGGATGCCCGGCAAGGAGCTGCTGGGCGCGGTAGAGCTGTTCGGCCAGCATGGCCCGGGCGAGCAGATGGGGCCAGGTCATCGCCCCAAAGGAGACCACCAGGGCCGCCTGTTTCAGGAGCGGTTCGGAATGCCCGTCGGCCCCTCCGATCAGGAAGGCGACGTCCGACACGGAATCGTCACGCCAATGGGCGAGGCGGGCAGCGAAGGCCTCGCTGTCCAGTACCTTGCCGCGGCGATCGAGGGCCACCAGGACGGCTTTCGCCGGCGCGGCGGCCAGAAGCAGCTGGCTTTCGCGCTCGATCATCTGAGCCGGGGGCAGCTTGCGCTTCTCCTCCAGCTCGCGCAGCGCCAGCGGCCAGCGGATGCGGGCCGCGTAGTGCTCGTAGAGATCGCGCTCCGGACCGCGCGCGGCGCGGCCGATGGCGGCGATCAGGAGTTTCACGCCGGCTTCTTGGCGCGCCGCGGGCGGGCGGGTCGGGCAGCCTTGGCCTTGACCGGCTTGGGCTCGGCGGCCTCTTCCTCCAGAGCCCACATTTTCTCGAGGGCATAGAAGGCACGGGGCTCGGGACGGAAGATGTGGACAACGACGTCACCGCCGTCGACCAGCACCCAGTCGCCGGTCTGCTTGCCCTCGACGGGGATATAGCCGTGGCCGGCCTGCTTCAGCCGGTCGGCCAGATGTTCGGCAATGGCCACGACTTGGCGGGTCGAGCGGCCCGAGGCGATCACCATGTAGTCGGCGAAGGCGGATTTGCCCTTGAGGTCGATGACGACGACGTTCTCGGCCTTGTCCTCTTCCAGCGAGTGGCGGGCGAGGGCGAGCAGGGCGTTGGAAGCCTTGCTCCGGTCGGGAAGCTGGCGGGGCCCCGGAGGGGAATTTTGATCGGTGATGGTCGTTCCTTTCGTCTTGGTCCCGCTTGGGCGGGGCTTTCGCGGCCGCACGGCGCGGATGGCCGTGGCCGAATGGTTGTCCAGCCGGCTCGGGATAAAGCACCAGGCCGGCGGTTCGCAAGAGGCGAGACGGCGCTCCTGCCCTGCCGCCAGCCGGTAACGCGCGAAGGCACGCGGGGCTGCCGCGGCCAGCGCGGGATAGCTCCAGCCGGGACGGGCGAAGGCGGCGATCGGAATCGTGGCGAACAATTCGCGCCACCCCAGCCAGTGTTCGAGCTGGGGCAGGATATCGGCGCCCATCAGCCAGACGAATTTGGCCTGCGGATAGAGCCGGCGCAGCGCCCGCACCGTGTCGAGCGTGTACCGCGTGCCGAGCAGCAACTCAGGTGCGTCAACCCGGATGCGGGGGTGACGGGCGAGCTGTCGGGCGCGCGCCACGCGGGTCGGCAGCGGCTCCATGCCGTCGTCGCTCTTCAGCGGATTCTGTGGCGAGACCAGCCACCAGACCTCGTCGAGACCGAGGCGCCGCAGGGCTTCCAGGCTGACGTGGCGATGGCCGTCATGGGCCGGGTTGAACGACCCGCCCAGCAGCCCGATGCGGCGCGGCGTGTCGCGCGGCACACCCGGCATCGGATGACGCGCAGAGGTCACGCGATAGATCTCATGGGCGCAGGGTGCCCTTGCCGCGCACGATGTTCTTGTAGGTGGTGAGCTCGACCAGGCCGACCGGCCCGCGGGCGTGCATGCGGTTGGTCGAGATGCCGATTTCAGCGCCCAGGCCGAACTCGGCGCCGTCGGCGAACTGCGTGCTGGCGTTGTGCATGACGATGGCGCTGTCGACCTCGCCCAGGAAGCGCTCGGCCGTGGCGGCGTTGTCGGTCACGATCGTTTCGGTGTGCTGGCTCCCATAGGTCGCGATGTGTCGGATCGCGCCCTCGACGCCATCCACGGTGGCAACCGAAATCACCGGCGCCAGATACTCGGTGCGCCAGTCCTTCTCGGTGGCGGGCAGCGCCTCGGGGTCGCGCTTCTGCACCTCGCCGTCGCCGCGCACCTCGCAGCCCAGCTCGTGCAGCTTGGTCAGCACGGGCATCAGATGCGTGTCGAGCGCGGTACGATCGATCAGCAAGGTTTCGGCGGCGCCGCAGACGCTGACACGGCGCATCTTGGCGTTGGCCACGAGATCGCGCGCCATGGCGAGGTCGGCGTCGCGGTCGACATAGACGTGGCAGATGCCGTCGTAGTGACGCAGCACCGGCACGCGGCTTTCCTCGGTGACGCGGTCGATCAGCGAGCGCCCGCCGCGCGGCACGATGAGGTCGAGCCAGTCCATGGCCCGCAGCATCTCGCCCACTGCCGCGCGATCGGTGGTGGGCACGAGCTGCACGCAATCCTCGGGCAGGCCAGCGTCGGCCAGGGCGCGCCGCAGCAGCTCGACGATGGCGCGCGAAGAATGGAAGCTGTCGGAGCCGCCGCGCAGTACCACGACGTTGCCCGACTTGATGCAAAGCGCGCCGGCATCGGCGGTAACGTTGGGCCGAGCCTCATAGATCACGCCGATGATGCCGATCGGCACGCGCACACGGCTGATCACCAGCCCGTTGGGCCGTGTCCATTCCTCGATCTTCGCCCCGACCGGATCGGGCAGCGCCACGATGTCGTCCAGCCCTTTGGCCATGGCTTCGACGCGGGCATCGTTCAGCAGCAGGCGATCCTGCAGCGCGGTCGCCATGTCGGCGGCCTGGGCTGCGGCGATGTCCTTGGCGTTGGCAGAGAGGATCGTTGCCTTCTCATGCCGGATCAGGTGGGCGGCTTCGGCCAGCGCGCGGTTCTTGGCCTCGGTGCCGGCATTGCGCAGCGCGACGGCGGCGGCCTTCGCGCGTCGGCCGAGCTCGGCCACGATGGCGACGGCGTCCTCAGTGGGCTTGGTCTGAACGTTCATCGGCCGCTCCAGTATGCCCTGCCGGGGCTCACTCGACCACGAGGTCGTCACGATGGACGATCTCGTCGCGGCCGCGAAATCCCAACAGGTGCTCGATCTCGGCGCTCTTGCGGCCGGCGATGCGGCGGGCGTCCTCGGCAGCATAGGCCACCAGCCCGCGCGCCAGCACGCGGCCGGCGCGGTCTTTTACGTCGACCACGTCGCCGCGCTTGAATTCGCCTTCGATGGTGGTGACGCCGGCCGGCAGCAGGCTCTTGCCGGCCGAGAGTGCGCGGACGGCGCCGTCATCGACGGTCAGCGCCCCGGCCGTCTTGAGCGAGCCCTTGATCCACTTCTTACGCGCCGACAAAGGCGAGGCCTCGGGCAGGAACCAGCTGCAACGCGCCGTGCCGTCGATCAGCGCGCCCAGGGCGCCGACCGCGCGTCCGTCGGCGATCGCCATGCGGCAGCCCGCGGCCATGGCAATGCGGCCGGCCATGAGCTTGGTCACCATGCCGCCGTTCGACATTGCGGACGCCGCAACCCCTGCCATTGCCTCGATCTCCGGCGTGATCTCCCGAATCTCAGGAATGAATTTTGCCGAAGCGTCGCTGCGGGGATCGCCGGTGTAGAGACCGTCGATATCGGACAGCAGCACCAGCGTATCGGCGGAAATCATCTCGGCCACGCGAGCACCCAGGCGGTCGTTGTCGCCGAAGCGGATTTCGTCGGTCGCGACGGTGTCGTTCTCGTTGATCACCGGCACGGCTTTCAGGCCCAGTAAGGTGGCCATGGTCTGGCGCGCGTTGAGGTAGCGGCGGCGTTCCTCGGAATCGTCGAGGGTGAGCAGGACCTGCGCCACGGTGATGCCGTGGCGCGCAAGAGCCGCCTGATAGGCATGGGCAAGCTGGATCTGGCCGGTCGCGGCGGCGGCCTGGCTCTCCTCGAGCTTGAGCGGACCGGTGGCCAGTTTCAGGTGGGTACGGCCCAACCGGATGGCGCCGGAGGAGACCAGCACCACTTCGCAGTTCCCTTTGTGCAGGCGCGCGACGTCGTCGGTCAGGGCATCGAGCCAGTCGCGCCGGATTTCGCCGCGCGCTTCGTCCACCAGGATCGAAGAGCCGATCTTGACGACCAGCCGCCTGGATGTGGCCAACAGCGAGCTGGCCTGCGGTGTCACGCCGCTTCCTTGTCGGGCGCGCGCTGTTTCTCGACCAGCTTCATCAGCTCGTGGAGCAGGGGCTGCACGCCATGGCCGGCCACGGCGGAGATCACATGCACCGTCTTGCGGCTGACCTTGGCGAGCTTGGCGCGCTTGGCCTCGATGTCCTCGGGCGTCATGGCGTCGGTCTTGTTGAGCGCCACCAGTTCCTTCTTGCGCGCGAGGTTGCCGCCGTAGGCGCGCAACTCGGCGCGCACCGTGCGATAGGCGTCGGCGATATCGTCCTGGGTGCCGTCGACCAGATGCAGCAGCGCACGGCAGCGTTCGACATGGCCCAGGAAGCGCGTGCCGAGACCGGCGCCCTCGTGCGCCCCTTCTATGAGGCCGGGAATATCGGCCATGACGAACTCGCGCTCACCCACCTTCACGACGCCGAGGCCAGGATGCAGCGTGGTGAACGGATAGTCGGCAATCTTGGGCCGTGCGTTCGAGTTGGTCGACAGGAAGGTCGACTTGCCGGCGTTGGGCAGTCCGATCAGGCCGACGTCGGCGATCAGTTTCAGGCGCAGCCACACCGAGAGTTCCTCGCCGGGCCAGCCCTTGTCGGCGCGGCGCGGCGCACGATTGGTCGAGCTCTTGTAGTGCAGATTGCCGTAACCGCCGTCGCCGCCCTTGCACAGCACGACGCGCTGGCCGATCTCGGTGAGATCGACCAGAAGGGTCTCATTATCCTCGGCGAAGACCTGCGTGCCGCGCGGCAGGCGCAACACGACATCCTTGCCCGAGCCGCCGGTGCGCTGGGCGCCCATGCCGTGATGGCCGGTCTCGCCCTTGAAATGCTGGGAATAGCGGTAATCGATCAGCGTATTGAGGCCATCGACGCATTCCAGCACGACATTGCCGCCACGCCCGCCGTCACCGCCGTCCGGCCCGCCATACTCGATGAACTTCTCGCGGCGAAAGCTCGCCGATCCCGCGCCGCCGTTGCCGGAGCGGACGTAGATCTTGGCCTGGTCGAGGAACTTCATGGGATGGGGTCCAGAAATGAAAAGGGGGAACGGTTGACCGCTCCCCCTTCGAATTCCAATTTGGTGGGAACGGCTATTCGGCAGCCATCTTCGCCGGGTTCTGGGTCGGCGCCGGGAACACGTTCACTTCAACCTTGCCGCCGGTCCGCTTGCGGAAGGTCACGATGCCAGGGGCGGTGGCGAACAGCGTGTGGTCGCGGCCCACTCCGACGTTCTCGCCGGCATTCATCTTGGTGCCGCGCTGGCGGACCAGGATGTTGCCCGACAGGACTGTCTGTCCGCCGAAGCGCTTCACGCCCAGACGCTTACCGGCCGAGTCGCGGCCGTTGCGCGAGGAGCCGCCTGCTTTCTTATGTGCCATCGTTCTACTCCGGTCGCCCTAAGGGATGATTGAGATCAGGCGACGATCTGTTCGATCTTGACCACGGTCAGGTCCTGACGATGGCCGTTCTTGCGCCGCGAATTCTGGCGGCGACGCTTCTTGAAGACGATCAGATGCGGGCCGCGGGCCTGCTTGACGATCGAGCCCAGGACCTTGGCACCGGCAACGGTCGGCGCGCCGACTTTTTCGCCCACCATCAGCACGTCGGTGAACTCGATCTTGGCGCCCGCCTCGCCCTCGATCTTTTCGACCGTGAGCGTGTCTTCGGCGGCGACCGTGTATTGTTTTCCACCTGTGCGGATAACGGCGATCATGATGACACCTGACTAAAGCCTCCCGGACCGGGTGAATTCTCCACCACCCCTAGGGGGAGTGGCCGGATTCAGGCCCAAATGCGGGAAAGCACGAAAGAGCACGGCGGGCCTGAGTGACCCGCCGGAGGAGGGCGGAATATACGCAGGACGCCCCCCAAGTCAACGCCGGAAACCCATGATTTTAGGCCTGAATTGAGGGAGATCGGGCGCAAAACCAGCCGGTTGCCCGGACGAAATCGCCCCCCTATAAGCTTGGCCCCGGAGGGGTGCCAGAGTGGTCGATCGGGACGGTCTCGAAAACCGTTGTGCGTGCAAGCGTACCGTGGGTTCGAATCCCACCCCCTCCGCCATTACCGCCGCGCGTGACTTTCTCCCCTGGAATTCACCCCGCCGATAAAGCCCATATGCCGCAAGGGTGGGCGAGAAATAGCTAAACCGACTTGCGGTCGGCAGCCGCCGGAAAAGCTGCGTTTCTCTCTCTTCGGGCTCATTCTCTCCGCTGCAACTAAACCGACCTCCAATCCGGTTTAGTTATTTTCCCCTCGGTTTATCAGCGTTTTACGGAG
>CANJHI010000125.1 GCA_947474005.1 Alphaproteobacteria bacterium | reverse complement strand
GCTCTACACAATCCTACAGATATTGAGCCTCGCGCTTTTCGAGAAAGCGCCGCTACACCAACTGCTTAGTGACAGGGCGCTGCAAACCCTCGACGACGAAAATTCTAACCAATTGAATCTGTTTCGATAATTGCCGGACAGCAGTGACAGGAAATCGGGTTTTCGCGCGGCCTGGAACAACATCCGCCATGAAGGCCCGTCGCCGATGGTCGCGCCGCCGGCCGGCGTCAGCCTGGTCGATGCCCGCGGCATCGGCTTCGACAGGTTGGCGGCGTTCGATCGCCGTTTCTTTCCCGAGGCCCGCGACTCATTCCTGGCGGCATGGATCTCGTTGCCCGAACGCGCGTCGATGGTGGCCGTGCAGGATGGCAGGCTCGTGGGCTTCGCCGTGATGCGCGCCTGCCGCGCCGCCTCGCGAGTCGGGCCGCTGTTCGCCGACTCACCAGAGATCGCGGCGGCCCTGGTCGGTGCGCTGGCGATGAAGACCGGCGCCATATCGGTCGCCATCGACGTTCCCGACCGCAACAAAACAGCGGTCAGGCTCGCCGAACAGATGGGCCTGAAGCCCGCGTTCGAAACGGCGCGCATGTACACCGGCCCCGATCCGGCGATCGAGATGGCCGGGATGTTTGGCGTGACGAGTCTGGAGTTGGGCTAAACCTCATCTCCTCCCCTGCGCGGAGTCCGCGCAGGGGAGGTGCCCGCGCAGCGGGCGGAGGGGTTCATGGGCGACGCGACTGGGGCTCTCCCCCTCCGTCGTCGTAAGACGACGCCACCTCCCCCGATGACGGGGGAGGAGAAGAAACTCAAGCCACCGCCAGCGCCGACCCCACCGCGTCCTCGACGCGCTCCAGCCAGACGAACTCCAGCGCCTTGCGGACCTCTTCGGGAATGTCGTCGTAGTCGCGCTTGTTGCGCGCCGGCAGCATCACGCGGGTGATGCCGGCCGCCGCTGCGGCCACGACCTTCTCCTTGATGCCGCCCACCGGCAGCACCAGCCCGCGCAGGCTGATCTCGCCGGTCATGGCGGTGTCGCTGCGGATGGTGCGGCCGGTCAGCAGCGAGGCGAGCGCCATGAACATGGCGACGCCGGCGCTCGGGCCGTCCTTGGGCGTGGCGCCGGCCGGGACGTGGACATGGATGTCGTTGTCCTTGAACAGGGCCGGATCGATGTTCAGGGACGCGGCCTGTCCCTTCACCAAGGTCAGTGCCGCCTGGGCGCTCTCGCGCATGACCTCGCCCAGCTGGCCCGTCAGGATCAGCCGTCCGCCGCCCGGCGACCGCGCCGCTTCGATGAACAGGATGTCGCCGCCGACCGGCGTCCAGGCGAGGCCCGTGGCCACGCCGGGCACGCTGGTGCGCATGGCGACGTCGTACTCGAACCGCAACGGGCCCAGCAGCTTCTCCAGGTCGGCCATGCCGATGTGGACCTTGGTGGCCGTGCCCTCGGCGATCTCGACGGCGACATGGCGCAACGCCCGGCCGATCTCGCGTTCGAGGCCACGGACACCAGCCTCACGCGTATACCCCGCGATGATTTGCCGGAGCGCGGCATCGTCGATCTCGGCCTGATCGGCCTTCAGCCCGTTGGCCTCGAGCTGGCGTCGCACCAGGTAGCGCTTGGCGATCTCGAGCTTCTCGCGGGCGGTGTAGCCGGTGAGTCCGATGATTTCCATGCGGTCGCGCAGCGGGCCGGGGATGGTGTCCAGCATGTTGGCGGTGGTGATGAAGACGACTCGGCTCAGGTCAAACGGCACATCGAGGTAATTGTCGCGGAAGGTGCCGTTCTGCTCGGGGTCGAGCACTTCGAGCATCGCCGACGAGGGGTCGCCGTGGACGCCGGAGCCCATCTTGTCGATCTCGTCCAGCATCAGCACGCAGTCGCGCGAGCCCGCCTTGCGGATCGCCTGGATGATGTTGCCCGGCAGCGCGCCAATGTAGGTGCGGCGATGGCCGCGGATCTCGGCCTCGTCGTGCACGCCGCCCAGGCTGACGCGTGCGAACTTGCGGCCCATGGCGCGGGCGATCGACTGGCCGAGCGAGGTCTTGCCGACACCGGGAGGCCCGACGAAGCAGAGGATCGGCGCCTTGCCTTCGGGGGCCAGCTTGCGCACCGCCAGGTACTCGACGATGCGCAGCTTGATCTTCTCCAGTCCGTAATGGTCGCGGTCGAGCACCTTCCGGGCCTCGGCGATGTCGATCGGCGGCGCGTCCGCTATGGCCCACGGCAGCTCGATCAGCGTGTCGAGGTAGGTGCGGATCATGCCGTATTCGGCCGCCGCGTCAGGCGTGCGTTGCAGCCGGCGCAGCTCCTTGCGCGCGACAGCCTCCACCTCCGGCGGCATTTTGGCGTCGGTGATCGCCTTGTCGAGATCGGCGATCTCCTGCTTGTTGGTGCTGTCGTCGCCCAGCTCGCGCTGGATCGCCGCCATCTGCTCGCGCAGCAGCATCTCGCGCTGGCGCGCGTCGAGTGACGCCTTGGTCGACTGGCCGATCTCGTTCGACAGCTTCAGGACTTCCAGGCGCTGGGCGAGCAGGCGCGAGACCTTGTCGAGGCGCGGCACGAGCTCGACGGCTTCGAGAACCTCCTGCTTCTCCATCGGCTTGGAATCGAGATAGGTCGCGGCGAGGTCCGCCAGGGCGCCGGGCGCGCTGGTGGCCTCGATGGTCTGGCGCAGCTCGGCCGGCACCTGCGGCAGCAGGTCCATCATCTCGCGCACCTGGCCCTGCAGCACGAGGAAGCGCGCCTCGATCTCCGGTCCGGTGCCCGCCCCGGTGCTGGATGGTTCGACCACGTGCAGGCCGCGCGCCAGCAGGAACGGGTGGCCCTCGACGAACTCGGTGATGCGGAAGCGCTGGACGCCCTGGCAGATCACGTGATGGGTGCCGTCGGGCGCCGTCACATAGCGCACGATGTTGGCGATCGTGCCGACCCGGTGAAGATCGTCGGGGCCGACCTCGGCCTTGTCGGGATCGTGCTGCAGGACGACCACGATCTGGCGCTGCTCGCGCACCGCCTGCTGGGCCGCGGCGATCGTGGCCGGCCGGCCGATGGCGAGCGGAAACACCATTTCCGGGAACAGCACGAGGTTGCGCGTCGGCAGCACGATCAGGGCGTCCGACGGCAGCGGCGGCACCGGCTGCCCCGGAGTGCTGGAAACGCTATTGGTATTCATGTCGCCGGGGGCGGTCATGGCCTGCTCCTCCGCGTGCCAGCCTTGGTCAGGCTCACCACCAGGCAGCCGTTCACTTCGGTCCGCCGGACGGACTCGTAGCGTCCGGCCGGAAGCTCGATCCGCCTTTCGAAACGGCCTTGTGGCAGTTCGAGGCGATGGATCTTGGCGGTCCGCAGTTCGTCCGGCAGCAGGCGCACGCCCGAGATGACCAGGATGCCGTTGTCGATCACGGCCTGGACCTGCTGTGCATCGACGCCGGGCAGGGCCGCCAGGATGAGGACGGCGTCATCCGTCTCCAGCATGTCGACAGGCGGCTCCCAGTTGACGCCTTGCGGCGACGCCTGCGGCCGGAACATCTGCCGGTGCAGGCGGTCGGCCTGCGACAGCATGTGCAGTGCTTCCGACCACATCCAGTCGCGCGGATCGCCTCGGGTCATGTCGGTAGATCCCCTTTCTCGGTCTGGAGAATATAGGGAGCGTTGGCGCGTATGACAGGGGGAGGAGTCGCGAAGAATAAAGTTGCAGATTCAGCAGGAAAATGCTATAAATTTTGATAGAGTGGCGGTAAATGCGCCGATCGCCTTTTCTCCTCCCCCGCCTTACGCAGGGACGTTCGGGGAAAACGGCGCACCTCGTTAGTTACGGAAAATTGTCATCCCGAGCGAAGCGAGGGATCTTTATCGCTGGCATTAAGGATCCCTCGCTTCGCTCGGGATGACAATGTGCGGCACCTCCCCCGTGAGACGGGGGAGAAGAATTCAGAACTTCCGGAAGGTGAGCCGCTACCGCGTGACCTCGGTCACGACGGCGCGGTTGGCGATGCCGTTCGAGTTGGTGGCGTCGAAGCGGATGGCATATTTGTCGGCGGGCGAGATCCACCAGCGCGAGACCGAGCGCTCGCCCTTGTCGCCGCTCTCGTTCATCTCGACCACGAAGGTGTCGATCATGGCGTTGCCCGGGCCGGTCCGCTTCTCGGTCCGCGGCACCGTGAAGATATAGGTCCAGGTGCGGCCGCCGACGCTGTAGCGCGCCTCGATCTTCTTGCCGACTTCCAGCGGCCACAGGCGTTCGGGGCGCAGGGCGGCGATATAGGCCGAGGTGTCGTTGCCGTCGGGCGCGGGGTTGGCGATCAGCAGGCCGCGCAGCTTGAAGGGCGCACCGCCGACGCTGTCCATCTTGCAGTCCATGCCGTCGCGGCCGCGCGAGATCACTTTCACGCCGCTGTCGAAGGTGAAGGTGGTGCCGGGGTCGGGACAGGCGAATTCCATCGTCTGGGCGGTGGCGATACCGGCGGGGAACAGGGCGGCGGCGAGGACGAACACAGAAAGGCGCATCAGCATGGCATCGATCATACCGAATTCAGACGAAATGGCACGCCGCCAGCGCACCGCCGCCGACCGGCCGCAGCACCGGCTTTTCGGCCTGGCAGCGCGCCTGCGCGATGGGGCAGCGCGAATGAAACGGGCAGCCGGCCGGTGGATCGAGCGGGCTCGGCAGTTCGCCCTGCAGGACCGTGCGCTGGCGGCTGCGGGCGATCCTGGGGTTGGCGATCGGCGCCGCCGCCAGCAGGGCCTTGGTGTAGGGGTGCTGCGGCCGCTGCCAGATCTGGTCGCGGCCCCCGGTCTCGACCAGCATGCCGAGGTACATCACCGCCACCCGGTCGGCGATGTGCTCGACCACGCTCAGATCATGGCTGATGAAGAGGTAGGAGACGCCGAACTGGCCCTTCAGGTCTTCCAGGAGGTTGATCACCTGGGCCCGCACCGAGACGTCGAGGGCCGAGACCGGCTCGTCGCAGATGATCAGCCTGGGGCTGAGGGCGAGCGCGCGGGCGATGCCGATCCGCTGGCGCTGGCCGCCGGAGAACTCATGCGGGTAGCGCTGCTTGGCGTCGCTCGGCAGGCCGACCCAGCGCAGCAGCGTTTCTACCCGCTCGGCCATGGCCTCGGGCTTCCAGCCGGCCAGCGCCAGCGGCTGGGCGACGCTGCGGCCCACGGTCGAGCGCGGGTTGAGCGAGCCGTAGGGGTCCTGGAAGATCATCTGCACCTTGCGGCGCATGTCGATCAGCTGCTTGCGGTCGAGCGGGGCGATGTCGCTGCCCTCGATCCGGATCTCGCCACCGGCGATCGGCACCAGCTTCATGATCGCCTTGCCGAGCGTGGACTTGCCGCAGCCCGACTCGCCCACCAGCCCCAGCGTCTCGCCGACGGCGAGGTCGAGGCTGACCCCGCTCACCGCCCGCACCACGCCGTTGGGCGTGTTGAAATGGACATGCACGTCACGCAGCGAGAGCAGAACGGCCGTGTCGCTGGCGTCGTTCATGGTGTTCACCCGCGCTCGGCCGCGAAGCAGGCGACGAGCCGGCCGGCCGCCGGCTGGGTGAGTTCCGGCCGTTCCTGACGGCAGCGTTCCATCACCCTGTTGCAGCGTGGCGCGAAGGCGCAGCCCTGTGGCAGGGCGTTCAGCGGCGGCACCATGCCGGGAATGTCGGCCAGCCGTTCGGCGCGGGCGGCGCCCGGCACCGGCGTCGCGCCGATCAGGCCGGCGGTGTAGGGGTGCAGCGGCGTCTCGAACAGGTCGTCGACCGTGGCCTCCTCGACCTTGCGGCCGGCATACATCACCACCACGCGATCGGCGGTTTCGGCCACGACGCCGAGATCGTGGGTGATGAACACCATGGCCATGCCGGCATCGGCCTGCAGCTTCTTGAGCAACGCCAGCACCTGGGCCTGCACCGTGACATCGAGCGCTGTCGTGGGCTCGTCGGCGATCAGCACCGAGGGGCTGCAGGCGATCGCCATGGCGATCACCACGCGCTGGCACATGCCGCCCGACAGGCGGTGCGGGTATTCGTCGAGCCGGCGCGCGGCATCCGGCATGCCGACCAGTTCCAGGAGCTCGTGCGCCCGGGCGCGGGCCTGCCAGCGGCCGAGGTCGGTGTGGGCGAGCAGGACTTCTACGATCTGCTTCTCGACCGTGGCCACCGGATTGAGCGAGCTCATCGGGTCCTGGAAGATCATGCCGATCTCCTTGCCGCGGATGGCGAGCATGCCTTCCTCGGGCAGGGGCACGATGTCGCGCCCGTTCAGCCGGACTTCGCCGCCCACGATGCGGGCCGGCGGGTCGGGCAGCAGGCGCATGACCGAGAGCGCCGACAGAGACTTGCCGCAGCCCGACTCGCCCACCAGCGCCACGGTTTCGCCGGCGCCCACCGAGAGGCTCAAGCCATCGACGGCCTTCATCTCGCCGCGACGGGTGAAAAGCGTGGTGCAGAGCCCGCGCACTTCCAGGGGCAGCGCCATGCTCAGCGGTCCCGGAGCTTGGGATTGAGCGCATCGTTCAGGCCGTCGCCGATCAGGTTGAGGCAGAGCACGGTGATCATGATGGCCACGCCCGGAATGGCGCAGATGTACCAGGAGCTGCGGATGAGCTGGCGGCCGTCGCCCACGAGGCGGCCCCAGCTCGCGACATTGGGATCGCCGAGTCCCAGGAACGACACGGCCGATTCGAACAGGATGGCACCGGCCACGACCAGCGAGGAGAGCACGATCACCGGCGGCAGGGCGTTGGGCAGGATCTCGGCCGCGATGATTTTTAGATCGCCCATGCCCATGGCGCGGCAGGCCTGGACGAACTCGCGGTCGCGCAGCGACAGGAACTCGGCCCGCGTCATGCGCGCGATCGGCGTCCAGCTCACCACGCCGATGGCGATCACGATGTTGGTCAGGGTCGAGCCCAGGATCACCACGATGGTGAGCACGAAAATGAGGTTGGGAATGGTCTGGAATAGCTCGGCGGCGCGCATGGCGATCTCGTCGATCCAGCCGCCGAAGTAGCCGGCGATGGCGCCGACACTGACACCGATCAGGGTGGCGACCGCCGAGGCGAACAGCCCGATCAGCAGGGTGGCGCGCGCGCCGTGCATGATCATCGACAGCATGTCGCGGCCGAGCGAATCGGTGCCGAGCGGAAAGTCGGGGTCCTCACCCGGCCACAGCTCCGGTTGGCCGACGATGCGCAACGGGTCGACCGGGAAGACCAGCGGTGCCAGCAACGCCATCAGCGCCACCACAAGGATCAGGACCGCGCCGATCAGGGCCCCGCGGTTGCGGGCGAAGCGACCGATGAACTCGAAGCGCTGCATCAGCGGATCTCGATCCGGGGATCGAGCCACATGTAAATGAGATCGACGGCGATGTTGGCCGCGATCACCACCAGCGAGCCCAGCACCATGATACCGAGCACGACGGGATAATTACGCGACGACACGCTGTCGAACAGCAGCGAGCCGACGCCGGGCCAGCTGAAGACGCTCTCGATCACCACGCTGCCGGCCAGCACCGTGCCCATCTGGACGCCGAGGATGGTAATGACGGGCAGCAATGCGTTCCGCAGCACGTGGCTGATCGTGACCTGGTTGCGGGAGAGACCCTTGGCGCGCGCGGTGCGCACAAAATCGAGCTGCGCCACCTCGAGCATCGACGAGCGCATCACGCGGGCATAGATCGCGGCATAGAACAGGCCGAGCGCCAGGGTCGGCAGGATGAGGTGATGCAGGATATCGAGCACGCCGCCCGCGCCGGCCGACGTGCCGCCGATGGTCGCCATGCCGCCGACCGGCAGCCAGCCGAGCTTCACCGAGAACAGCACGATCAGCATGATGCCCAGCCAGAAGCTGGGGGCAGCGAAGAAGAACATCGCCGCCACCGACACCAGCGTGTCCCAGAAGGTGCGGACCTTCATCGAGGCGACGACGCCGGCGGCCACGCCGACGGCGAGGGCGAGCGTGATGCTGGAGATCATCAGCAGCAGGGTGGCCGGCAGATGGACCGAGATGGCGTCGATCACCGGGATGTTCTGGCGGTAGGAGAAGCCGAAATCGAACCGCATCAGCGCCCAGATGTATTTCACCAGCTGCAGCCACACCGGATCGTCGAGCCCGTAGGTCGTGCGCAGCAACGCGATCGTCGCCGGATCGCTCACCTGGTTCTCGGCCGTCATCAGCTCGAGGAAGCTGCCGGGGGCGAGCTGGATCAGGACGAAATTGATCACCACCACGCCCAGCATCAGCGGCACGGCCTGGATCAGCCGTCGCCGCAGGAGCCGGAGCGCCGCCACGCGGCGCGAGGAGCCGCGCGCGATGCGCGGCGGAGCGGCAGGCGAGGCTAGCTCGCCAGCCATATGTCGTACCAGGTCGCGGCGAGGTAGTTGGGATCGTTCGAGTGGTTCTGAACCTTGGTGCTGGCCACGGTGATCGACTCGAGTTCGAGTATGGGCAGCAGCGGTGCCTCGACCGTGATGATCTTCTCGAACTGGAACACCAGCGCCTTGCGCTTGGCGGGGTCGGTCTCGACCTTGATCTTCTCGACCAGGGCATCGACCTCGGGGTTGGAGTAGCCGTTGGCGTTGCGGAAGGGCACGCCCTTCTTGATGCCGTCCGTGGTGAAGTATTGGGTGGTCGAGGGCACCGGCTCCGACGGATTGGCCTGGTTGGAAATGGCCATGTCGAAATCGTAGTCGGTGTAGATGCGCTTGATCGAGGTCGGGCGGTCGGGCACCGAAAGATTGACGGCGACGCCGACGTCTTCCAGCGCCTGCTTCACATAGGCGCCGATCTTGCCGTTCTCGGTGAACCAGCCGGCTGCCAGCAGATTGACGGCGAAGCGCTTGCCATCGGCCTTCTTCGGATAGCCCGCCGCGTCGAGCAGGGCCGCCGCTTTCTTGGGATCGAAGGCCGTGCTGAAAGTGTCGGTGGTGTAGAATTCCTTGTTGGGCGAATAGATCGGGCTCGTGCCTGGCCGCGCATAGCCGTAGTAGATCGTCTTGGCGAGGAAGTTGCGGTCAATGGCGTGAAACATCGCCTGGCGCACCTCGCGCTTGGCGAACACCGGATTGCGCATGTTGCATTCGAGCGTCGTCGACCACACGCTTTCCTCGTAGCCCTTGGGCGTGGCCACGAACTTGCCGGTGCCGATCAGCCGCTTGATGTCGGGCGGCGCCACGGGATTGAACACGCCGATATGGATGTCGCCCGCTTCCATCGCGGCGGCCCGCCCGGCCGGATCGCGCACGTAGCGGATGATCAGCCGGTCCATGTAGGGCAGGTCCTTGCGCCAATAGGCGTCGTTCTTCACGTACTCGAAGTGGCTGCCGCGCACCCATTCCTTGAATTTCCAGGGGCCGGTGCCGATCGGCGCGTTGTTCGCCGGGTTGGTGACCGGATCGCTGCCGGCATAGACGTGCTTGGGCACGATGTAGTTCACGTTGCCGCAGAGCAGCGAGGCGAAAAAGAACTCCGGGATCGGCGTGTTGAACGTCATCACCACGGTGTCGGCATCGGGCGCCGTGATGCCAGCGAAGTCGGTCAAGGCCGAGGCGGCCGCGTACTTCTTCCAGATCTCCGAGATCGAGTAGACGACGTCGTCGACGGTCATGTCCTTGCCGTCGTGGAACTTCACGCCCTTGCGGATCTTGATGGTGTACGACTTGAAGTCGGCGGCCGGCTTCCAGCTTTCCGCCAGTTCGCCCCGGAATTTGCCCTCCATGGTGCGGTTGCCCAGGCGCTCGAACAGCTTGGACGACGAGAAAGTCGGGCTCGAGCCACCGCCCGCGGGCACGTAGCAGGCCTGCGGCTCGCCGCCGCCCCAAGTCGCGACCAGGGTGCCGCCACGCTTCGGGGTTCCCTGTGCGCCCGCCGGCGCAATGCCGGCCAGGCTGGCCGCCACGACGCCCGCGCCGAAGACACGACGCGTAACGCGATTGCTGCTGCTCATGATTCCCTCCGTTAGCCCCAACTCATCCCCGACGTAATCGAAGCAAATTGCGTTCCATGTGAAGGCGCGCGCTCAGCCCTGGAGCGTCGAGTAGGTGGCGCGTCCGATGGCGACCAGCGCCTTCTGGTCGTTGAACACATCGACGTCGACGACACCGACGCTCTTGCCGGCGCGGCGCACGCGCGCCGTCGTGGTGAGCGCCGTCTTGATCGCGGGCCGCAGATAATCGACGCGGAAGTTGATGGTCGGCAGACCGCGGCGCAGCGCCATGATCAGCGCATAGTCGCCAACCGTGTCGATGATCGCCGCAATCGGGCCGCCATGCCACTGGCCGGTGCCCTTGCCGCGCTCGAACTCCGGCCGCATGGCGCAGGTCATGGTGACCTGCTCCTTGGCCGGGTCGGCCTCGGTGACCTTCAGGCCGAGAAAAGCGATGAAGGGCGAGTGATCGAGCATCGCCTGCAGCTCGCCCCCGGTGAGGGGCTTCGGTGCGTCGGTCATGGCGCCACCACGATCTTGCCGAACACCTGGCGGTCTTCGATGACGCTCAGGGCCGCGCGCGCGTCCTCGAGCTTATAGATCTTGTCGACCAGCACCTTGAGCTTGCCCTGCTGGACGAGTTCCAGGAGCGTCACGATGTCGGAGCGCGCCCAGCCGTTGGAGCCCAGCACCTTCAGTTCGAACGTCCAGATGAAGCGGATATCTTCCTTGGGGTCGTAGCCGGCGGTAGCGCCGCAGGTCAGCAGCCGGCCGCCGACTTTCAGGCACTTCAGCGAATTCACCCATGTCTCGCCACCGGTGTAGTTCACCACCACGTCGACGCCCTGGTCCGTTCCCGAGCCGCGCCGCGTCGGCTTGCCGTACATCGCGAAGACTTCCTTCATGAAGTCCTTCTCGATGTAGTTGATGGTCTTGTCGGCGCCGAGTTCGGCCAGACGCTTGGCCTTGGCATCGGTGCCGGCGCAGGCGATCACTTCGGCGCCGGCCAGCTTGGCGAGCTGCAGGCAGCATACGCCGACGCCACCCGATGCGCCCAGGATCAGAACCTTCTCGCCCTTCGCGACATGGCCGTTGGTCGTCATCATCCGCAACGCCGTGCCGTAGGCGACGGGCAAGGCGGCAGCGTCCGAGAACGACACGCCGTCGGGGATTTTGACGAGCTGATGCGCGCGGGCGCGGCAGAGTTCGGCCAGGCCGCCATGGATGGTCTCGCCCATCAGGCCGCCCTCGACCCGGTTGATCGGATCGATCAGGACGCGGTCGCCCTTCTTCCAGCCGGTGACGCCGGCGCCGACCTCGGCGATCTCGCCCGCGACATCGAGGCCCATGATGCAGGGCATAGGCACCTTGATGCCGGGCATGCCGCGGCGGGTGAAGACGTCGTGGTAATTGAGCGACGAGGCCTTCACCGCCACGATCACATCGCCCTCGCCGGGCTTGGGATCGGGGAAGTTGGTCTCGAAGTTCAGCACGGCGGGGCCGCCATGCTCGCGAACGACTGCTGCTTTCATCTCTAGATTTCCCCTCCCGTTGGGATCTGTTTGGCGAGCACGCGCTTGTCGATCTTGTTGGTGCCGGCGAGTGGCATCTCATCGACGAAGAAAACGCGGCGCGGATGCTGGTAGGCTGGCGCATTGGCGAGCGCGTAGGTTTTTATCGCCTGCTCGTCGACGGCGGCGCCCGGTGACTTGACTACGAAGGCGATCGGCTTGTGGCCCTTCAGTTCGTCGGGAATGGCGATGACGGCGGCCTGGTGGATGCCGGGATGGCGCTCCAGCATCTTCTCGACTTCGCCGGGATAGATGTTCTCGCCGCCGCACACGAACATGTCGTCGACGCGGCCGACGAAATAGAAGAAGCCGTTCTCGTCGCGACGAAACACGTCGCTGGTGCGGTAGTAGCCGTCCGGCGTTATCGCCTTGGCGGTGACCTCGGGCAGCTTGTGATAGTGCGTCATCAACGCGCCGCACTTCATGTGCAGCTCGCCTTCGTCCTGGACTTCACGGCCGTCGCGGACCAGGCGAAGCTGCACGTCCGGATGCGGGTATCCGGTCGAGAGTTCGGGCTGCGGGATTCCCTTGGGATGCGGTCCGAACACGACGGGCCCGGCCTCGGTCGTGCCGTAGCCGTTGCTGATCATCGCCTTGGGAAACGCCGCACGCACCTGGTCGATCAGCGCCTGGGTGATGGGGGCCGAGCCCATGCGCACGGCCTCGACGGCCGACAGGTCGCTGCTGGCGAGCAGCTCGCGTTCGCGCAGCATCATGGCGATCATGGTCGGAACGGAGGTGAGGAATGCCACGCGGTGCTTGGCAGCAGCCTCGATGTAGCCCCGGGTGGTGAACTGCGGCAGTAGGACAATGGTATCGCCCTGGTGCAAGGTGGTCTGGCACATGGCCAGGCCATTCATGTGGTAAAGCGGTGCTGCGACCAGCGACCGCTGGCCGATCGGCACCGGCCGGCGCACGCGCTGGCTGATCGCCCAGAGGTGCGAATAGTGCGACAGCACCACACCCTTGGGACGCCCGGTCGAACCCGAGGTGTAGAGGAACATCGCCGGTTCCTCGGGCCGCATCTCCACGGGCGTGAAGGGGGCCTCCCCCTGAAGTCCGGCATCGAGCAGCGATGTAAAATCGGAGTCGAAGGAGATCTTCGGCACGCTGTCGGGCGCCAGCACCAACCTGGCGTCGTCGCCGATCACCAGCTTGGCGTCACAGTCGCCCACGACATAGGCGACGGTCTCGGCCGGCAGTTTGTAATTGACCGGCACCGAGACCAGGCCCGCTTGCAGGGTGCCGAGGAAGGTGATCAGGAACTCGGCGCGATTGGCCGACAGTATGGCAACGCGGGCGCCGCGTTCGAGGCCGCGCTTCTGCAGGCCGCGCGCCACGGCGCCACTCAAACGCACGATGTCGCCGTAGGTATAGCTGCGGTCGGTGCCGTTGCCGCCGGCATCGATCAGCGCCAGCGCGTCGCGCGGCACGTCGCGGGAGATCGCATCGCCCTGGTTGTCGTATTTGATGGTCACCATGCAGCAAGTCCCGAAAGTGCCTGGTCGGTAAGCTTTAGGCCCGAAGCGAGTGTGTCCTGACGCCACTGGCCGTCAAAGGGGCAGAAGGCGTCCATCATGTCCGCCCGCAGGGTCTCGCGCACGTCGGGATCGAGCCCATGTTGGCGGCGAAGCCACTGGTCGAGCCTGAGCACGCGACGCATGTTGACGCCGCGGGTGCCGAACTCGATCACGGCGCCGCACATCTCGCGGTTGCCCAGGAACCGTTGTACGCCGTGGAATACCAGGCCGGTGTAGTTGGGCCGTTCCATGCCATGCGGCCGCACGCCGTCGACGTTCTCCTTGCCCCACCAGTCGCAGGCCTTGGCGAACAGCGGTCCCGCGGCCTCGTTGAAGCAGAGGAAGAACGGCTTGCCGTAGTCGCCGATGCCGGTGTGCCAGTCGATGAAGGCCACCTTTTCGGCGCCCGCGAGCGTTTCCTGGACGATGGTCTCGAGCGTGCGGTTGGACCATTCGGGGTCCTTGCCCCCGTACATCAGCCCGTCCGGGTGAAGGTACTGGCCGCTCGCCAGTGTGTTGAACAAGGCGTCCCGACCGTGCGCCTCGGTAAAGCGCGCCATCGCCGTATCGACGCGGGCATTCTCGGCGTCGGTCCACTGCCGGATCATGAGATCGCCGTGCAGCGTCTCATAATGCGGGTTGGTTGGCGCAGCGCCGGTGCGGTCGATGAAGTTGCGGTTGAGATCGACGTTGTTCTCGGTCGTGCGCGTGAAATGCGCGAAGCCGTAGGGATTGAGGCCATGCACTATCACCACGCCTGTATCGGCCGGCAGGTGCTGCGGGCCGCCCTGGCTCATCCAGCCGATCTGCACCGCCGAGCCGGAAAAACCCTCCTGGCCGTGCGTGCCGCTGATGAACAGCGCTTGGCGCGCGGCCTTGCGGTTGCCGAAGCAGGCGACATCGATGGCGAGCGGTCCGCCATCCGGCGCCTTCTTGTTCGGATGGACGAACGACCGCACGTCGCCTTTGGCGGCGACCGCCGATTTCAGGAACTTCGCGCGCGCGTTGGCATAGCTCGCCGCGAAGCAATCGTAATACTCCATAAGTCCCTCTCAGCCGCCCCCTCTGCCCCGGGCAGCTCCCCAGACGATATCGCTTCCGTCTATTCGATGAACTCCAGCACGGCGTTGAACGCCTGCCTAGCCGGCACCACCAGCCGCCCCGCGCTCTGGATGACCCCGGAGATCTTGCCTTCCTGCAAGGCGCGTGCCGCCTTGGCTGCGGAAACCGTGCGGAAGGTAAGCCCGGCCATGTAGGCCGGCCGGCCTTCGGGATCAGGTACGGCGTCTCCGAACTGCACCTTGAGCTCGGCTTCCGTCACGATGTCGACGTGCGAATTGCCGACGACGACGGTCTTGCCGCCCTTGATGTCGCGCACCGATTCGGCCCCGAACATATCGGCATACAGTTTGGACGCAGCCGCGGGATCGGGCTCGACAATCAAAGTGCGGGCGACGGCGACCGTGCCATTGGCATGGTGGCGCCACTCATCGCGCCAGACAACGTCGCGCGTGAAGTGATGGCAGTAGTAGACGCGGCCGTAGGGCACGACACCGGCCTTCATGCGCACGGTGCGAAAGCGTGCGTCGCGCATGGCGCCGTCGACCTTCACCGGCCGGGTGAACTCGACCGGCGCCTCGACCGGCACGCCGGCCTTCGAAAGTGCGGCGTAGGTGACGGCGGAATCCTCGGAGCCGAACACCAGGCCGTTCAGGCCAAACGGAAAGTTCAGCAGATCCATGCGGCCTGTCGTGGCGCCTTTCGGCACGGCGATCAGTTCGAGGTAGTCGGTGCCGAACATGGCGAGGTGGTTCATCGACCCCAGCGAATGGTAGCCACGCTCGGTAAGGGTGAAGCCCAGTCGGCGGTAGGTGTCGGCCGCGCGGTCCATGTCGTCGCGCGCATTGATGACCACATGGTCGAGCGTTGCCAATGGCAATGTCATGTCCTGCTCCCTCTCCCCGCGTCGTATCGCCATGCATCTTGGCACGCCCAGCACGCCATGGTTTCTTATATTCGGTCACGATCCTTTCCGGGACGGAAACAGTTTCCAAGTTTCGCAGATAATCGGGAATGGAAATCCGGTTTCCACGTTGCCGGAATCAATACTGTCTTGCGTCCCCCAATTCCGACCGGCGGCTTTCAGGCCGGCGCGTTGCGGGCGATGACCTCGCGGTAGAAGGAAGCACTGAGCTTCGGGGTCCGCTTCTGCGTCGTATAATCGACATGAACGATGCCGAAGCGCGTCGAATAACCGTCGGTCCATTCGAAATTGTCGAGCAGGCTCCACAGAAAGTAGCCGCGCACGGGCACGTTCTCGGCTGTCGCGCGCTGGAGATGCACCAGGCAGTTTCGCAGATACATGACGCGATCGACATCGTAGATCGCGCCGTCGGCGGCCGGCTGGTCGGAGGCCGAAGCTCCGTTTTCGGCGATGAAGATGTCCTTCACCTTCCAGAGGCTGGCGGCGTGCTTACTAACCAGTCAATAATATAGACTACAATTGGTAGCGCTGGGTTGACGTTTGGGCTACCCTGTCTGGCATGAAACGCGACGGGAGACGCCTCGATCACCAGACGCTGGAAGCGCTGCGGCTAATGGCGATGGAGCGGCTGGCCGAGGGCGAGGCGGCGAGCGCGGTGATGGCGTCGTTCGGGTTTTGCCGCACCACGATCTATAAATGGCAACGCAAGGCCCGGGGTCGCAAGGGACTGGAGGCGCTGCGGTCGCGTATCGGCAGCGGGCGACCGCGCAAGCTGACGGCGGGTCAGGAACGCAAGGTATTGGGCTGGGTGAACGGCAAGGACCCGCGCCAGTACGGTTTCGATTTCGGTTTGTGGACGCGCGCGATGGTGGGGAGGCTGGTCGAGAAGAAGTTTGCCATCCACCTGAGCCTGGCGTCGGTCGGGCAATTGTTGGGGCGGCTCGGCCTGACGCCGCAGAAACCACTGCAACGGGCATACCAGCGCGATCCGGAAGCGATCGCGGCGTGGAAGAGCGAGACCTTCCCGAAGCTCGCGGCGCGAGCCAGGCGCAACGGCGCGGACATCTGGTTCTGGGACGAGGCGGGCTTCCGCGCCGATTCGGTTCACGGCCGCACGTGGGGCAAGAAGGGACAGACGCCTGTCGTGGCGGTGCCGGGGCAACGTCAAACGGTGTCGGCGGCTTCCGCGGTCAACGCCAAAGGCGCGTTCTGGTGCATGACCTACAAGGGGGGCCTCAACGCCGATCTGTTCGTGACCATGCTTGGGCTGCTGATGCGCCGGCGGCGCAATCCGCTGTACCTGGTGCTCGACAATTTGCCGAGCCACAAGGCCAAGGTGGTGCGCGACTACGTCGAGGCGACCAGGGGCAAGCTGGAACTCCACTTTCTGCCGGGCTATGCGCCGGAGCTGAACCCCGACGAGCTGGTGTGGAACTACATGAAG
>CANJHI010000124.1 GCA_947474005.1 Alphaproteobacteria bacterium | reverse complement strand
TCACTTCGTTGCGCTGGGCTTCGAAGGAACCGTTGGCCGAACTGATCAGCAGGCCCAGCACCAGGGCCGAGATGGTGGCGAGGAGGCTGGCGCCCAGGCGGATGATGTCCTTGGCGTGCTCATCGAGGTGATGGTCCGGCAGGGCCCGTCGCAACACCGATCCAGTGGCTGCGTCGCCAAGCATGAGCACGAAGCTCAGCAACGATATCTCGATGGGGCTCAAACGACGTTTCCTCTGTCTTTGTATCATCATGCCTGAATCGCCCCTCGGCGTCCCATCTGGTCGGCCGCACCGGCGCACGCTAAGAAGACAGTGGCGATTCAATCCGGAGAGCGCCCGATGCCGATGACGATGACGGAGCAAGCAATACCGCAAGCCTGTCGCTTTGCCGATGACGGCGAGACGCCGAACAATCCGGCGTTGCCGCTGCTGGTCTATCGCCGCGCCTTCGACGTCGCCGCCGCGCGCGATCCGGCAACGCCGTTCGAGGAAGCCTTCGCCGCCCACGGCTGGGGCCGGTCGTGGCGCAACGGCATCCATGACTTCCTGCATTTTCATACGCGCACGCACGAGGTGCTGGGGATCGCCTGCGGTCGCGCCCGGGTGCAGTTCGGCGGCGCGCGTGGCCAGGAACTCGACGTCGAGGCGGGAGACGTCGTCGTGCTGCCGGCCGGCACCGGCCATCGCCGCGTGTCCGCCAGCGCCGACCTGTTGGTGGTCGGCGCCTATCCCGACAATTCGAGCATCGACCAGAAGCGCCCGGGGCAGATCGATCATACGCGCGCCCTGGCGGCGATCGCCGCCGTTCCCTTGCCGCGCCAGGATCCGGTCTACGGGTCCGACGGGCCGTTGACGACAATATGGTCTCAGCCGATGCCCGGCTGATGGGGGGAGAATTCATGTCCGTCGTGTCGATCAAGCGGCGCCTTGGCGTTGCGCTGGGCGGTTGTCTTCTGGCAGGCCTCGCGGCCAGCGGGACCGCGGGTGCGCAGAGCCCCGCGAGCCAGTACCGCGGTCTCACCACCATCGAGATTCCCTTCGCCAATGGCCCGATCCGCGCCGATCACGTGCCCGAGATCCGCCTGAAGCTGAAGGGCGCGGCGCCGCATCGCTTCGGCATGGACACCGGTTCGACCGGGATCGTGGTCGCGGCCGAGCATTTCCAGCCGGGGCCGGGCGATACCAACGACGGGCCCGGGCAGCTCACCTACAACAGCAGCGGGCGCGTCCTGCACGGCACCCACTACACGACCGACGTCGAGATCCTGAATAACGACGATACGCCGGCAGCGACCGCCCGCGTCCAGGTGCTGCGGGTGGACCGCATCACCTGCCTGCGCAACGCGCGGGACTGCGAGCCCAATCCCCACCCGCGCGGCGTTGCCTTCATGGGCGTCGGCTTCGACCGCCACGCGGCCATGGGCTCGGACCAGGGCTCCGATGCGCCACGCAATCCGTTCGTCAGTCTCGTGTCGCTCGCGTCGGGCGCGCCGGTGAGTTCAATTCGCCCCGGCTATATGGTCACCCGCACGGGCATCCATCTCGGCATGAGCGAGGCGCTCACGCGCAATCTCGCCTTCGTGAAGCTCTCGCCCAAGGGCACGACCTCAGTGGCGGGCCTGCCACAATGGAGCGCCGCTCCGCTCACGGTGTCGGTCGACGGCCAGGTCGGCACCGGCACCCTGCTGCCCGACACCGGCATCAACTACATGTTCCTGTCGCCGCCGCCGGGCAGCTCGCTGGCGCGCGGCGAGCGCGTGCCGCCGGGAACGCGGATCGACATCTCGCTGCCGGATCAGGGCGGCCCCGGGGCTTTCTATCAAGTGTCGGTCGGCGACTACGGCAATCCGATGCAGCCGCAGAGGGTGGTGGTCGTGAATGACGCCGGCGTGTTCGTGAACACGGGTCGTATGTTCTTCGAAGGCTTCGACTATCTCTATGACGCCGCCGGCGGCTACGTCGGCTACGGCTGGAACGGCCGCGTGAGCAGCGCCTACGGAAAGGTGACGCCGGGCGCGCGCTGATCGGTCCTGGCCGGCATCAGGTGAAGCCGCGATAGACCAGCGTCGTGAACATGCCGGCGGCCATGTGATAGAGGTTGTGGCAGTGATAGGCCCAGATGCCGGGATTGTCGGCATCGAAGACGACTTTCACCGTCGTCCGGGGCGGCACCAGGATGCAGTCGCGCATCGCGCCCGCGAGCTTGGCGTCGTTGATCTCCGTCACCTGGAACGAATGGCCGTGCAGGTGCATGGGATGCGCCATCATGGTGTCATTCCGCATCACCAATTCGACGCGTTCGCCGCGCACGACGGTTGCCGGCGCACCGGCCATGTCGTGCACCGGCATCGACCAGTTGTAGCCCATCATGCTGCCGGAGAGGGCGACCGGGATCGAGCGGTCGACCCGCTTGTGCTTGGCCAGCAGCGGCCGGGCCGCGCGCAGCAGGAGTTCCTGGTTGAGCCCGACCACGGGTCCATCGGTGGTGCCTTGATCCGGGATTTTCGCAACCGCGGCACCGCGCGGGCGCAGCACGATGCCGGCCTGCAACGTCCGGCCCTCGCCGCGCGCCAGCACCGGTATCGCGCGCCCGTCGCCCTGCAGGCGCACCAGGATGTCGGCGCGCTGCGCGATGGCGAGGGGGAAGAGGCTGGCCTGCAGCGGCTCGACCGGATTGCCGTCGACGCTGAGCAGCGTGCCTTCGTCGGCGCCGAGGTCGATGGTGAAATTCGTCGAGGCCGAGCCATTGATGAGACGCAGCCGCACTTCGCCGGCGCGCTCGACGTCGATCACCTGCGGATCGGCCAAGGTGCGGTCGTTGGCGAGATAGGCGTCGTACTGGATGTCGTTGAGATCGGGCTTGGCCGGATCCATCGACATCGCCATACCGCCCATCTTCGTTTGACGCAGCTTCTCGAACAGCGCTTCCGGCAAGGTCCAGGAGAAGTCCTCGAACAGCACGACGACTTCCTGCCGGCCGCTCCTGATCGCCTCGGTCTCGCGCACGATCAGGGGGGCGGCGAGCAGGTCCTGTTCCTGCAGGCTGAAGTGCGAATGCATCCAGCGCGTGCCCGCGGGTAGTGCTGGAAACTTGTAGGCGGCCGACTGGCCTGATGCGATCGGCGGGCCGGAGATGTAGGGCACGCCATCCTGCCGCCACGGCGGGTTGAGCCCGTGCCAGTGCAGGCCCGATGTCACCTTGAGCGTGTTCTCGACGCGCACGTCAAAGATGTCGCCCTCGTCGAGCGTGAGGCCCACGGCGCCGGATGGCTGGGTGACGCCGTAGCGCGTCGCGGCCTTGCCGCCGACCTCGATCTGCCGCGTCTGCAGGCGCAGAATCTTCTGGCCGTCGGCCGCATGGCTTGCCGGCGCCGCCGCGAGGGCGACGGTGCCCAGGAGAAGGGATCGCCGGGAAGGATGCAAGACAGCCCCCAATTCCGAGGTCGTAAGCGTAGGCGTTTCGCGCCGCGCGATCCACCCGAGGTCGCTACCTTGACGCCCGGGGAAGCGACCGGCAGCGTGGCGGTCTGATTTCCGTGAGGTTTCCCCCGAGGTTTCCAATGCCGGTTTCGCTTCGTCCGCTGTCGTATGCCCTCGGCGCCGAGGTGCAGGGCGTCGATCTCGCCGGGTCGCTCAGCAATTCCGAGTTCGACCAGATCCACCAGGCCTTCCTCGACAGCGGCATCCTGCTGTTTCGCGACCAGAAGATCACCCGCGAGCAGCACATCGCCTTCAGCCGCCGCTTCGGCGAGCTCGACAATCACGATTCGCTGCCGCGCGACCGCCACCCGGACTATCCCGAGCTGCTGCTGGTGACGAACATTCCGGAGGAGGACGGCAAGCCCTCGGCTTCCAAGTACACCGGCCACCTGTGGCATTCCGACATGTCGTTCACGCCGGTGCCGTCGCTGGGCTCGCTGCTGCGCGGCATCACCATCCCGCCGGTCGGCGGCGACACCATGTTCACCAACATGTACCGCGCCTACGACGCCCTGTCGGACGGCATGAAGAAATTGATCGAAGGCCTGCACGGCATCCATACCGGCACGCGCAAGGTCGACGATCCGAACTCCGATCGCGAGAAGGAGCAGAAGAAGATCAATCCGCCGATCGCCCAGCCCGTCGTGCGGGTCCATCCCGAAACCGGCCGCAAGGCGCTCTATATCGGCGAGAAGGTGTCGTGCTTCGAGGGCATGACGCCGGAAGAGAGCAAGCCGTTGATCGACTATCTCGTGCGCCACGCCACGCGGCCGCAGTTCGTCTACCGCCACCAGTGGCGCGCCGACGACATCGTGTTATGGGACAACCGCTGCACCATGCACGTGGCGCTCGGCGATTATCAGGAAGGCGAGATCCGCCATCTCGAGCGCACGACCGTGAAGGGCACGCCGTCGGGACACTATCTCCAGTGAAGGGGGCTGCAATGAGGCGTGGCGATTTCCTGAAGGGACTCGGTGCGCTCGCTTTGGCGCCTGCGATCGTCCGCGCTCAGGGCCAATATCCCGACAAGCAGATCCGCATGGTGATCCCCTTCGCCGCCGGCGGTACCACGGATCTTCTGGCGCGCGCGCTCGCGCAGCACATGAGCCAGGCCTGGGGCCAGACGGTGGTGTCCGACAACCGCGCCGGCGCCAATGGCGTGGTGGCGGGCGAGATCGTGGCCAAGGCGCCGGGCGACGGCTACACGCTGTCGATGGTGGCAATGGGCCACGCCATCAATCCGCTGATCTACAAGAAGCTGCCCTACGACGGTGAAAAGGATTTCACGCCGATCAGCCTGATCGCCACCTTCCCGCAGCTCGTGCTGGTCAATCCCGCGGTCAAGGCCCAGACGCTGCCTGAACTGCTCCAGCTCGCAAGGACCAGCTCGCCGCCGCTCACCTATGCCTCGGGCGGCAACGGTTCGTCGCAGCATCTGGCGGGCGCGCTGCTGGCGCACATGGCCGGGATCAACCTCACCCACGTCGCCTACAAGGGCGGCAACCCGGCGCAGCTCGACCTGATGGCGGGCAACGTGCAGATGATGATCACCCAGCCCAATTCGAAGGACCTGATCACCACCGGCAAGATGCGCGCGTTGGCAGTGAGTTCGGCCAAGCGCAGCCAGTATTACCCCGAGCTGCCGACGGTCGCCGAAGCAGGCGTGCCCGGCTACGAATCGGTCGCCTGGTACGGCCTGCTGGGGCCGAAGGACATGCCGCCCGATCTGGTAAAGAAGATCGCCGACGAGACGGTACGCGCCTGCGCCTCCGAGGGCGCGAAATCCGTTGTCGCCTCGCAGGGCGGCGACATGGTGGCCAGCACGCCCGCGGCCTTCGCCGATTTCATCGTCGCCGAACGTGCGCGCTACGCCACCATCGTGCGCGAATCGGGTATGGCGGTGGAGTAGACTCGGCTCCCAGCGAGAGGGAACACCTTCTAACTAAATCCCCATCAGCGCGAAAAGCGCGCGGCTGATCTCGCTGTCGGACTGGCCGAGCCGGTCGTCTTCCTGGAAGTGGTTGGCGTTGGGCGCCACGGTGCGGCTCGCCAGGCGTCCCATGCCCTGCAGCGCGTCGGCCAGTACCGCCGACTGGCGCTTGAATTCCGGACTGTCCTCGTCGGCCGAGGTGACGGCGACCGGACAGGCGATCCGGTTGAGGTGGCGCATCGGACTGGCCGCCATTTCCTCCTCGGGTGTGATGTGGAGGAAGGCGCTGCGCGACGACAACCGCACCGGATAGAGGTCGTACATGCCGCTCATCAGCAGCGCGCCCTTGATGCAGTCTGCAGGCAGGCCGCGCTGGGCCCAGTCGGTGATCAGCACGCAGCCCGCCAGATGGCCTCCGGACGAATGGCCGGCCAGGAAAACGCGACTGGGATCGCCACCGAAACTCTGGGCATTGCGCACTGTCCATTCGAGCGCGAGGCGGCAGTTCTCGATCATCTCGGGAAGCCGGATGGTTTTCAGGCTGCCGAAGTCCGGCGCCAGGTAGGCAGCTCCGCGCCCGACGAGGGCAGGCGCCGGAAACGAGGCGTCCTGCCGTGAGTTGCGGGTCCAGGCGCCACCGTGGAGGAAGACCAGGACAGGCGCACCACGCGCGTTGGGGGGCGCAAAGATATCGATGAGGTTGGCGTCTCCGCCGCCGTAGCGCTCCGTGCGCGGCGGCATTCGGCGGCGCACCTCGGTGCTTTTCGCGCCATCGTCAGCTTCGAGCTCGGCCATCTGCGGCGCCCAGAATGACTGGTCGTAGGCCTTGTCGAGCTGTTCCTGGCTGTACTCCAGGAACACCGGCTTCTGCGGGGTGGGAGATGGGGAGGCCAGAAGGTTGCGCCGTTTCATGACCTTCAGATCGGCTTGCCCGCGCTGCTCGACCAGCGCGGCATGAGTTCGTTGCTCGGGCGCTTCTCGTCCACGACCTTGCGCGCCGTCTCGACGCCCGCCACCGGCAGGCCCTCAGGGTCGAGCAGGCCGACCTGCACGAGGACCGACGCCTGATCCCAATAGATGTGCTCGTGCGCCACCTTGCCGTCGACGAAGCGCACGATGGCGACCAGCGGGATCTCGACCCGGCGGCCGGTCGGCTTGATGCCCGGCAGCATCCAGTCGACTTCGCTGGTGTGGGTGAAGCTGAACAACAGCTCATCGACGATCTGGTCGGTGCCGACCGTGCGGCTCACCGGCACGAGCGCGGTGTCGGGCGGGTTGCCGCCGATGAAATGGTATTTGTAGAAGCGCTTCAACTCGTCGTGACCGACGCCGCCGGTCATCGTCGGCACGTGGTTGACGTAGGGCGACGCCACCATGGTCGCCATGGTGGCGTCGACATCGCGGGTCTCGAATTCGTACCGGCAATGGGCTTCCCACAGAGCGGCGAGATCGTGGGCTGCGAGATCGGGGGCGGCGAGGTCATGGTTGGCGGTCATGCGAGGGCTCCTGGTCGGTCGGTGCGGCGCGTGAGGGTCCCGGCGGGATATCACAATATGGCGTCGGCGTGGCAGGCCCCGGGCGTGGTCGGCTTGACAGGGTCTCCAGACTTCGGCCTGCTGCAAATACTGCCGGCGGCTGCCGCGAGCGCGCCGCCACTCTTTCCTCATGCTCGCTTCAACTAGGATACAGACGATGGCTACAGGCACGGTCAAGTGGTTCAACGGCACCAAGGGTTTCGGTTTCATTCAGCCTGATGGCGGCGGCAAGGACGTGTTCGTCCATATCAGCGCCGTCGAGCGGGCGGGCCTCAACGGCCTGAACGAAGGCCAGAAGGTCAGCTACGAAGTGGCCAGCGAACGCGGCCGCGAGGCGGCCGTGAACCTGAAGGCAAGCTGAAAACGCTGCTTCAGCACTGCGGGAATATCCGAGTTTCAACGACGCTTTGACAGAAGGCCCGCCCGGCTCCCGGTGCGGGCCTTTTGCTTGTCCGGGAGCCGGGCGGAAAAATCGCGTTTCTACTGCAATAAATAAGGTGGCGTGCGCAACCCACCCCGATGGCTGCCGTTGATCCTGCATGACCGACATTTCAGACCTCGAGGCGATCAGCCCCTACCTGGTTTTGGGCCAGACCGACGATGTTGGCCGCTCCATCGTGGAGGCGGCGCGGACACTGCACGACCTGATCGTGACGTTCCCGCCCCAGGGTCACTATTCCGTCCGCACCATCGAGGATGAATGCGGCCCGGCGGTACACTGCGCCTTCGAGCGCAAGGTCGACGCCGACCGTCTCGCCGCCACCGTCGGCGCCATCGAGATCGCCCGCTACGAGACCCATTCCAGCGAACGGGCGTTCTATCTCGGCGACGAGACGATGAAGAAGCTCAGGCGCGCCATGCCGATGCCGCGGGGTTAGTTGCTGGGGGCGCGCCACTCCAGTGGCGCGTCATTGCTTTTAACGCGAAAGATCGCGCCACCGGAGTGGCGCGCCCCCAGCTTCACAGAAATCCGACCATCCGCGCCACGCGCTGAACGCCCTGCCACACCGGATCGAGGCCGGCGAAGGTGCGGACCATCTCGTTGGCGTCGGCGAGCAGTGCCTTCAGCTTCTGGCCGTTGGGCTCGTCCTTTGCCGCCTCCAGGCGGGCCTCCTCGAACAGCGCGCGCAGCTCGCGCATCTCCTCGGTGTAGTCGTCGTCGATCGCCTTCAGCGAGGTGGCGAGGGCGTCCACGAGATCGGACGGCGGGGCGGGAGATTTGGGATCATTGGTCATGGTCTACGATACTCCGTGACGGCGGCGACTTGAACACAAGAGAAACGCCCGAGGGGGCGACGCGCCTCAGAACCAGTAACGTTTGCCGACGGCAGAAGGTGCCAGCACCTCGTCGCCGAAAGCCTGCCCCAGCGCCGCCATGGCACGCCAGCCGGTGCAGTGGCCGGCGCCGATCTGGGCGAGGCCGAAGCCTTTCAGGGCGGCGACGGTTTCGGGGATGATCTTCTCGTTCGTGCCGGAAAGATGCAGCCCGCCCAGCACCGCGTGCAGTTTCACGCCGGGGAAGCTCGCGCGCGCATGGCTGAGCACGTTCACGATGCCGGCGTGCGAGCAGGCGCTCAGCACCACCAGCCCCTTGCCCTTCACGTTCACCGCGATCCAGCGCTCGTCCATCAGCAGCTCGTCGCTCTCCCACGCCCCATCCTCCGCGACGCGCCGCACCTGCCCCGGCAGGCCGCGCTCGAAGGGCGTGACCCGCGGGATCTCGCCACTCACATGGAACAGGCCGTCGAGCAGCTGCTGCGGTTCGGTGGTCGAGATGATCTCCGCACCCAGACCGCTGAGCTCGCTGGCCGACGGCACGTCGTCCATCTGCCGCACGCTGCCGTCGGGCAGCTTCATGCCGCGCTGATGGAACATGCCGGGATGGACATGGAAGGGCACGGTGCGGCCGCCGTTGCCGGCGCGGATGCGCTGCAGCGCCAGCTTCATGGCGCCGGCATGGTCCCAGTGGCCGTGCGAGAGCACGATGCCCTCGACCCGGCCGAGATCGACGCCGAGCCGCGTCGTGTTGCGCTCGAAGGCGTATTCCTCCGGGCCGCTGTCGAACAGCAGCGTGTGGCGCACGTCGCCGCGCTGGACGGTCACCAGGCAGGAGAGGCCGTGGACGCCGCAGCACAGGCAGCGGTCCGACGAGGCCCGCAGGCCGCGCCGCGTGGCGAAGGCCCATTCGTTCTCGACGTTGAGCGGGGTTGTGGAGAGGCCATCGACCGCGTTGTCGACCAGGATGTGGATTTCGACGCGGTCTGCTTCGGTGAGGTCGGTCATGCTGGCGGGTGCTCCCCTTTGGCCGGTAGCCTAGCAGCTCATCCGGGCAGATTTTTCATGGTCTTTTGGACCGCGAGCGTCCCGCTCGCTCATGCTCATGAGCGAGCGGGACGCTCGCGGTCCGGATGAGCATGAGGACTACGAGAGCTTGTCCGCTTTCAGGAACGTCTCGAACGCGGCCTTGTGGTCAGGATGCCAGCGCGACAGCGCCGGGCGGTTCTCGGTGATGTCCTGCGCCGCCCAGGCGATGCGACGATTGTCGACCTCGCGCGTGACCTCGTTGTCGGGGCAGAGGATGTAGAAGTCGCCGGCGCCCATGCGCTCGACCAGCATGTCGACCACCTGGTCCGGCGTCCAGGCGCCGGCGGGCTTCTCGCTGCGGCCGCGGCTGGTCATGGCAGTGAAGGTCGAGCCCGGGATCAGCAGATGCGCGGTGATGCGCGCGCCCTCCTCGTTGCGCAGACTGTGCGCCAGCGCCTCGGTCATCACCTTCACACCGGCCTTGCTGACGTTGTAGGCGGTGTCACCGGGCGGGCAGGTGATGCCCTGCTTGGAGCCGGTGTTGACGATGGCGCCGGCCGTCTTCTGCGCCAGCATGGCCGGCGCAAACGTCTGCACGCCGTTGATGACACCCCAGAGATTGACCTCCAGCACGCGCCGCCAGCGCTCGATGTGATCCCACGGCCCGCCGCCCGGCGCGGTGCCGGCGTTGTTCATCAGCACCGCGACCTCGCCGAAGGCGGCATAGGCCTTGTCCTTCAGCGCCTGGACCTGCGCGAGCTGGCTCACGTCGGTGGGCACGGCGAGCACGGCACTGCGCCCGGTCGGCGCGACCGCGGCGACGTCGGCTGCGGCGCGCTCCAGGGCCTCGGCCGAAAGATCGGCCAGGCATACTTTCAGGCCCATCGACGCGAAGCGGCGCGCGGCCGCCAGACCGATGCCGCTCGAGGCGCCGGTGATGACGGCGGCGCGGCCGGCGGTGAGGGCAGGGTGGAGGGGCATGGGATCGTTCCTTTGGTGATGCTTCTGGCAGTGTATCCGATACGCTGCTGGGTGCTTCGGCTGTCTCTAACGGCGCTCCCGGCCACTAGGGATAGCTCGCCGCGGCGGTCTCTGCTGGCAAAACGCCAGCATTCAAGAAAGTTCGAAGATAATTTGACAGGTTCAGCAGGTTATGTGCTATATTTTTGCTATTGTTGCACGAGGTTTGACTGGGCTCCTGAATTCTCAAAGATCCCTCACTTCGTTCGGGATGACACCGGCTTCTGCATCGAAAGCCCTGCAATAGTGTCATCCCGAACGAAGTGAGGGATCTTTTGCTTCCCCGGTCGCTCCTGTCCCGACGTCCAGCTTCTGATTTCGAGCTGAGAGCGCTGACCCTCGGGCCGGCGCTTGAACCAATGGCCATGCCCCGCCCGGCGCGCCCGCCGGGTATAGTTCCCTGGAGGACCAGGGGAGGTCCCGCGGTCTGTGCTCCGCACTGAACCGTGAGTAGCAAGCAAAGGCTGCCCCCGCCGACGATCCGTCCGGCAGCGGGGTGGACCGAGGCACGAAAAGCGTGCCCGAGAGCTATGTTTTGACGGTCGTCTGCGGCCGCCCGAGGTGGGGCCGCAGGGTCAGATTCTCGTCGATGTCACAGGTGGGCGATTGGCCTGTGTCACAACATTTGTCTCAACTTGGTGTGACATTCTAGGATGTGACACGGGAATGCTACGCCGCCTTCTTCGCCCGGTGGGCCTGGATCGCGGCCCACAGGGACGCCGCCGTCACCGGCATGTCGATGTGTTTTATGCCGGTGTGCGGGGCGATCGCGTCGACGATGGCGTTGATCACCGAGGGCGGCGCGCCGATAGCGCCGGCCTCGCCCGCGCCCTTCACGCCGAGCGGGTTGGTGGTGCACAGGCTGTTGTGCATGCCGAAGCTGACGGCCGGGACGATGTCGGCGCGCGGCAGGGCATAGTCCATGAACGAGCCGCTGAGCAGTTGCCCCGAGTCCTTGTCATAGACCGTCTTCTCGGTGAGCGCCTGACCCACGCCCTGGCCGACGCCGCCGTGGATCTGGCCCTGCAGCAGCAGCGGGTTCAGCGCCATGCCGAAGTCGTCCATCACGCTATAATTCACGATCTCCAGGGTGCCGGTGTCGGGATCGATCTCGAGTTCGCAGATATGGCAGCCGTTGGGGAAGGTGTCGGCCTCGGGCGTGCGCGTGAACTCGTCGTCGAGGCCGGGCTTGTCGCCCGCCGGGACATGCTTGGGATCGCGCGCGGCCTTGGCCACGTCGAACAGGCTCATGGTGCGGTCGGTGCCCACGATCTTGAAGGTGCCGTCGGCATAGTCGATGTCGGCGGCACTCGCCTCCATCGCCGAGGCCGCCACCAGCTTGCCCTTGGCGATGATCTTGTCGGCCACGCCGATCGTGGCCACGCCGGCCACCGCAATGGTGCGGCTGCCGCCGGTGAAGCCTTCGGGCGTCGTGTCGCTGTCGCCCTGAACGATCCGGATGCTGCCGGAATCGACGCCGAGCCGCGCCGAGGCGATCTGCGTGATCGCCGTCTCGTGGCCCTGGCCGTTGGTCTGGTTGCCGAGGAAGAGCGTGATCGTCGCGTCGTCGTTGAACTTGGCGACGGCGGTCTCCGGCGGGCCGCCCGAGCACTTCTCGACATAGGTCGCCATGCCGATGCCGCGCCACTTGCCCTTGGCGAGCGAGGCCGCGCGACGGGCAGGGAAGCCCTTCCAGTCGGCCTTGTCCATGCCCTCGCGCATGACACCCTCGAAGTCGCCGCTGTCGTAGGTGTCGCCCAGCGCCGTCTTGTAGGGGATCTGGCTCTTCTTGATGAAGTTGCGGGTGCGGAGCTCGTCCGGCGTGAGGCCGGTCTCGCGCGCAATGTGGTCGACGAAACGTTCCACCAGATAGGCCGCCTCGGGCCGCCCGGCGCCGCGATAGGCGTCGGTCGGCACGGTGTTGGTCATCACGCCCTTGATGTTCACGTAGATCGCCGGCGCCGTGTAAAGGCCGTTCAGCATCGAGGTGCCGGCCATGGTCGGGATGAAGACGCTGAAATGGCTGAGGTAGGCGCCAAGTGCCGCATAGGTCGTGATGCGCTGGCCGATGAAGCGGCAATCCTTGTCGAGCGCCATCTCGGCGATCGAGACATGGTCGCGGCCCTGCACGTCGCTCTGGAAGGCCTCCTGGCGATCGGGAATCCATTTCACCGTGCGCTTCAGCGCGCGCGAGGCCCACACCACCATGGGATATTCCGGGTGCACGAAGATCTTCATGCCGAAGCCGCCGCCGACGTCGCCGGTGCGCACGCGCAGCTTGGGCGAGCCGATCTTCAGGATCATGTCGGCCACGACGGGCCGGATCATGCTGACGCCCTGCGAGGAAACCCACAGCGTCGAGCGGTCGTCCGCGGGGTCGTACTCGCAGATGGCGCCGCGAGGCTCCATCGAGTTCACGACCAGGCGCTGGTTGACGATCTGCAGCTTGACCACCCTGTCGGCCTTGGCGAAGGCTGCCTCCGTGGCGGCTTGGTCGCCCATCGCCCAGTCGAAGACGATGTTGTCCTTGATGTGGTCGTGAACCAGCGGTGCGCCGGGCTGGGCCGACGCGAACGTGTCGACGGTGTGCGGACGCGCGGCGTAGTCGACCTCGATCAGCTCCGAGGCATCCTTGGCCTGCTCCAGCGTCTCGGCCACGACCAGCGCCACCGGATCGCCGACGTGGCGGACGCGGCCCTTGGCCAGCATCGGCCGCGAAGTGTCGGCGCGCGGCGTGCCGTCGCGATTGTCGAGCGGCACCAGGCAGGGCACGTCGCCAAAGTCGGCCTTGGTCACGTCCTCGCCGGTGAAGACCAGCAGCACGCCCGGCGCCTTGCGCGCGGCCGACGTGTCGATGCTCTTGATGTCGGCATGGGCATGCGGCGAGCGCAGCACGTAGGCGCGCGCCGCCGGTGCCGAAAGCTTGGTGTCGTCGGTGTAGCGCCCACCGCCGGTGAGAAGGCGCGGATCTTCCAGCCTGCGTACCGATTGTCCGATGCCGAACTTCGCCATGATTTCCTCCGGGTTGAGAGGAGGTTAGCCTACGAACCCCTGGCGAAACCACCCCCGGCGAAACCACCGTGTACGGGGACAAAAAGGGTGGTATCTGCTGCCCCGCCCGCAGGAGACAATGGATGTCACAGAGCCGCATTCTCAACGCCGCCGAAGCGTCGCGCCGGCACGGGGCGCTGGCAGGGACCTATGCGGCAGCCATCCTGCATGCCGATCCGCTGGCCGACGCTGCGGTCGAGGCGCTGCATCCCTTCCATGGACGCTGGTGGCCGATGGTGCTGAAGGCACTGGAGGAGGGCATTGCCGCCGTCCCGGATGCGCCGCCCGAACTCGCGGCGCTGATCGCCTCGCTGCCGCCGGAACCGAAGCCTGAAGAGTGGGAAAAGATGGCGCGCGGCAGTGCCGCCATCGGCCGTGCCGGCGACAGCGCCGGGCTGGTGCTGCAATGCGCCTCGCTGATGATCGACTACTGGTCGCCGCCGGCCATGAAGCCGCTGGTGATGACGGGCACGTTGCAACAGCAGACGATCCATCGCCTGACGCAGACCAACGCCTGGTGGATCGAGCTGCACCGGCCGGGTGGGCTGCACTCCCAGCAGGATGGCTACAAGACGACGGTCCATGTCCGCCTGATCCACGCCTTCGTGCGGCGCATGATCCGTGGCTCGGCGGCGTGGAACCGTGCCGCCTGGGGTGAGCCGATCAACCAGGCCGATCTCTTCTTCCAGGTCGTGGGCTTCAGCAAGCTCATGGTCGATAGCCTGCAACGCATGGGCTACCGGTTCACCGCCGAGGAGAAGGAAGGGTACTTCCTTTTCTGGCGTCACACGGCGGCCCTGCTGGGTGTCGAGAAGGCCCTGCTGCCCTCAGTCAACGAGACCGACTGCGGGCGCTACTGGGATCTCTGGATGCTGACCAATCCGGGACCGGATGCCGACGGCATCGCGCTCGCCGGCACGACGCTCGAGACGGTGGCCGGCGTCGGCAGTCCATCGGCCGCGATGCGTGGGTTCCAGCTTTGGCTGCTGCGCGGCGCTACCTACTGGTTGCTGGGTCACGACGTCAGCCAGAAATTGAGGGTGCCGTGGACGGCGGCCAGCTTCTTGCTGCCCCTGGTCTACAAGCCCGCAGTATGGGTTTCCGAGGCGTTCACGAAGTGGCGCGGCGTCGACCATGGCCAGGCGGCGGCGCGGGCAATCCGCAAGCTGGCGCTCGGCAATGCTGCCCTCGGGGTCGTGCCGGAAGGCACCCATGTGGTGAGTGCCCCCGAACGTCTGGAGGCACTCGCCAAGTACAAGCCCGGGGCGCCGGCATCCTGATCGCCGGCGCCGGGCTCTGCTACATTTTCTTGGGGACGATCGACACGACCAGGATGAGGCTGTCGATGGCCGTCAGATAGTCGCCCGTCTTTACCCGCGGCAGCTCGGCGCGCCCCTCCGGCGTGGCCACGCTGTAGGTGCGGACTTCGCCGCCGGCCGGATTGACCAGAGAGATCGTGCCGCCGGCCGCATCGACGCCGACAACCCACCAGTTGGCGACCATCTGGTTGGCGGCAACGCCCGTCTCGGCCTTGGGGCCTGATGCGCCGATGACGACGCTGTTGTCGCGGTCGCGCGGCGGCCGGGCGTTGGGTCCCGACAGCACGAAGGTCAGCTTCTCTTCGTATCCCACGAATACGTCGTCGCCGATCTTGAGGACGCCGAGATTGCTGACGGCCTCGCTCATCTTGCGGCTGACGGCGGCACCGCCGGACGTGGTCAAGGTGACGGTGCGCGTGGCCGGATCGATGGCGGTGATGCGGCCATCGACGGAATAATTGGTCACGGTCGAAATGCCGACGATCGGCTTGGTGCCCGGCGCGCCCTGGGCGAAGGCGCTTCCTGCCGCCAGGAACGAGCCACCCACAAACGAGCCGGCCAGAGCTAGGGCGATCATTCGTCTCTTGCTGAACATCACATCCACCTCCATTCATCGCGGAACGCTATCATGAGGTTTGTCAGATCGGCTACGACCAGCCTGTTACCCTGAGATTGAAAAAATTTTAGCCGCGCCATTCGGCTGGAGCCCTGTAACCCGGGCACGGACCTTGGCCGGGCGCCGGCGGTGCACATGGCGTGAGGCAAGCCATCGGACTGGCAGAACGCGCATTTCCCGCGAGGTCCGGGCAATTGCCCCTGTTGGATCGAGCGGTTTTCCAATAGTTTTTTGGCGGGGCTGGGGTAATCCGACCAAGCGAACGTCCGCATCGCATGCGCGACGCTTTGGCGGCTGCTACCGCGCCTGCGGAAGGGTGCAGATACAATGAGTGTGGCGAGTATTGACAACAAAGCGGTGCTTGGCGCGACTGAAGATGACCGCAAGGCCAACGCCGGTCGGCTGTGGGTCGTCGGCGCGATCGTGGCAGTGTCGGCAATTCTGTCGAGTTTCTATGCGATCGACGAGTACGCGGCGGGAACCGGGGCCGTCGTCAAGATTGCCCACGACGATGCCGGTGACTTTCAGTCCGTCTTTCAGGATCTCATGCAGGCGCGGTTTCGCGTCCTGGGCCTCGCCGCCGACGTCATGCTCCAGGACAGCGTCACGATGGAGGCCTTCGCCAAGAACGATCGCGCCACCCTGGTCGCCCGGATGGAGCCGTTCTTCGCGGACCTGCAGAAGCACCATAGCCTCGAACAGCTCAATTTCTGGACTCCACTCGCCAAACTCTATTATCGCGGCGGCAAGCCAGCCGAGCTTGGCGTCGATGTCTCGAAGTACCGCCGCACTGTGGTGGCGGCGAACGAGCGGCAGGAGCGAATCCTGGCCGTCGAGACCGGCATCGCCGGCCACACCGACGTACGCGCGATCGTACCGGTTGTGTATGAAGGAAAGTTCATCGGCGTGCTGGAGCTCGCCAGCAACTTCGACGTCCCGCTGGAGCGCGCGAGCGAAGTATCAGGCCTGAAATGGGCGCTCGGTATCACCAAGGAAAGCTCGGAGCGCGTGGAGCGGCCGGGCGATCCGAAGATCGATTCCTCACAGAAAGACGATCACTGCTGTCCGGCAATTATCGAAACAGATTCAATTGGTTAGAATTTTCGTCGTCGAGGGTTTGCAGCGCCCTGTCACTAAGCAGTTGGTGTAGCGGCGCTTTCTCGAAAAGCGCGAGGCTCAATATCTGTAGGATTGTGTAGAGCG
>CANJHI010000123.1 GCA_947474005.1 Alphaproteobacteria bacterium | reverse complement strand
TGCGTCGTGCGAACACGGTCAAGGACGCGCTGGTGCGTGAAGGCGTGCCGGCCACCGCGATTGCCGTGATTGGCCGCGGCGAGGCTGGCCTCCTGGTCAAGACCGCCGACGGTGTCCGCGAGCCGCAGAACCGCCGCGTCGAGATCGTCATCCAGTAAGACGGTCTAAAACCTAATCTTTCGAGGGACGGCCGGGTCATTCCCGGCCGTTTCCTTTTTTCGGGCCGACGATCAATTACCGGCCAAATGCCGGGCAATTGACAGGGGCAGGCGCTTTTCGGGTTGGCGGGGACGGAAGCGGCCTCTATATCCGGGCGCAGGAGAATCATTCATGTCGCAAGTGTTGATGCCCAAGGCGACCGCCGTTTGGCTGGTCGAGAATACGACCCTGACCTTCGACCAGATTTCGGCCTTCACCGGCCTGCATCCGCTCGAAGTCCAGGCGATCGCCGATGGCGAGGTGGCGGGCGGCATGACGGGTTTCGACCCGACGACCAACGGCCAGCTCACCAAGGAAGAGATCAAGCGCGCCGAAGCCGACAAGGACGCCGCGCTGAAACTCACGCCGCGCGACGTGCCGATGCCGGTCGCCCGCTCGAAGGGCCCGCGCTACACGCCGGTGGCCAAGCGCCAGGACCGTCCCGACGCCATCGCCTGGCTGCTGAAGATCCATCCGGAGCTGCAGGACAGCCAGGTCGCCCGGCTGGTCGGTTCGACCAAGAGCACCGTCCAGTCGGTGCGCGACCGCTCGCACTGGAACATGCAGAACGTCCGGCCACGCGATCCCGTGACGCTCGGCCTCTGCATGCTGAAGGACCTCAACGACGCCGTCGACAAGGCGCGCCGCAAGGCCGCCCGCGAGGATGCGGCCAAGAAGAAGGCCCAGGCCAAGGCCGGTGCGGCCGCCGAAGCGGAGAAGGAAGCCGTCGATCCGGCGGTGGTTGATCCCGCCGAGGCCGATCAGCCCGAGACCTAGACCGACGTCGAAAGCTAGACCGTCAGCATCACCTTGCCGACATGGTCGGCGCGCTCCAGTTCGGCGTGCGCCGCCGCTGCTTCGCGCAGTGGAAAGGTCTTGTAGATGATCGGCTTCACCTTGCCGCTTTCCAGCAGCGGCCAGACCTTGTCTTTCAGCCCGCGCGCCATGCGGCCCTTGTTGGCGATGCTCTGCGGCCGCATCGTCGAGCCGGTGAGGGTGAGGCGGTTGACCATGACGAAGGCGGCACTGATCGTGGCCACCGGCCCCGCCTGCACGGCGATGATCACGCAGCGGCCGTCCTGCTTCAGCAGCATCAGGTTCTTCGGCAGATAGTCGCCGGCCACCATGTCGAGCACGACGTCGACGCCGCCCGACAGCTTCTTTACCTCGGCCGCCCAGTCGTTGTCCTTGTAGAGAACCGCGTGGTCGGCGCCGAGCGCCTTCACCGCCGCCGCCTTCTCGGGCGTCCGCACCGTCGTATAGACCGTGGCGCCAAAGGCCTTGGCGAGCTGGATCGCGGTCGTACCGATGCCGCTGGCGCCGCCGTGGATCAGCACCGACTCACCCGACGAGAGCAGGCCGCGCTCGAAGAGATTGTGCCAGACGGTGAAATAGTTTTCGGGCAGCGCACCCGCCTGCAGCATGTCGAAGCCCTTGGGGATCGGCAGGCATTGCGGCGCAGCGACGGTGCAGTATTCGGCGTAGGAACCACCCGGCGTCAGGGCGCAGACCGTATCACCGACCTTCCAGTCCGTGACGTCGGCGGCCACCGCCGCCACCGTGCCGGCGGCTTCGAGGCCCGGCAGGTCGGAGGCGCCCGGCGGCGGTGCGTAGGTGCCCTGCCGCTGCGCGATGTCGGGCCGGTTGATGCCGGTGGCAGCGACCTTGATCAGGATCTCGCCGGCCTTCGGAACCGGCACCGGCCGCGTCGTCGGCACGAGGACTTCAGGGCCGCCAGCCTTGGTGATTTCGACGCAAGTCATCGTCGCGGGAAGAGCGCTCATGGTCGGCCTTTCGAAGCAATGGGAGCAATGGTAGGTGTCCTTAGCCGCTTCCGTGGAGCCGCGCCATGGCCTTTGAAACTGACGATCTCGAACCGCTCAAGAAGAAGTCGCCGCCGCGGAATCTCGATCCGATGGCAGTCGAGGAACTGCGGGAATACATCGCGACCCTTAAGGCCGAGATCGCCCGTGTGGAAGAGAAGATCAAGGCCAAGCAGAGCCACGCCTCGACAGCCGCATCGTTTTTCAAGAAGTGAGGGCCGAAGTGGCCGAAGCCAAGTTCCTGAAGCCCGACACGCTGGCGCTGCACGCCGGCCAGCATCCCGACCCCGTCACCGGGGCACGGGCGGTGCCGATCTACCAGACCACGTCGTTCGTCTTCCGCGACGTCGACCATGCCGCCAGTCTGTTCAACCTCGAGGTCGGCGGCCACATCTATAGCCGCATCTCCAACCCCACCGTGGCAGTGTTCGAGGAGCGGGTGGCGGCGCTGGAAGAAGGATCGGGGGCGCTGGCGACATCGAGCGGGCAGGCGGCGCTGCACATCGCCATCGCTACGCTGATGGATGCCGGCAGCCACATCGTGGCCTCGACCTCGCTTTATGGCGGCACGCGCAACATGCTGGCACTCACCATGCCGCGCTTCGGCATCACCACGACCTTCGTCAATCCGCGCGACCACGCGGGCTTCGCCAAGGCCATCCAGCCGAACACGCGGCTGGTGCTGGGCGAGACCATCGGCAATCCCGGCGGCGAGGTGCTGGACATTCCGGCGATCGCGGCCATCGCCCATGCAGCGAAGATCCCGCTGATGATCGACAACACCTTCGCCTCGCCGATCCTCTGCCGGCCGCTGACACTGGGCGCCGACATCGTCTTTCATTCGGCCACCAAGTTCATCGGCGGCCATGGCGTGGCGATCGGCGGCGTGATCGTCGAGTCCGGCCGCTTCGACTGGGAGGCCTCGGGCAAGTTCCCGACGCTGACCGAACCCTATGCCGGCTATCACGGCATCGACTTCGCCGAGGAGTTCGGCCCGCACGCCTTCGTCATGCGCGCCCGCACCGAGGGCGTGCGCGACTTCGGCTGCTGCATGGCGCCGCAAACGGCGTTCTATCTGCTGCAAGGATTGGAGACGTTGCCGCTGCGCGTCGCCCGCCATGGCGAAAATGCACGCAAGGTGATCGCCTTCCTGAAAGCCAACGCCGCCGTCGAGCGCATCGCCTCGCCGGAGCTGCCGGAGCATCCCGATCATGCACTCGCCCAGAAGCTGCTGCCCAAGGGCGCGGGCTCGATCTTCAGCTTCGACATCAAGGGCGGCCGCGACGCCGGCCGCCGCTTCATCGAGCGGCTAAAGCTCTTTTCGCACCTCGCCAACGTGGGCGATGCCAAGTCGCTGGTGATCCATCCCGCCTCGACCACGCATGCGCAGCTCGATGCTGCGGGCCTCGCTTCTGCCGGCATCGGCGAGGGCATGATCCGGCTGTCGGTCGGCCTCGAAGATCCCGAGGACATTCTCGACGATCTCGGCCAGGCGCTGCGCGCTTCGCAAAAGGCTTAGGCGATGCAAATCAACGTCGATGGCCGCGCCGTCTTTGCGACGACAGGCGGCGCCCCTTTCGATCTGGCCAAGCCGGTGGTTATCTTCCTTCACGGCGCCGGGTTCGATCGCACGACATGGCGCCTGCAGACGCGCTTCTTTGCCCATCATGACCGCGCCGTGCTGGCGGTCGATTTCCCCGGCCACGGCTGGTCGGATGGACCGGCGCTGTCCAGCATTGCAGCACTGGCCGACTGGACCGCGAAGCTGATCGAAGCTGCGGACCTCAAGGACGCGGCGCTGGTCGGTCATTCGATGGGCGCGCTGGTGGCGCTCGATACGGCGGCCCGCTATCCGGCCAGAGTTCGCGCGCTCGGCCTCTGCGGCGTGGCCACGGAGATGCCGGTGCACCCCGAGATGATCGAGTCGGCCAGGGCCGGCACACTCAAGGTCCAGGAGCTGATGACCTTCTGGGGCATCGGCAATGCGCTGCACAAGGGTGGCATGGTCTCGCCCGGCCTGTGGCTGCGGGCCGAATCGCTGGCGGTGTTGTCGGCCGCCAAGCCGGGCGTCATCCATACCGATCTCGCGGCCTGCAACGCCTACAAGGCCGCACTCGCACGGGCCCCCGGCGTGAAGTGTCCGACCGTCCTCGTGCTGGGCGACGGCGACCTGATGACGCCGGCCGCCAAGGCCAAGCCGTTGGCCGCCGCCATCGCCGAATCGAAGACGGTCGTGATTGCCAACTGCGGGCACATGATGATGATCGAACGGCCCGACGAAACCCTGGAGGCCTTGAAGTCCTTTGTCTGAACGTGTCGCCCCACCGAGAGTGGCACTCGTCACCGGCTCGACCTCGGGCATTGGCGCGGCCATCGCGCGTCGACTGTCGCGCGACGGCTACACCGTGGCCCTTCATTCGCGCAGCTCCGTCGATGTCGGGCAGGCGATGGCATCGGAGTTGAAAGGCGCCAGCTACCACCAGGCCGACCTTGGCGACGAGACCGCGGCGCGCGATCTGGTTGCCGGTGTGCTGAAGCAGCACGGCCGCCTCGACGTGCTGGTCAACAATGCGGGCCTTTCGATCCGCATCCCGCATGCCGACCTGAAGGCCGCGACGCCGGCGCTGTGGCGGCAGATGCTCGACGTGAATCTGATCGCGCCGTTCGTGCTGACAGCCGAGGCCGAGCCGGCCTTGCGCAAGTCTGCCGCCAGCGGCCGGCCGGCAAGCATCGTCAATATCGGCACCCATGCCGGTGCGCGTCCCAAGGGCTCGTCCATTCCCTATGCCGCGTCCAAGGCCGCACTGCACCACGTGACCAAACTGTTGGCGCTGTCACTGGGGCCGGACATCCGCGTCAACTGCGTGGCGCCTGGCCTTGTCGAGACGCCGATGACGGCCAACTGGCCCGACATGCTCGAAACCTGGAACACGAAGTCGCCGATGAAGCGACCTGCGAAACCCGAGGACATCGCCGACCTTGTGGCCGCGCTCTGCGCCAACGACTACGTTACCGGAGAGATCGTCATCGCCGATGGTGGCCTAAACCTGACATAGGCCTCACCTAGCCAGACACGGAGGAAACAATGAACGTCCAGACCTTGCCGCCCGGCTACAAGACCGCGCCGTGGACCCCGCCGGAAAAGATCACCGGCGCCATGCTGGCCGAGGCCAGCACCAAGCTGATCGAGCTGCTGCGCATCCGGACCAACCCGATCGGCATGCGCCTGTTCGAGGATCCGAAGGACATGGAAAAGATCCAGGGCGTGCGCAAGCCGACCGAGGGCTTCAAGTTCACCATGTGCCAGATGGTGACGCAGTCGCGCTGGTACGGCTTCACCCTCGGCATCACCGTCGACAACACGCGCGGCGGCAACTGCGGAGGCGTGGTCGGTCTCAACCATCCCGGCGAGGGCTTCCTCTCGGGCGATCACATGAACGGCGTGTGGTTCGGCAACAAGGAGGCCTCGGCCGCGCACCAGGCGCAGATGCCACGCGTGCCGGACGGCAAGTACAACGGCCTGGTCGTGGCGCCGCTGCGCTCGGCGCGGCTCGACCCGCCCGACATCTGCATGTTCTACGGCACACCCGGCCAGATGATCTATTTCATCAACGGCCTGCAGTATCACCGCTATCGTCGCTACGACTTCACGGTGACAGGCGAGAGCGCCTGCGCCGATTCGTGGGGACGCGCCCTTGCCACGCGGCAAACGTCGCTGTCGCTGCCTTGCTTCGCCGAGCGCCGTTACGGGGGCGTGGCCGACGACGAGCTCCTGATGGCGTGCCCACCTGATGAGTTGCTGCGTGCCGTGGAAGGCATGGGGCATCTCGGCAAGAACGGGCTGCGCTATCCTTTCCCGCCCTATGGCGCGGTGATGGATCCAGCTCTGGGCATGGCCAAGAGCTATAGCTGATGCTGTATGTCGTGGCCTGGCCGGTGCTCGGCGAGGCAGACGACACCGCGTTGCGCCGTTTGCGCGCGCAATATCATCCACGCGAGGCCGACCTGATCGGCCCGCACTTCACCCTGGTGTTTGGGGCAGCACTCGACCGTGAGCCGGCGTTGCGTGCCGTGCTCGTCGGCCTCGGCCAACGGCCTTTCTGGTTCATGATCGAACGCATCGTGCGGTCCGATCTCTATCTCTATGCCGAACCCTCCGATGGCGCTGCCGAACTGACCGGCCTCCATGAGGCGCTCAATCCGGTGGCTGGCAGCGAGCCGTTCGAGCCCCATATCACGCTCGGCCTTTTCCAGCGTGCGGCCGAGGCCGAGCAGGTGGCACGCATCGTCGGGCGCCAGCATCTGCCGATGACCGGCCGGGTCGAGGAGCTGGCGTTGCTCCGCCGCGACGGCGACACGCTGGCCACTCTCGCCACCTTCCCCCTTGCCCCATGAAGATGCTGCGCCGGTTGGCGATCGGGCTGGCGGCCATCGTCGCGCTGCTTCTTGTCTTCGGCCAGCCGGTGACCTGGGTCCAGTCGGCGTTGGTGATGTGGGACCTCGCGGCCGGCGGCGAACCCACCTTATGGCAGGAGGTGACCGACCGGCCCCGCGAATATCCGACGCGCTGGGAGAGCGGCGAAGGCGATCTCTATCTGCCGGCCGGCAAGGTACGGGCGGCCATGGTGCTGGTGCCGGGCGCCGCGGTGCTGGGCCGCGACGAGCCGCGCTTGCAGGCTCTGGCACGCACATTTGCGCGGGCGGGCTTCGCCGTTCTCGTCCCCGAACTGCCCGAGGTGCGGCGCCTGGCGCTGTCGCGGGCCGACGGAGGGAGGGTGGCGAGCGCGCTACGGCAACTGGGCAAGTGGCAGCCCGACGTCCCGCTGGGCGTCGCGACGGTCTCCTATGCGATCGGGCCGGCGGTCATTGCTGTCCTCGAGGATGATCTCACCGCGCGCGTCGCGTTCCTGGTCAGCATCGGCGGCTATCACGACATGACGGCGGCGATCCGCTTCATCACGACCGGGGCTTTCCGGCCGATGGGTGACAGCCGGGAATTCCGCCGCGAGCCCAACAGCTATGGCCGCTGGGCGTTCCTCCAGGCCAATGCCGGCCGGCTCGAGAATGCCGACGACGTCCGCCTGCTGCAGGAAATCGCCCGTCGCCGCTTCCGCGACTCCAGCGCCGATATCGGGCCACTGTCGATGGCGCTGGGTCCAGAGGGACGTGCCGTCCTCGCTGTGGTCGACAATCGCGATCCCGATGCCGTGCCCGCTTTGCTCGCCGCACTGCCGGAGAACGTCCGCCGGGAGATCGACGGACTCAATCTCGCCTTCTACGACCTCGCCAAATTGCGCGGCCATCTCATCCTGGTGCATGGCCGCGGCGATCCGATGGTGCCCTACAGTGAGAGCCAGAGCCTGGCGGCTGCGGCGTCGGGCGCGCGGGTCTCTCTGTTCCTGATGGACGATATCGGCCACGTCGAGTTCAACGCCGTCAGCGCGGCCAACGCCTGGACGATGTGGCGGGCGATCGTCGCCCTGCTCGGTGAACGGCTCTAGCCGGTCTTTTCATCTTTCAGCAAACCGACCATCGGATTCGGCGCGGGGGACGCGATCCGCCGCAAGGTGTTAGTGTCGTTGTGGTTGAACGCTGGCTCCTTGCCTCGCACCGCAAGGTCCGTGCGCGTCACATAGGTCCAGCTGCCATCATCGTTGAAGGTGATGTCGATGCGGTAGTAGTCGGTGCGGAACGCCTCCTCGAGAAAGCCCGTCGAGCAGATTCCGAAGCGCGTATCGCCGCGCCGCGCTTCCACCGAAATGCGGTTATCGTCCGCCGCCGCCTTGCCACCTGCCAGCACCACCTGGCCGCGCGGAATCGCGATGCTCTGCATGATCAGCCCGGTGGCCGGCTCCCACAGCCAGTAACCGACCTGATCGTGGAAGGTGATGGCTTCCTCTGCCGTATTGATATGGATGTGGTAGCGCAGCCCATAGAGGAGCTGGGGGCCGTTGGGCTGCGGATCGATCGGCTCCATCCGGATATGCTCGTGGAAGACGCGCCGTTCGGGGCCTTCCGCCTTGGGGCTGACGTCCACGCCTTGATCGGACTGCCATACGCCGGCCAGGCGACGCAGCGGACCAAGATTGGCCAGCGTGTCCGGTGAGAAATCCTCGGGTTCGGTGAAGATGTCGTCGGGGATAGTCACATGAAGTCCCTTGGTTGACGTGGAGTTGCTAGCGCCAGAGCGGCGGCAGGGGCGGCAGTCGCACGTTGCCGGGGCGAGCCACGATGCCCATTTGCGCCAGGGCTTCGCGGATTTCGCGCGGGGCACGGATCGTCGGACCCGAGGCATCGACGCCGGCCAGCCGGAACAGTCGATCGACGATACGCTGCCAGCGGTCGTGGTCGTCGGGAAAGCGGTGGATCTCGATCTGACGGGTCTCGTCGATCCCCGCCTTCGCCTTGGCGATGCTGAGCGCGAGCTGCAGCCCGCCCAGTTCGTCGACCAGGCCGGCGCGCTTGGCGTCGACACCACTGAAGACGCGACCACGGGCGGCAGCGTCGAGCCGTGCGCCCATGAGCTTGCGCGCTTCGCCGACCTGGCGCGTGAATTCGCGGTAGACCGTGTCCAGTTCGCGGCCGACGATCGCACGCTGGGCGGGGGTCGGTGGCTGGAAGGTGGAATACATTCCGGCGTTGGCGCCGACCGAAATACGCTCGACCTTGACGCCCAGCGATGCCAGCAGCTCCGAGGCGACCGGCCAGACGGTGAACACGCCGATCGACGCGGTGATGGTGGTCGGCTGGGCAACGATCACGTCGGCCCGAACCGCGGCGAGATAGCCACCCGATGCCGCCATATCGCCCATCGAAGCGATGACCGGCTTGCCGGCGGCCCGGGCGCGGCCGACGGCATCGGCGATGGCGTCGGCTGCCGGATAGGTGCCGCCCGGCGAATCGATGCGCAGCACGATGGCGCGGACTTCCTTGGCGCGCGTCGCCTGTTCGAGAGCATCGACGACGTCTTCGGCGTTGGCGATGACATCGTCCTCGAGCAGCCCGCCGTCGCCACTGGCGCCCGAGACGATCGGGCCGCTCACCCGCACCAGGGCGATGACGTCGCCGCGGGGTTTTGGCCGCGCGTCGTCGCCGGCATATTCCGACAGTGGGATCAGGTCGCGGGCGGTGCCGGCGCGCTGCCAGACGTCCTCCAAAGCATCGCCGCGATAGCCGATCCGGTCGATCAGGCCGGCTTCGCGGGCGCGCTCCGGATCGAACGGCGCCGCATCGATAAGACGTCGGACCTGCAGAGGTTCGAGACGGCGGTCACGCGCCACGTCGGCGATGAACTGAGTGAAAAGACTGTCGAGGAGCTGTTGCAGGTTTTCCCGGGCCGGGCCGGTGTAGCCGTTTTCCAGGAAACTGTCGGGGGCGCTCTTGTATTCGTAGCGCTTGCCGCCCTCGACGCGCACGCCGAGCTTGTCCAGGCCATTCTTCAGGAAGGGCGTCTCGACGGCGATGCCGGTCACGGCGAAGCCGCCGCTCGGCTGCAGCCAGACCTGCTCGAGCGCGGAGGCCAGATAGTAGTCGCCGAGATGGCCGCCGCTGCCGCCCAGGGACTCGGCGAAGCCGATGGTGAATTTGCCCTTGCCGCGAAAGTTGGCGATCGCCTGGCGCAGCTCCTGGACGCGCGCAAGTCCGCCGCGGTCGTCACCGATCTCGACGAACAGCCCGATGACACGGGGATCGTCGGCCGCCTGCCACAGAAGCTGGACGACATCGACCAGGTCGCGCGAACTCTTGAACAGGCCGCCGTGCAGCAGGTTGGAGGAGGCGGCCTCCGGCGGCAGGTCGCGCAGGTCGAGCGACAGGACCATCGTGCGCGGCAGTGGCTTGGCCGAGAACGGGCCCGAGGCGATCACGGCAACGCCGCCGGCGACCAGAAGCAGGGTCAGCGCGCCCACGGTCGCGAGGAGGCCGACGAAGTATCGTCGCATGGCTGCGTCTCCCGTTGGATTCTAGGACTTCACCAGATTCGGCCTAAATGTCCGGACAGCGTCAAGCATCGCCGCCGCCGACATGTCGAGCCCATTGTCGCGGACGAGAATGGCGGCCGGTATGCCGCGGACCGGGCGCAAACTGTCGTCGAGTTGCCACTGCGAGAGCTTCAGGTCGGCCGAGACGAAGACCTCCGGCACGACTCCGATCTGGAGCTGCGGCCGCATGGCAAGGCGGCGGAGCCTTACCCACTGGATGTCCTCCCAGGCCAGGCGGCGATTGCGGCCGAAGCCCAACAGGATGCCGTCGCGGTCGATGACGATCTGCGGCTGGCGATTGGCATACCGGCTGACGCCGAGGTAGGCGTAGTAGCCCATGGCGATGGACAGCCCGGCGAACAGCACAAATCGCGGATCGTTGAGCGACAGCGTCGGTGCATTGGCCGAGTTGGTGGCGAAATGGACGATCGCGCCCACGATCATGACAACCGCGACGACTGCCATGCCGATATTGTGCGCGGCCGCGTAGCGGGCCTCGGCGGGCTTCAGGGCGGCCATGCGGTCGGGGTCAGGCGCACTGGGCGCGATGGCGCAGCAGGTGGTCGGCCAGCACGCACGCCATCATCGCCTCGGCCACCGGGGTGCCGCGAATTCCGACACAGGGATCGTGGCGGCCCTTGGTTCGCAATTCGACCTCGTTGCCGAAACGATCGACGCTGCGCACGGTGGAGAGGATGGAACTCGTCGGCTTGACGGCCAGGCGGCAGACGATGTCCTGGCCGGTCGAGATGCCGCCCAGGATGCCGCCGGCATGATTGCTGAGGAAGGCGGGCGCACCGTCGGCCATGCGCATTTCGTCGGCGTTGTCTTCGCCGCTCATGGCCGCCGTCGCGAAGCCGTCGCCGATCTCGACGCCCTTGACGGCGTTGATGCTCATCAGCGCCTTGGCGAGATCGGCATCGAGCTTGTCGTAGACCGGATCGCCCAGCCCCACCGGAATGCCAGAAGCCACGACCTCGATCACCGCGCCGCAGGAGCTGCCGCGCTTGCGCACGTCGTCGAGATAGCCCTCCCAGCCCTGGGCCGCCTGCCGGTCGGGGCACCAGAAGGGATTGTCGCCCGTGGCGTCCCAGTCCCATTTGGCGCGGTCGATCTTCTGGCTGCCGATCTGGATCACCGCGCCGCGAATGGAAACGCCGTCACCCAGGAAATTGGTGAGTATCTTGCGCGCGATGGCGCCGGCGGCGACGCGCACCGCGGTCTCGCGCGCCGATTGCCGGCCGCCGCCGCGATAGTCGCGCACGCCGTATTTCTTGAAGTAGGTGTAGTCGGCGTGGGAGGGCCGGAACTGGTCCTTGATCTCGCCGTAGTCGCGGCTGCGCTGGTCGACATTGTCGATGTGCAGTGCGATCGGCGTGCCGGTCGTGACACCCTCGAAGACGCCGGAGAGGATTTTTACCGTATCGGGTTCCTGGCGCTGGGTGACGAACCGCGACTGGCCGGGCCGGCGCTTATCCATCCAGACCTGGATGTCGGCTTCGGCGAGGGGAATGCGGGGCGGCGTTCCGTCGACCACGCAGCCGATGGCCGGGCCGTGGCTTTCGCCCCAGCTCGTGAACCGGAAGAGGGTGCCGAAGCTGCTGCCGGCCATGGCCGCCGGCCTACTCGCCCTCGAAATTGCCGAGCAGCTCGGCGATCTGCTTGGCCGACGAGGTATTGATCATGCCGACGACGTGGTAGCCGGCGTCGACATGCATCACTTCGCCGGTCACGGCCGTGCCCAGATCCGACAGCAGATAGAGGCCCGCGTTGCCCACTTCCTCGGTCGTGACGTTGCGCTTCAGCGGCGAGTTGAGTTCGTTCCACTTCAGTATATAGCGGCCGTCGTTGATCCCGGCGAAAGCCAGCGTCTTGATCGGTCCGGCGGAGATGGCATTGACGCGGATCTTCTGCTCGCCGAGGTCGGCCGCCAGGTAGCGCACGCTGGCCTCGAGGGCAGCCTTGGCCACGCCCATGACGTTGTAGTGCGGGATGACGCGCTCGGCGCCGTAGTAGGTGAGCGTGAGCAGGCTGCCGCCGTTCTTCATCAGCGGCACGGCCCGTTGCGCCACAGAGGTGAACGAGTAGCAGCTCACATTCATGGTGAGCTGGAAGTTCTCGGGGCTGGTGTCGATATAGCGGCCCTTGAGCTCGTCCTTGTTCGAAAAGGCGATGGCATGGACCAGGAAATCCAGTTCGCCCCAACGCTTCTCGATCTCGGCGAAGGTGGCGTCGATGCTGGCGGCGTTGGTGACATCGCAGGGCAGGATGATGTCGCTGCCGATGGACGTGGCCAGGGGCCGGACCCGCTTCTCCAGGGCGTCGCCCTGGAAGGTGAAGGCGACCTTGGCGCCATTTTCGTGGCAGGCCTTGGCGATACCCCAAGCGATCGAGCGCTCGTTGGCGACGCCCATGATCAGGCCTTTTTTTCCGGCCATTAATTGTGCAGCAATGGTCATCCCTTGTTCTTAGCGGGGGATGGCCATTGGGACAAGATGCCGGTGGTGGAAGGCTTCGGCGGCCCCTTATATTGTGGTTGTCATGATCCACGAGAAAACCGACCCGCTGGCGCTGTTTGGCGACTGGTACGCCGAGGCCGCCAAGACAGAACCCAACGATCCCAACGCGGTGGCACTGGCCACTGTGGGTCCCGACGGCACGCCCTCGGCGCGCATGGTGCTGCTCAAGGACTACGATTCGGCCGGGTTTGTGTTCTATTCCAACTACGAGAGCCGAAAGGGCCAGCATTTGCTGGCCCATACCAAGGCCGCCCTGCTGTTCCACTGGAAGTCGCTGCGCCGCCAGATTCGCCTGGAAGGGCCGGTGTCGCAAACGACGCCAGAGGAAGCGGATGCCTATTTCGCCACCCGGGCCCGCGGCAGCCAGATCGGCGCCTGGGCCTCGGAGCAGTCCCGTCCCCTGGAGAGTCGTTTCGCCTTGGAAAAGCGCGTGGCCGAATATACCGCCAGACATCTGGTCGGCAGCGTGCCGCGGCCGGTCCATTGGTCGGGGTTCCGCCTGCAGCCCGTGCTGATCGAGTTCTGGCAGGATGGGGCGTTTCGCCTGCACGACCGGCTCGAGTACCGGCGTGGGTCGCCCGCCGAGCCCTGGACCACGCGCACCCTCTATCCCTGAGAGGCGTGGATGAGCCCCGCCGACCCTGCCCGCCTGATGCGCCAGGCCACCATCGCATCGATGACGGTGGCGCTGTGTCTGATCGGTGCGAAGACGGGGGCCTGGTTGCTCACCGAATCGGTCAGCATGCTGTCTTCGCTGGTCGACTCGTCGCTCGACTTCGTCGCCTCGCTCGTCACGTTTCTCGCCGTTCGGCAGGCATTGACACCGGCCGATGCCGACCACCGGTTCGGCCACGGCAAGGCCGAGGCCCTGGCGGGGCTCACACAGGCAGGATTCATCGCCGCATCCGGCGGCGGCCTCCTGCTGAACGTCGGCGAGCGACTTCTCCATCCCCAGCACGTGCAACAGGAAATGATCGGCGTCGCGGTCAGCGCGGGGGCCATCGTGCTGACCCTGGGGCTCGTCGCCTTCCAGTCCTATGTGGTGCGTCGCAGCGGTTCGATCGCGATCGGAGCCGACAGGGCCCATTACATGACCGACATCGTCAGCAATCTCGCTGTCGGTGCCGCCTTGTTTCTTTCCGGGCGTTTCGATCTGCCGTTGATCGATGCGCTCGTCGCCGGAGCCATTGCGATCTATCTGCTGTTCGGCGCTTGGCGCGTCAGCTTGGCATCGCTCGATGTCCTGATGGACCGCGAACTGCCGGATGTCGACCGGCTGCGCATCGTCGATATCGCCAAGCGTCATCCCGAGGTCCAGGACATCCACGATCTTCGCACCCGGTCCTCGGGTCTCACCAAATTCATCCAGCTCCACATCGAGCTGGATCCGGTGCTCTCCCTCATGCGCGCGCACGAGATCGGCGACCAGGTCGAGGCCGATATTCAGGCGGCATTTCCGGACGCGGAGATCATCCTCCACGTCGATCCCTACGGGGTGGAGGAACGGCGCCTTGGCTTTGCCTGAGACCGTGAACGCGCGGCCGTCCTTCGTCGTCGAGGATCAGTCGGAAGTCATCGCCTTCCTGGCGGCCCGGCTGGCGCCGGCGCGCCGCATCGACACGCACGGCGCCGTGGTCTTCCTGTCCGGCGACCGCGCCTACAAGCTGAAGCGGGCGGTGAAGTTCCCCTATATGGACTTCTCGACCGTGGGTCGGCGGGCGGCCATGTGCGCGGCCGAGATCGACATCAATCGACAGCTCGCCCCCGAGATCTACCTGGGCGTTGCCCCGATCCGCCGGGGCGGTGATGGCCAACTCATGCTGGGCGAGCCGGGGCACGCTTGCGTCGATGCCGTCGACTGGCTGGTCGTCATGCGCCGCTTCGACGAGGAGGGGATGCTCGACCGCATGGCGGCGCGCGGCGCGCTGACGCCCGAGTTGATGACGGCACTGGGTGCCCGCATCGCGCTTTTCCACGACGGCTTGCCGGCGATCACGGCGGGCTTCGGCGGGCCCGACGACTACCGTCACTCCGTCGCCGCCGACGTGCGGCAGATGCGCGAAGCGGGCGACCGTCTCGATCCGTTGACCAGCGAGGCCCTGGCCGAGGCCATGCCACGGGCGCTCGAGCCTTTCGTGGAGCTGGTGGCGCGACGCCAGGCGGCCGGCGCGGTACGGCGCTGCCACGGCGATCTCCATCTGCGCAACATCGTGCTGCTCGGCGGCCAGCCGGTGCCGTTCGATGCCATCGAATTCTCGGACAAGATCGCCAACATCGACGTGCTCTACGATCTGGCCTTCACCCTGATGGACCTCTCACGCCAGGGCCTGGGGGCGCTGGCCAACCGGTTGCTGAACGAGTGGCTGTGGCGGATCGCCGATTTGCCGGAGGCGGCGCACGACGAGGCGCTCGCCCTGCTGCCGCTCTTCCTGTCGCGTCGTGCCTCGATCCGCGCCTATGTCGATTCGGCGATCACCGCCGTGAGCGGCGGCGACAACGCTCCCGCGCGCGCCTATCAGCAGGCAGCGTTGCGCTTCCTGCAGCCGGCGCCGCCGCGCCTGCTGGCCGTGGGTGGCCTGTCGGGCAGTGGCAAGACGACCCTGGCGCTGAAGCTCGCACCGGAAGTCGGGCGGACGCCGGGCGCCGTGGTCGTGCGCAGCGATGTCGAGCGCAAGCGACTGGCCGGCATCGGACTGGAGGAGCGGATGCCCGCGGGCAGTTACTCGCCCGAGGCTTCGGCCCGGGTCTATGCCGCCCTGCTGGCGCGGGCTGAGCGGGTCTTGCGCGCCGGTCACAGCGTCGTGCTCGACGCGGTCTTTGCCCGTGAGGACGAGCGCCGCGCGGCCGAAGCGCTGGCGACGAAGGTCGGTGTGCCGTTCGAGGGCATCTGGCTCGATGTGCCCAAGGACGTGGCCCAGGCCCGCGTCGCCGCCCGCAAGGGCGATGCGTCCGATGCGACGCCCGACGTGGTCGAGCGCCAGTTCGGCTACGACCTCGGGGAGATCAGCTGGAAGCCCTACTCAACGAGCCGGCCAACGGTATCGTAAAGCAGGATGACGGCGAACCCGACAAGGGCTGCGCCGCATACGCCGTTGACGCACCGATACAGTTTGTCCGTGAGCAGGCTTCGCGCGCTGGAGATTACCGCTGCCGCCAGGAAGCAATAAACGACACAAGCGATCATGAAGCCGCCGAAGAACACGGCAAACTCCGAAAAGGCCGCGGCGTACCCGATGATCGCCTGGATCGATGCGCCGAATGCGATCCAGTAGGCGACAGCTTGCGGATTGGTCAGCGACAGTACTGCGCCAGTGGCGAAATCACTGCCGATAGATGACGGTGCCGTAGTCGGTTGGCGGTTTTGCCAGGCATCGCGAAGTGCCTGGAGACCGAGCCATGCCAACAGCGCCGCGCCCGCCACGCCGACGACGCCATGGACCGCCGGGATCTGCATCAGAATGCCGGCACCGGAGAGGCCCAGCACAGCCCAAACGGCATCGCCGACCAACGATCCGAACAGGACCATGTGCGCCGCAGAGAAGCCGTGGGCCGCACCTCGTCGCGCCGACATTGCGAACACTGCTCCAGGCGGGCCGCAAAACGCCAGCCCCATGACGAAGGCCGTCATGAAAAGCATCATGACGCCGCTTGTCGCCGCTGCACGGTCAAGCGCGTTTCTTGGCCGTCGAGCTGCGTGGCAGGTGGCGGGCGAGATATTGGCCGGTGTAGCTGTCCGCTACCTTCACGATCGCCTCGGGCGGTCCTTCGGCGACCAGACGGCCGCCGCCGGCGCCGCCGTCGGGACCGAGATCGAGGACCCAGTCGGCGGTCTTGATGACTTCCAGATTGTGCTCGATCACCAGCACGGTGTTACCGGTCTCGACCAGCCGATGCAGCACTTCCAGGAGCTTGCGCACGTCCTCGAAGTGCAGGCCGGTGGTCGGCTCGTCGAGGATGTAGAGCGTACGCCCCGTGGCACGGCGCGACAGTTCCTTGGCAAGTTTGACGCGCTGCGCTTCGCCGCCGGAGAGCGTCGTGGCCTGCTGACCGATGTGGATGTAGCCGAGGCCGACCTGTTGCAGGGTCAGCAGCTTGTCGCGGATGATCGGGACCGCCTTGAAGAATTCGCAACCCTCGTCGACCGTCATGTCGAGCACGTCGGCGATCGACTTGCCGCGGAAGACGATCTCGAGCGTCTCGCGGTTGTAGCGCTTGCCCTTGCAGACGTCGCACTGGACATAGACGTCGGGCAGGAAGTGCATCTCGATCTGGATGACGCCGTCGCCCTGGCAGGCTTCGCAGCGCCCGCCCTTGACGTTGAAGCTGAAGCGGCCGGG
>CANJHI010000122.1 GCA_947474005.1 Alphaproteobacteria bacterium | reverse complement strand
GTATCGCAATCGACGACCGCACCAACCTCACCTGGTTCAGCCGCTACATCGACACCCAGGTCAAGTTCGACCAGGTCGCCCAGGAAGATCCCAACGCGACGGAATTCAGCCAGCAGTTCTTCAATCGCCTCGAGCTCGACGGCAATTATTTCGACGGACGCTGGAAGCCGACGTTCGGCATCTCCTACACCAGCATCTATCGCCACGATCAGGATTTCCCGAGCCTGCAGAACCCGTTCCCGTTTGTGAAGGATGCCTACTACAACGGCCGCCGCCTGCAGGCCGACTGGAAGAACCAGGTCGCCGTCAGCGAGATGTTCGACGTGGTGGCCGGCATCGATTACGACCGGTCATGGGCCTACAGCAACTCGGACGGTGCACAGGGCTGGGGCACGATGGGCCAGACCGGCTTCTACGGCCAGGTCCGCGGCAATTTCATCAAGAACCTCACCGTCACGCTGGGCGGGCGTGTCGACGTGAACGACGTCTACGGCACGGTGTCGACCTGGCGCGCCGGCGCCACCTACCTGTTTGAAGACACCGACACGCGGTTCAAGGGATCGTACGGCACGGCCTTCAAGGCGCCGTCGCTGTTCGAGCTCTACGGCACTGGCCTGTTCTGCGGCGGCAACGTCAACCTGCGGCCGGAATACAACAAGGGCTACGAGTTCGGCGTCGAGCAGGGGCTGTACAACAAGAAGGTCTCGGTCGGCCTCACCTACTTCTTCAACAACTTCAGCAACCTGGTGCAGTGCCCGCCACCCTTCACCACGCTGCAGAACGTGGCCAAGGCGCAGAGCGAAGGCGTCGAGGCCTTCCTCAAGATGCAGCCGGTGAACTGGCTCGATATCGCCGCCGACTTCACCTACATGAACGCCCACGACCAGTACTACACCCCGCTGGTCCGCCGCCCGCAGAACACTTTTAGCCTGCGGACCGAGGTGCGTCCGTGGGACGGCGTGCGGCTCGGCATGGGCCTGTCGCAGGTGAGCGGCCGCTACGACTTCAGCGTCGCCCCCTTCAACCCGACCATCATCCAGCCGTCGCCCTACACGCTTCTGCGCTTCACCGCGGCCTACGACGTGCGCCCGAACATCGAGCTGTTCGCCCGGGTCGAGAACGTGCTCAACCAGTCGTACGAGGAGCCGGAAGGCTTCCAGGCGCCCTACATCCAGGCCTTCGTCGGCATCAAGGGCAGGTTTTGAGCACCGCCCCGGTCACGATCGCCCTTCTTCATCTGGCGCCACGCGCGGGAGATGTCGACGGGAACAGACAAAGCATCGAGGCCGCCGTGCTTCAGGCCTCGGCGCTCGGCGCCACCCTGGTCGTCAGTCCGGAACTGGCGACCAGCGGCTACGGCTTCCGCGACCTCATCGGCACCGGCTGGATCGCCCGCGACCAGCCGGCGCTGTTCACCTGGGCCGGCGATCTGGCGCGTCGAGTCTCGGTGTTCCTGCTGCTAGGCACGCCTGAAGCGTCGCCGGACGGCACCGAATTGTTCAATAGCCTGATCCTATTCGCATCGGACGGGACACGCGTGGGTCATCACCGCAAGATCAACACGCTGCGGGTCGGCTCTGAATCGTGGTCGCAGCCGGGCGACCGTCCGACTGTCCTGGCCATCGCGGGTGTGGGCCGCGTCGGGCTTTTCGTCTGTGCCGACATGCATTCGCAGCGGCTGGTGCGGGAGACGACGTCTCTCGGCGTCGATCTCCTGCTGTCGTCTGCCGCCTGGGCGCCGGGCGAACATGGGCCAAACGGCGAATGGGAATGGGCGTCGAAGACAACGGGGCGGCCGGTGCTGGTCTGCAACCGCACCGGGCCCGATGTCCTCGATTTCAGCGGCGCGCGGTCGATAGCCGCCGTCGATGGCGCAATCGTGCAGTCGCACGAGTCCAGCGGATCGGCGATTGTGCTGGTCGACTGGGATGCGCAGGTTGGCAAACTGAAGAACTGGCGCGTCGCCGCTGCCGAGGAACAATAGTTGATCCGCTGGCTCGCTCTCACGCTGCTGCTGATCGGGATCGCGCCGGCCCAGGCGCAATCGCCGAAGCGTGTCGTCACGGTCAATCTCTGCCTCGACCAGCTCGCGCTTCGACTGGCGGCGCCGGGCCAGCTTGTCGGTGTCAGCTACCTCTCGCTCGATCCCCGGATTTCCGTGCAGGTCGACAAGGCGCGCGCCATCGCCCCGGTCCGCGCCAGCGTAGAATCGATTCTGGAGCTGCGGCCAGACCTCGTGATCTTCGACAGTGTCGCCCATGCCAGCGTCAAGCGCCTGCTGCACGGCGCCGGCGTGCCACTGCTGGAACTGCCGTGGTCGGCATCTCTCGAGGCCACCGAAGCGCTGATCGCCCAAATGGCGACGGCGCTGGGGCGCGAGGAGGTTGGCCGAGCACTGATCGCCGACATGCAGGCAGAGCGCCGCCGGCTCACCTGGCAAGGGCCGCCGACCGCCACGGCCGCCGTGCTGCAGCCCAACCGCGGCACCGCTGGCAAGGGCAGCCTGATGGACGAACTGCTGCGGCTCGCCGGCCTGCGCAATCTTGCAGCTGAACTCGGCATCCCGGCCTACGGCCGCCTGTCGCTTGAATCGGTCCTGGCCGGCAAGCCGGACATGCTGGTGTTCGATGGCGTGGCCAATGCAAGTCCGGCGCGGGCCACCGAGTTCGTCGATCATCATGCCCTGTCGAGCCTGGCCGGCCGGGCGCGCATCGTGTCGCTGCCGATGAAATACGCTGTCTGCGCCGGCCCGGAGAATTTCGAAGTGGTGCGGCTTTTGGCCGAGGCCAGACAATGAGCGGCGCGGCGATGAACCAAGCGCTGAACCGGTGGCTTTTCCTCCTGGTGCTCGTGCTCTTTGCCGGCTCGCTGGCCACGGGTCCCGTGCTGTGGCCGTGGCGGCTGGGCAACGAGGTCGGCTGGGCGATCGTGTGGGAGCTGCGCGTGCCACGCGCCACGCTCGGCCTGCTGATCGGCGGTGCGCTTGGCCTGAGCGGTGCTGCGCTACAGGGCTGGCTGCGCAACCCGCTGGTCGAGCCCGGCGTCATCGGCGTCTCGGCCTGCGCGAGCTTTGCCGCCGTGTGCGCCTTCTACAGCGGCCTTGCGGCCGCCTTCACGTTGGCCCTGCCGCTGGCGGGTATCGCCGGCGCGGCACTTGCGGTGGCGTTGCTGATGGCGGCGGTACGCGCCGGCACCGGCACGGTGACGCTGCTGCTGATGGGCGTGGCCATCAACGCTGTCGCCGCGGCGCTCATCTCGCTGGTGCTGGGCCTGTCGCCCAATCCCTTCGCCTATCAGGAAATCTCGCTGTGGATGGCGGGCTCGATCGCCGATCGGGACCTGCGCTATCTCCTCATTGCAGCACCTTTCATCAGCGCGGGTGGCATCGTCGTCCTCGGCGCCGGCCGATGGCTCGACGCCTTGTCATTGGGAGAAGACGTGGCGCGCAGCCTGGGCGCCGATACCGGCCGGCTTGGACTTCGCCTCACGCTGGGCGTCGGCCTCATGGTCGGTGCCGCGACGTCGGTCTCGGGCGTCATCGGCTTCGTAGGCCTGGTGGCGCCGCATCTGGTCCGCGCCCGGGTCGGCAACCGTCCCGGCGCCACCATGATCCCGTCCATGCTGCTGGGCGCGGCACTCGTGCTCGTGGCCGACATCATCGTGCGCTTCGTGCCGACGGCCTACGAGCTGCAGTTGGGCGTGATCACGGCGCTGGTCGGTGCGCCCTTCCTGGTCCGCATCATCCACCGGGCGCGCTCGGCTTGGTTGGCAACATGAAGGGGTTGGCGACATGAAAATGCTGGCCGTCCGTGGCCTGGTTTGCCGCCGGGGAGAGCGTCCGGTGCTGGACGGCATCGACCTCACCTTTGCCGCCGGCGAGGTGACGGCGCTGGTCGGTCCCAACGGCGCCGGCAAGACGACGCTGCTGCGTCATCTCGCGGGCCTCGACACGCCGGCGGCCGGACGGATCGAGCTCGACGGAAGGGCGCTCGCCGGCATCGAGCGGGCCGCATGCGCTAAACTCGTTGCCTATCTACCGCAGGGAGCGTCGGCCTTCTGGCCGCTCACGGGGCGGGACCTCACCGTGCTGGGCCGCCTGCCGCATGGTGCCGATCTGACACGGCCACTCTCTGCCGCCGATGCCGAAGCAGTGGCGCGCGCGATCGAGCGCGTCGGCGGCGTGGGCCTTGCCGACCGGCCGATCGATTTGATGTCCCAGGGCGAACGGGCACGGATGATGCTGGCGCGCACGCTCGCCACCGTGGCCGAGGTCGTGCTGGCCGACGAGCCGGTGGCAAACCTCGATCCCGCCTATGCGCTCGATGCCATGTCCGTCCTGCGCGCCGAGGCGGCCCGCGGCGCCTGCGTCGTCGTGAGCCTGCATGATCTGGGCCTTGCCGCGCGCTTTGCCGATCGTATCGTGGTCCTCGCCGAGGGCCGGGTCGCAGCCGACGGCAACGCGGCCGTGGCGCTGCGTAGCGAGGTGATCGATGCGGCCTACGGCGTGGGCTTCCGCCATGTCGTGGTCGACGGGTTCGTCCAGCCCGTGGCCTGGAGCCGGCCCTCATGAATGGCCGGGTGAGTGATCGGAGTGCTGCATGAAGTGTCTGCCCCTCGATGAAGATCCGCGCGCCCTCGTACGCCGCCATCTCGCCGACGCAAGCCATGGCTGGAGCGTCGGCACCTGGGGCGCGATCGGCGAATTCCAGTACGACCTCGGCGAAGCGGATCTCGCGGTCGATCTGGAGGGCCTCTGCGTGCGCTCGGCGCGCGGCGCACTGTTCATCGACAGCCTGGAAGGTGTCCGGGTCTTCGCCTTGACCAATGAGGCCGGGCGAACCGGCGAGATCGCCTTCTGTTCGCCGCGACGCGGTGCCGGCCGCACCTCCATCGAACAAGTGGACGAAACGACGTTCGACGTGGGTATCGGCGCGCCGCACATCGACATGCTGGTCCGCGCGAGGCGCGACGACGACGCGACACTGGCGGCCCTGCGCGCCGGCACCGGCCGTCCGTTGCTGGCGCCCGACAATCCGGCCGGACCCGCCATCGCCAAGGCCAGCCCGACCCGCATCTTCGCATCGGCCCTGGCGCGGCTCGAAGTGCATCAGCCCATTCCACCGCCCAGCGGAAAGTCGCCGGAAGGACCGCACAGCCATCTGCTGCCGCAGTATCTGAAAGAGGGGCGCATCCATCGGCCGGGATCGCCCCTGCCCGCCGACCTCTATTGCGGCCTGAGCCTGTATCCCCGAACGCGCCTCTAGGCGGCCGCGGCGTGATCAAAAAAGACACACGCGCGCCGCAGCACCAACACCCACGGCAACCACCCGACAACCTTGGCCGTTGTCGCGGGATCGTATTTGCCCGGAGGAGGTAGTCATGTCGCGCATTCCATCCCTCGCCGTCCTTGCGGCCATCGCCATGGCGGCATCTGCCTGTGGAGAAAGACCCGTGGACCGGGCGCTTACCGGCGGCGCGATCGGCGCCGGTACCGGTGCCGTGATCGGCTCGACGGTCGGCAACCCGGTTGCTGGCGCCGTCGTCGGTGGTCTGGGCGGCGCCGCGATCGGTGCGGCCACCGCGCCCAGCAACCGCTACGACTGACTAGGTGCAAAGCGCCATCCCGGCGATTTGCGCTGCAGCTTGACTGCCGCGGCAAATCGCCGGAGCGTGGCGTCATGAGAGCGTTGATCGGGACGTTCCTGATAGCTGCCATCGTGGCCGCCCAACCGGCGGCGGCCGAGACCGTGCGCTTTCCCAGCGCCACCACGCCGCCAACGCCGCTACAGCAACGCCTCCTCAAGGAACATGGACAACCGATCGCCGCCCAGCCGAGCGTTGAACTCACCGGCGAATTCTACCGCCCCGCGGGCGATGGCCCGTTCCCCGCTGTCGTGCAACTCCACGGTTGTGGCGGGCGCGGGCTGCGCGAGACGGAGGACGCCGCCGGCGCGCACATCGTAGCGCTTGGCTATGCACTGCTGATCGTCGACAGCTTCGGGCCACGCGGCGTCAAGGAGCGCTGCGGCGGCAACTACTGGACCGATCCTGTCGACCGGATGGCCGATGCCTACGGCGCGCTGGCCTGGCTGGCAGGGCAGCCGTTCGTCGATCCCGAGCGCATCGCCCTGCTCGGCTACTCGCAGGGCGCCATGGTCGCGCTCTCGGCGGTGTCGAGCGGCGGCGAGGAAGCGTTGTACGGCCGGCATTTTCGCGCCGCCATTGCCTATTACCCAGCGTGCTACGCATTCAGTGGCACGGTCTCCGTCCCGACCTTAATCCTGATCGGCGATCTCGACGACTGGTCGCTCGCCGCCGACTGCCAGAAAATGATGGCCCAGCGCAACGGCGAGGGTGCGCCTCTGCGGCTCGTGGTCTATCCTGGCGCCTATCACGGTTTTAACGCGGTGAGCTTGCGCGACAAACCACGGAGCTATTTCGGCCACCATATCGAATACAACGAGGCGGCCGACCGCGCGGCGCTGGCCGAAACGATCGCCGCGCTGCGTCAGGCGTTCGGACGGTAGCTCGCCCAGTCCGCCTGCAGCAGGCCGTACATCAGTATGTGGCGGTACTGGCCGCCGACGTAGAGCCGGTCACGCAGCAGGTCCGACTCCTGCTTGAAGCCGAGCTTCACCGCCAGCCCGCGCGAAGCGGTGTTTCCCGGCTCGATGAGCGCCTCGATCCGGTGCATTTCCATTGCCGAGAAGCAGTGTGCCAGCACAGCCGCGGCGGCCTCCGTCATCAGCCCCTGGTGCCAGAAGGCGGGCGCGGTGATCCAACCCAGCGCCATCCGCCGGTTCCTTGGATCGACGTTGTGATAGTTGATCATGCCGACGAAGCCGCCGGACCGCGCCACGATCGCCCACATGCCATGCCAGCGCCGCTCGATGGCCAGGGTCTGGCGAATGCGACTGGCGGTTTCCGCCACATCGACCGAGGGCGGAGCGTCCCAGAACCGCATCGCCTCTGTATCGCCATAGGCGCCATGCAGGCCCTGGGCGTCGCTCTCCTCGATCGGCCGCAGCACGAGCCGCCTGGTTTCAAAAGCCGGCAAGGTCATCGCGAAACCTATCGCCGGCCGGCGCATGCTTCAACGTCCTCCACGAGACGTCCGGAACGCCCAGCCTCGGGCGACGTTACATCGTCGTTCAGTGAAGGGGCGGGACCAGGCAATGAAGCGCGCAGTAGTGATTTTCGCCCTCGTGAGCACGGTGGCCGGCGTCGCCAGTGCACAGATGCTGCGATCGCCGCCCTCAGCGCCAAGAGCACCGGTCGAGACGGCTGGCGGCATACCGATGAAAGCGACCGCCGAAGTCCTGGCGCCCGCCCGGCCGGAAGCTGTCCGGCATGAAACGGCACAGGTGCAGGTCATGCCGGGCCTTGTCACCCGTCAGGCCCCGGTGCCGATGGTGCTCAGCCGCCGGCCCTCTGCTTTTGTCCCCGCTTCTGGCCAGGAGCCGGCGTCGGACACGGCGCCCGACACGACGATCGCGGCGACGGCCGTCCACAGCTTGGCCGAGAACTATGCAAGGGCCGCGATCGAAGCCGACGGCTACAAAAACGTTCGCGTCGTGAGCAAGACCACCGACGGGACCTGGCGCGCCCGGGCGCTGCGCGGCACGACCGAGGTGTCGCTCAGCGTCGATGCCCGGGGCAATGTGATCGGGGAGTGAGCGTGAGGCTGTCGCCTGCGCAATCGCGTCCTAGCGTCGCAAGTCCGCTGCCAGCCGATAGATCGGCGTCGGATTGAAGCCCGGCGGCACGTTCTGCCATGGCGAGCCGTTCAACATCGCGTCGCGACCGACTGCATAGAGCCTGCGCATGTAAGGCGGATCGAACGGCTCCTTGAGCTTGTCGGTAAAACTCTCGGGAATGTACGCCACGTTGTAGTCGATGCGGTCGCGCTGGGCGATGACGTAGAGCGTGTAGAGATCGCTCAGGCCCTGCGACTGGATCAGCGTCGCGACGGCGCGGTCGGCGATCGCCATGGTGCTGCGTTCGACGGTTTCCGGGTTGGCGCCGGGCCGGGCGTTGCGAATGATGAACAACCGGCGTCGGCGTTTGAGCAACGCCCCGATGTTCGGAAGATTCACGGCAGCCGCCTCTTTCAGAAGGTCATCGCCGCCGAGAGACGGCGGATAGAGAACCACCTGGGCCAGCGTGCCGCCATCGACGTGCATTTCCTGGTAGCGTTCGTCGCCCACCTCGATGTCGAACATCACCGGCGGAAAGATGCCGGGGATCGAGGCCGACGCAAGGAGGATGCGGGCGAAGAGTTCCGCCGCCCGCGCATGGCCGCTGGCGGCGATCGAGCCCATGTTCCACAGCACCCCGACCGGCACGTCGAGATTGGCCGTCGCAACGAAAAAAAGCCGGCCCTTTTCGGTGTATTCGCGCGCAATCGCCGCCAGCAATACAGGCGTCACGAACCGCTGGATCAATCGCAACAGCGGCGCGGAATCATAAAGCGAATCGCCCAGCAACCCGGCCAGCAGCCCGCGACTGGTCATGACATCGGCGGTGCCGGTGTCAGTGTAGACGCGCTCGAGATCCTTGTCGTAGTCCGGGCCGAGGAAGGCAAACGGCGCCGTGAGCGCCCCGGTGCTGACGCCGGTCACGCCCTTGAATTCCGGCCGGGTGCCCAGTTGGGTCCAAGCCGTCAGCAACCCCGCTCCGAAGGCGCCATTCTCGCCACCTCCCGAGATGGCCAGATAGTCCACCGGCCCGGGCGTGCCGCCCCGGCGCTGCACATAGGCGACCTCGCGACGCGAAGCTTCGAGCGCGATCCGGCCGAAAAGCCGGTCGTTGCTGCCGTCGAGGACGACGCGGCAGTCCTGCGGCATGCCGGGAAAACGCGCCTCGGCGCCGAGTTTCTCTGGAGGTGCGGCAAGCCTCGGCGGCGCGCCGCAGCCGCCGATTGCAGCCGATGTGACTCCGGCGCTGACAACAGCAAGGAGGGAGCGACGCTTCATTCTTCGTCAGTCTGCCTTCCCGAGGGCACCTGGCGCAATGGCGGGCGGCTGATTTGCGGCGGACGCTTGCCGCTGACGCACCAGTCGGATTGGATGCCGACGCAATGAGCAGAGGCGTTCCTTTCAGTATCAGCATCATGGCGATGATGCTTTGCGTCGTCGGCTTTCTGTCGACCGCCCTGCTGGTGGTGGGTTGGCGCTCGACCAGCACGCTCGAGGAAGCCAACGTCGACCTGCGCATGAATGCGCTGGACGAGTCGATCACGAGCTGGCTGAGCGGCAGCATCCGGGCCGCCGCCTTCGTTCAGCAGGCCCTGGCAAAGACGCCGGGCTTCACCACCGCGACCGGCCCGGCCGCCGATGCCCAGCTCAGCGGCGAATTTGCCGCCCTGCTGGGGCGCCATCCGGGCGCCGCCGCCGCCTATGCCGGCTATGCCGACGGGCGCTTCATCTATGTCGGACGCACGACGCTTCTGTCCGAAGCTTTGAAAGCCGAGATGGAGGCGCCGCGCGACGCCATCTTTGTCGTCAGTTCCATTCACAGTGCCGACGGCGTGCGCCTGGAAACGTGGCACTTCCTCGATCCGGCCGGCCGCCCGACGGCCACGCGGAGCCGCCCGAGCACCTACGACCCGAGATTTAGGCCGTGGTATCATGAAGCGACCGACACCAACGGCCCGATCATGACCGAGCCGTACATGCTCGCCTTGAACGGCGCGCTAGGCGTTACGGTAGCGACACCGATCGGAGAAAATATCGGCGTCATCGGCTTCGACTTCACGCTGGAAAACCTGTCGCGCGTCGCCTCCGAGCACAAGCTCGGCGCTCATTCCGTCGTCATGGTGGCCACGGTCGCCGGCAATCTGCTGGCCGATTCGGGAAGCTGCGCCTCGTGCAAGCCCTCGGACCCGGCGATCGCCGATCTCCTGCGGCGCGAACTGGTCGCCGCCGCCGGTCGTGTCGACGGCCGGGTCGACCTCAGACGCCATGCCGGCGGGCAGGATTGGGAGATCCTGATCGACCCCATGCCGGCGGTGTTCGAAGAGAAGTTCTGGGTGGGGGTCGCCGTCCCAGTCTCGGATATCGCAGCGGAATCCCGCTTTCTCATCCTCGAATCGGCCGCCATCGCCTTTGTCGTCGTGCTGATCGCCATCGCCGCCGTCTTCCTGGCGTCCCTGCTGCTGTCCAGGGCGATGAGCCAGCTCGCGGCAAGAACGGACCTCATCCGCAATCTCGACTTCAGCGATCCCGAGCCGGTTCGGAGCCGGATCCGCGAGATCCTGTGGCTATCTCAATCGATCGAACGCATGCGCGACGGCCTCGAGGTCTTCGGCCGCTACGTGGCCAAGGACCTGGTGCGACAGATTATGCGGTCGCCGGCGGCGGCTGGCGTCGGCGGCCTGCGCCGTGAAGTGACTGTCATGTTCTCCGACATCGAGGGGTTCTCGCGCATCAGCGAGGATATCGCCCCCGAGCTGCTTACCAGCCGCCTGTCGCGATACTTCGATGCGCTGGCGACGCCGATCGCCGCACACAAGGGCACGATCGACAAGTTCATCGGCGATAGCATCATGGCCTTCTGGAACGCGCCCGAACTCGACGAACACCATGTCGAGCATGCCTGCCGCGCGGCGCTTCAGGCGGCGGCGGCGAGCCGTGCCCTGGCGGCAAAATGGGACAGCCGCCAACGTTCATTCTTCCGCACGCGCTTCGGGCTGCACGCCGGCCCAGCGGTTATTGGCAACGTCGGCGCGCGAGACCGTATCAACTACACCCTGGTCGGCGCCGTCGCCAACCAGGCTTCCAGGCTCGAGGGGCTCAACAAGTTTTACAGGACCGAAGTTCTGGCCAGCGGCGTGGTGGCCGAGCGCACCCGTCCACTGTTTATCTGGCGACAGATCGACTGCGTCGTGCCGGCCGGTACCAGCGAGACCCTCGACGTCTTCGAGCTACTGGCGGAAACGGCCGACACGGACATGGACGATTTCCTGGGCGCCTGGAACGATGCGCGGGCTGCCTATGTCCGCGGCGCCTTCGCCGAAGCCATCACGCTGTTCGAGAGTGCCGCGGGCAAACGGCCCGACGACGGGCCGTGCAGCGTCATGATCGAGCGCTGCCGGAAACTTCTGGAAGCGCCGTCACGAACCCATTGGGATGGCATCTGGCATTTCGACGCCAAGTAAGATCGCCTGCGGCTCCCGAAGGCCGCGTTGGGACGCGGCTTATTTTTTCACCAGCTTCGCGTCGAACTTGCAGTAGCCGTCGAGGACGACCCGGCTCTCGCCCTCCTTGATCGTCCCCTTGACGTCCATCGTGTTGCCGCCGTCGAGCTTGGCCGTGGTCTTGATCGCGCCGCCCGGCCCCAGCTTCGCCTCGAAGTGGCGCTCGGTCCGGCCCTCCTGCTTGAACAGGCCCTTCACGGCCGTACCGTCGACCGTGACGTCGACCGTCATCTTGTAGCTCGTGCACTTGCCCGAGCCCTGGCCCGCGCCGGTCCAGGTGTAGGCGGCCTGCTGCCCAAAGGCCGGGCAAGCCATCGCCAGCGTCGCGGCGGCCGCGATCGAAAGCTTCCTCAGCATGTTCATCTCCCTGGCCGGCCGAACTTCTGAAGGGCGTCCGCCTGGACGCGTCACGATCGGCTTGCACGAGCCTAGCCGATCGCGATCCAGGGGGACAGGAACGCCAAGTCGGGACACACTCAGTCGGACTGAACCGTCCCGCAAGGCACCGATCGATGACCAATCCTCCGTCCTTCATCCGCCTCTCGACCGTGGCCCACGTCGGCTGGCTCGAATTCAATCGGCCGCCCGTCAACGCCTTCACCCACGAGATGGTCGACGAGACCCATGACGGCATCGCCGCGATGCTCGCCGATCCCGAGGTGCGGGTGCTGGTGCTGGCGAGCGCCGTTTCGGGCTATCTCAGCGCCGGCGCCGATCTCAAGGTCTTCAAAGGCCTGAAGTCCGACGGCATGCGCGCCTGGGCCACGCGCTGCCATCAGATCGTCCGGCTGCTGCGTGGCTCGCCCAAGCCGCTGCTGGCCGCGATCAACGGCACGGCGGTGGGCGGCGGCCTGGAGATGACGCTGCATTGCGACCTGCGCTTCGCCGCCGCCAACGCGAAGCTCGGCCAGCCCGAGATCCGCATCGGCTTCATCCCGCCGATCGCCACCACCCAGGCGCTGGCCCACCTGATCGGACGGCCGCGCGCCATCCGCTATCTCTACGAGGGCCGCATGGTGCCCGCCGAGGAGGCGCGCGTCTGGGGCCTGGTCGACGAACTCGTGGCACCGGAAGAATTACGCGCCCGCGTGCAGGCCTATGGCGAGGAGCTGGCGGCCAAGTCGCCGGCGGCGCTGGCCGCTATCCGGCGCACCGTAACCCTGGGCGGCGGCTTGAGCTTCGAGGACGGCATGGCCTACGAACTGGAGACGGTGGCGGCACTCGCCGACACGCCGGACTTCGCCGAGGGAGTCGCCGCCTTCCTCGAGAAGCGGACACCTGTATGGAAGCGGACTTGACACCGCGCGCCCCACGGCTCGCAGCTCGCGCGTATTCCGCTGGAACAGATCCGGCTCATTGCTGGGAGCGCGCCACTCCAGTGGCGCTCATGCTCATGAAAAGATGCGCCAGCAAGACATGAGTCTATCCAATCGAAACCCGCTCTAGCGCGGGTAGAAGCCGGAACCGTAATCGAAGGTCAGCTCCTCGCCGTTCTTGATCCCCTCGATCCCGGCGACGATCCAGATTTTCCCATCCTCGCGGAGGATGAAGCAGTTGGGCCTGCGGCGCGCGTGATTGACGTAGCGGGCCTCGTTGCCGTTCACCGCACCATCGATGTTCTCGCCCTGACGAAGCTCGAAGATGCAGTCGGCCCCCCTCGCGATCCGCTCCTCGGCAACGTCGTCCGGGATTGCTTCACCGGTATACTCGATGATCTTGGTGCCCCAGGGGATCGCCTTCGAGGCGAACAGGCCGCGCCCGTGCAGGGGCGACTTCCTCACTTTCAGCTTCATGTACACTCGGCCACTTAAAAAAACAGAAGGCCAGTGTAACGCGTGTCATGGCATCAGGACATTCGACGCGACGTCGCGGCTGGCGCTTGGCACGCCGATGCAAACGCGAGCAGCACCTCGTCCTCGCCTGGGCCCGCCAGCACGCTGAGGCCGAGCGGGCAGCCATCGAGCGTGGCGAGCGGCAGCGTGACCACGGGAAGGCCGGCGAGGCCGGCCACCGAGCAAAGCGTGAGCGCTGCCTGGTAGAAGCGCTCGGCATGGGCATCGCGCAGGAAGCGCAGCGGCGCGATGCCGGGGGTCGTCGGCAACAGCAGCAGGGTTCCCGGCGGCAGCAGCGCGCGCATCCGGGCGGCAAATTCCCGTCGCCACGCCCGCCACTGCAGTTCGACGGCAGGGTCGAGCGCGCGAGCGCCCTCGAAACGCGGCGCGATATTGGCGCCAAAGCGCGGATTCGACTCGAGGAAGACACCCAGCGCGCGCATGACGTCGAGACCCTGCAGGGTGGTGTAGGCTTCGAAATGCTCAGGTGCGCGACCCCCGTAGATTTCGACGTCCTCCACGACGCCGAGACGGGCGGCGGCCACGCACAGCGGCGCCTGGGCTTCTGAATCGGCCAGCGCGAAGGCATCGGTCGCCAGCAACAGCCGCATGGGGCGCACCTCCGCCAGCGGCGGCGTCTGCAGGAGCGTGAGGCCGCCAGCCGACAGAAGCACCGGCGTGCGGGCAAAGAGCCCGACCGTGTCGAAGCTCGGGGCGAAAGGAATCACACCCGTCATCGGCAAGCGACCATAGGTCGGGCGATAGCCGTAGAGGCCGCAGAAGCTTGCCGGCACCCGCACCGAACCGCCGGTGTCGGTGCCGAGGCCGAGATCGGCGAGGCCTGCCGCCACGGCCACCGCCGAGCCACTCGATGAGCCGCCGGGTAGACGCTCGGGACAGCGTGGGTTGATGGGCGTACCGTAGTGCTCGTTCTCGCCTTCGAGGCTGAAGGCCAGTTCGTCGGTGACGGTCTTGCCCGCCATCGCCGCGCCGGCCTGCAGGAAGCTTTGCACGACCATCGCCGACATTGCGGCCAGCTCCTGCTGCCCATGCCAGTCGGGATTGCCACCGCCCGTGACGGTGCCCGCGACATCGATCAGGTCCTTTACGACGAAGGTGAGCCCATCGAGCGCGCCCGATCCTGTGGGTGCGATCTCGGTCCGCGGCCCCGCAACGAAGGCGCCGAAGTCATCGTCGGACCGCGGGCCTCCAGGCCCACTCATCGCTCTGAGCGGGCCTGGAGGCCCGCGGTCCGCCCGATCACCTGAGCGCCCGGACAATCGTATCCGTCGGCGCAGTCCAGCCGACGATGCCGCCCTGGGCGCGGATCATGGCGAGCGTGGCCGCCTTGAATTCAGGGAAGTAGCTTTCGGTGGCGTCCTCGGCCAGCAGGCATTCGTAGCCGCGGTCGTTGGCCTCGCGCATCGTCGTCTGCACGCAGACTTCCGTCGTGACGCCGGCGAACACGAGATGACTGATCCCCTGCGTCTCCAGGATGTGGCCGAGCCGGGTCGCATAGAAAGCACCCTTGCCCGGCTTCACGATCACCGTCTCGCCGGGCAGCGCCGCAAGGTCGGGCACGAGATCGTTGCCCGGCTCGCCGTCGATCAGGATGCGGCCCATCGGACCCTTGTCGCCGATGCTGAGCTTACCTCTGCCGCGTGCGATCTTGCTCGGCGGGCAGTCCGTGAGGTCAGGACGGTGGCCTTCGCGGGTATGGATGATGGGAAGCCTGGCCGCGCGAAAGCCGTCGAGCAGGCGCCGCACCGTGGGCACGATGGCGGTGAGGAGACTCACGTCGTTTCCCAACGCCGACCCGAAGCCGCCCTCCTCGACGAAGTCGCGCTGCATGTCGATCACGATCAGGGCGAGCTTACCAGTCGGGAAACTATATTCGTAGGGCTGGGCGGCGATGGTGGGCATGGCGTTGTCTCTACTACTTACCGCGCTGGAACGGGAGCGTGAGCGCCGTCGGCGGGTCGAGGCGGCCGACGACGCCCGCCACCGCCAGCAGCGCCAGCAGATAGGGCAGCATCAGCAGAAAGGCGGTCGGCACGTTGATGCCCATGGCGGGGAGCTGGAACTGAAGCGCCGTCGCCGCACCGAACAGCAGGCAGGCGGCGATGGTGCGGCCGACGTTCCAGCCGCCGAAGATCACGGCCGCCAGCGCGAGATAACCGGCGCCATTGGTCATGTTCTCGGTGAAGGTGTGGATGTCGGCAATGGAGATGAAGGCGCCGGCCATGCCCGCCATGGCACCGGTGATCAGCACCGCGAGCCAGCGCGTGCGAGCGACCGGGATACCGGCCTTGTCGGCGCTGCGCGGCTCGTCACCGACGGCACGCACGGCGAGGCCAAACGACGTCTGATTCAGCGTCCACCAGATCAGCAGAATCAGTGCGAAGCCGAAGTAGACGATGACCGACTGCTGGAAGAAGGCCGTGCCGGCGAACGGCAGGTCGCTGAGACCCGGCACGGAAAGCTTGGGCAGGCCCGGGATCTCCTCGCGCGACAGGCCGCCGAAGATGATGCGGTAGAGCAGCGTCGTGCCGCCCAGCGCCAGGATGTTGAAGCCGATGCCGACCACGAGCTGGTTGGCGCGCAGGTTGACGCTGAGCCAGGCCTGGACGGCGGACATGCAGAGCGCCGCGGCGACGGCGCAGCAGACGCCGAGATAAGGATTGCCGGTCGCCCATGAGCCCAGCGCGCCAAAGAAGGCAGCCGTCAGCATCATGCCCTCGAGGCTGAGGTTGAGCACGCCCGCGCGCTCCGACACGAGCTCGCCGCTCGCCGCCAGCATCAGGGGCATGGCCAGGCGCAGCGTCGAGGCGATGAAGATGGCCAGCGTCTCTTCCATCAGCGCTGCCCTCCCTCGAGTTGCTCGACCAGGATCACCGAACCCGCGACCGCGATCACGATCAGGCCCTGGATGACCACCGTGAGCGCCGACGGCACACCTGCCATGATCTCCATGGAAATGCCGCCCGAGCGCAGGAAGCCGAAGAACAGAGCACCCGCGAGGACACCGATGGTCGAGCCGCGCGACAGCAGGCCGACGACGAGACCGTCGAAGCCGTAGCCCGAGGAGAAGCCTGCCTTGAGGTAGAATTGCTCACCCTGCAGCATGATGGCGCCGGTGAGCCCACCGAAAGCGCCCGCAATACCGAGCGCCACGACCAGCAGGATGCTGCCGGGCATGCCGGCACGGCGCGCCGCCAGTTCGTTGAGCCCAATGGCGCGCAGCCGCAGGCCGAAGGTCGAGCGTTGCAGCACGATCGCGGTGGCGAGCGCCAGCAACAAGCAGAGGACGAGGCCGATGTGCAGCGGTGATTCGGGATCACCGGTGAGGCCGGGCAGCTTGGTCGAGTCGGGGATCGGCAGCGATTCCGGCAGCGTGGAAGACGAGGTCTGCGGCTGGCGCAGCAGTGCCGTCGACTGGACGCACCAATAGACCATCAGCAGGGCGACGAAGCCCAGCAGCAGGGTCGAGATCACCTCGTTGGTGCCGAAGCGGACTTTCATCACACCGGCGATGCCGCCCCAGACCGCGCCGGCGAGCGTACCGGCCAACAGCGGCATGATCACCGCAAGTCCCAGCGGCAGGCCAGCGATGGGCGGCCACAAGGCGAGTGCAGTCGCGGCGATGCCGCCCACGGCGATCTGGCCCTCGCCACCCACGTTGGTGAGGTTAGCGCGCGCCGCCAGGATGAAGCCGAGGCCGATCAGCGACAGCGACACGGCGCGGTTGATCGAAGCGCCGACGGCAAAGGCGGTGCCGAAGGCGCCGTCGAGGAAGGCTTCGATGGAATCGGGCACCGACTTGCCGCTCGCGGCAATCAGCAGGAGGCCGATCACCATCGAGCCGAGCACGGCCAGGAAGGGAATCGACATTGCCAGCAACCGTCGGCGATCGGGCATTCTTAGGGCGAGCGCTGTCATGCCACCTGACCCGACATGAGCGCGCCGATCGCGCCACGTTCGCCCATCTCGGCCG
>CANJHI010000121.1 GCA_947474005.1 Alphaproteobacteria bacterium | reverse complement strand
TTGGAGATCGAGCCGGTGAGCTTGCGCAACGCCTGGCTCATCAGACGGGCATGCAGACCCGGCAGCGAATCGCCCATCTCGCCTTCGAGTTCGGCGCGCGGCACGAGGGCCGCCACCGAGTCGATGACCAGCACGTCGATGGCGCCCGACCGCACCAGCGTGTCGGCGATCTCGAGCGCCTGCTCACCGGCATCGGGCTGGGAGATCAGAAGGTTGCCGATGTCGACGCCCAGCTTCTTGGCGTAGCCGGGATCGAGCGCATGCTCGGCATCGATGAAGGCGCAGGAGCCGCCCTTCCTTTGGGACTCGGCCAGCACATGCAGCGCCAGCGTGGTCTTGCCCGAGCTTTCCGGGCCGTAGATCTCGACGATGCGGCCCTTGGGCAGGCCGCCGATGCCGAGCGCGATATCGAGGCCGAGCGAACCGGTCGAGATCGATTCGATCTCGATGGCCTCGCGCTGGCCGAGCTTCATGATCGAGCCCTTGCCGAAGGCGCGCTCGATCTGGGCGAGCGCTGCGTCCAGCGCCTTGTTCTTGCTTTCCATGCCTTCTTTTTCGACCACTTTCAGCATCGCCGACATTGGCTCTCTCCTCGTATCCCACGCCCCTGTCAGGAGCGGCAATGCGGATAAGTCCGCAGCGGGTAGAACGCCAATGTACCTATTTTGTTCCAGCCGGCAAGTGGGGAATTAACCCCCTGATTTAATTTACCTTATTGACACAAGTTCTAGCAATGTTCTCCTAAACTGGCACGATCCCTTGGCTAGCCATGTGCAGGCAAGGTCTTGCCGCCCAGCTCGACCGGGCGGGCATCGATCAGGACAAAGGCGATCACGCAGGGCTTGTCCGAGCGGTTGATCCAATCGTGGATCGTGCCGCGCTGGACCAGCACGTCGCCTGCCCGCAGTGCCACGACCTGGCCGTCCATCTCCATCTCGATCTCGCCGGACAGGACCACCGCGTAATCGATCGAATTCGTGCGGTGATTGCGCGGCGCCACGCCGGGTGCGTATTCGATGATGCGGAAGACGGTGCCGTCATCGCGCGTCGTGCCGGTGATCGCCTTGGCCCCATCCGCGACACCAGCGTCCACCGCACCGGCGTTGTCGACCGGAAATCCCGCCGTCGACCAGACGTTCGTGATGGTGGCACCCGGCCGGAACGAGACGACGTCGCGCGACACCTCGTCGATCGCGACGACGGCCTTGCCGTCCTTATCGTGTCCGGTGACGACCCGCCGTATCTTCATCGCGACCTCCACGATTGTACTGCCGGCAGACGGTCAGTGCGCCGCGGAACCACGCTACCTCGTCCGCCTATCCGTTATCCATGAGCGTATTACTTTCCGACTCAGCGGTACTGCCCGAGGAAAACGACGATGCCACCCTGGGGGGCGTCGTACTCGATGGCGGAGACGCGGGCGGGCTTGGCCTTGACGACCCAGCAGAGCGTCGCGAAGGCCAGGACGAGGCCATAGACCGGCGCAGCGGCAAGGAGGGCGACGACAGTGGCCAGAGCCAACAAGGAACCGACGATCTGAAACATGGCTAATCCCCGGAGGTTCACGGCGGCGGGCGGGACTGCCCTTGCCGGTGACACCTGTGTGCCGGCCTTGCCTATCATCGCCGTATTACCGGTTTGTGGACTTGTGCCGTCCGTATCGCGGGTCCTGCGCCGACCCTATTTGGGCCCCAGCAGCCCCGCCGCCTTGAGGGCGGCGATGCCGGCAGCGTCGTAGCCGATCTCCGCCAGCACCTCGTCGTTGTGCTGGCCGATCTCCGGCGGGTCGCTGACCAGCGGCGGCCGCCAGCCGAACATCTGGAAGGGCAGCAGCGGCAGGCGCGTCTTCACGCCGCCCGGCAAAGTCGTCGGCGCCAGCGAGCCGTTGGCCAGCAGATGCGGATTGTCGAACAGGTCCTGCGGCCGCGCGACGGGCGCGAAGGAGATGTCGGCCTCCAGGCACATTCGTTCGAGATCGTCCTTGGTGTAGCTCTTGAACACCGCCGCCACTTTCGGCACCAGCCACGGCCGCGCCTCGATGCGCAGGTTGTTGGTGGCGAGCCTGGAATCGCCCGCAAGCTCCGGCTGCTTGAAGAACTCGCAGAAGCGCTTCCACTGGCCGTCGCTGGTGATGCCGACGAAGACCTGCAGATCGTCGGAGGTGTTGAAGATCTCGTAGACCGCCCACGAACTCACGCGCTCCGGCATCGGCGGCGGGGCGGCGCCGTTCATCGCCGTGATGGCGAGATGCTGGCCCATCAGGAAGACGACGGACTCGAACAGCGCGCTTTCGACCAGCCCGCCCTTGCCCGTCCTGTCGCGCTGTTTTAGCGCCAGCACCGTGCCGAAGGCGCCGAACATGCCACCTATGATGTCGACCACCGAGGTGCCGGCACGCAAGGGCCGGCCGCTGGGGCCGGTCATGTAGGCGAGGCCGCCCATCATCTGCACGACCTCGTCGAGCGCCGGGCGTTTTTCATACGGCCCGGGCAGGAAGCCTTTCAGCGCGCAGTAGACGAGGCGCGGGTTGATCTTCTCCAGATGCGCCGGCCCCAGCCCGCGCTTGGCCATCGAGTCAGGAGCGAAGTTCTCGATCAGTACATCGGCCGACTGCAGCAGCTTCACCAGCGCCGCCCTGCCCTCGGGCTTGTCGGCGTCGAGCGCCAGGCTCTTCTTGTTGCGGTTGAAGTAGCCGAAGAAGCCGGCGCCGAAGCCGCGCAGCTTGCGCGTGCGGTCGCCGTCCACGGGCTCGACCTTGATCACCTCGGCACCGAGATCGGCCAGGATCATGCCGCAGGACGGGCCGAGGATGGTGTGCGTGAGTTCGACGACGCGGACGCCTTTTAGGGGCGGTTCAAATGATGAGGTCATGCCTCATCAGATACCTCACCCGGAGGGGGCGAGCCACGTATCGATATCCTTGGTGAGCGGCAGGCCGGCGCTCTCGCCCAGCACGCGGTGACCGATGCCCGAGCCGACCAGGAACGCTTCCTGGTGTGGCAGTGCGTTGGCCTTCAGCATGGCACGGATGGCCGGCCCGTCATGGCCCCAGCCGATCGCCTCGACCTTGCCGTCGAAAGCGCGGTTCAGCAGCAAGAGGAATTCGGCACGCTCGGCGTCGCTGAGGCCCGGCACGGCGTCGATGTCGCCCAGGATGAACAGCCGGCCGCGGAATTTCGCCACGAGGTCGGCAATGCTGTTGCGCGGCTCGACCACGATTTCGCGGTTCGGTCCGCGGCGCACGCGGGCGGCCAGCGACAGCGGCAGAACGGCGGCGCCGAGATGGGCGCCGGAATCCATCAGTGCCGAGGTCAGTTCCTTATAAGTAATGCCCAAGCGCTCGGCCCGCTTCAGCCGCAGCATCGCCACTTCGGGCTTGGGCGCTTTCCAGGCCTTGGCGCTGGCGCGCCGCCACACCCAGGCCTCCCAGGACATGTCGAACGTCGGGCCGTTGTTGTGCCCGATGCCTGGCCTGCGCAGCAGGGCCTCGACATTGGCATGCCGGACCCCTAGACGGTCGAAACGATCACCCATTGTGTTTATTCTAACGCAATTCCGGTGCCGAAATCGAGGAGCTACGCGTGGACGATTTTCAGGTTGATGTTCTGGTGGTGGGCGCGGGTAATGCCGCGGCCTGTGCAGCCCTCGCCGCGCGCGAAACGGGCGCCACGGTCGCCATGCTCGAAGCCGCCCCCGAGGAAGAGCGCGGCGGCAACAGCACCTATACGGCCGGCGCCATGCGCGTGGTCTTCAATGGCGTGAAGGACCTGGTCGAGCTCTACGACCTCACGCCCGATGAACAGCGCGACGTCGACTTCGGCAGCTACTCGGCCGACGAGTTCCTGGACGACATGGGCCGGGTCACCAACTACCGCTGCGATCCTGAGCTCACCGACATCCTGATCGGCCGCAGCTTCGAGACCCTGAAGTGGATGCGCACCAAGGGCGTGCGCTTCCAGCCGAGCTACGGCCGCCAGGCCTTCAAGGTGAACGGCAAGTACAAGTTCTGGGGCGGCCTCGCGGTCGAAGCCTGGGGCGGCGGGCCGGGCCTGGTCGACCTCGAGCACAAGGCGGCGCTGAAGGCCGGCATCCCGATCCACTACGAGACGTCGGCGGTGTCGCTGATCGAGGAGGACGGCGTCGTGCGCGGCGTCATCGCCCGCCACAAGGGTCGCAAGGTACGGATCGGCGCCAAGGCCGTGGTGCTGGCCTGCGGCGGCTTCGAGAGCAACGCCGAGATGCGCACGCGCTATCTCGGACCGACCTGGGATCTCGCGAAAGTACGTGGCACGCGCTTCAATACAGGCGCCGGCATCAACATGGCGCTGGCGATCGGCGCCAAGCCGCACGGCAACTGGTCGGGCGGCCATGCCGTGGGCTGGGACATGAACGCGCCGGAGTTCGGCGACCTCGAAGTCGGCGATAATTTCCAGAAGCACTCCTACCCGCTCGGCATCATGGTGAACGCCAACGGCGTGCGCTTCGTCGACGAGGGCGCCGACTTCCGCAACTACACCTACGCCAAGTACGGCGCGGTGATCCTGTCGCAGCCGCAGCAGTTCGCGTGGCAGATCTTCGATTCGAAGGTGCTCGACAAGCTGCGCGACGAATACCGCATCAAGCGCATGACCAAGGTGCGCGCCGACACGATCGAGGAGCTGGCGGGCAAGCTCGAGGGCGTCGATCCGCAGGCTTTCCTCAAGACCATCAAGGAATGGAATGCGGCGGTCATGACCGAGGTGCCGTTCAACCCGGCGGTCAAGGACGGCCGCAGCACGCGCGGCCTCGCCGTGCCGAAGAGCAACTGGGCCAACACCATCGACCAGGCCCCGTTCGAGGCCTACGCCGTCACCTGCGGCCTCACCTTCACTTTCGGCGGACTCAAGATCAGCAACGAGGGCGAGGTCGAAAGCACCGACGGCCACACGATCCCCGGCCTGTTCGCCGCCGGCGAGCTGGTGGGTGGGCTGTTCTATCACAACTACCCCGGCGGCACGGGCCTGGTCTCCGGCGCGGTGCTTGGCAAGCTGGCGGGCGACGGCGCCGGCCGCTACGTTTCGGGCAAGAACTGACACGCAGTGTCATCCCAAGGCCCTGGCCGAGGGATCTTTGCGGATCAGGAAAGATCCCTCGCTACGCTCGGGATGACAAACTCGGGAGGAAAACATGAATACGCTCAGCCGCCGACACGCCCTCGCCCTTGGATCGGGCGCCCTCCTCCTGCCGTCGAGCCTGCGGGCACAAGCCGCCTGGCCGAACGGGCCGGTCACCTTCGTCGTTGGCTATGCCGCGGGCGGCAGCACGGATATCAATGCCCGCGAGCTGGCGAACGTCATGACGCCGGTCATCGGCCAGCAGATCATCATCGACAACAAGGGCGGCGCGGCCGGCTCGATCGGCCTGCGCATGGTCGCGAACGCCAAGCCGGACGGCCAGACGTTGTTCGTCGCCGTCGGCACCAACGTGATCATCAATCCGCACGTCCAGAAGGGCATGATCGACACCCTCGCCAGCCTGGCGCCGATCTGCCAGGTGACGGACTACCAGTATGTCCTGGTCGTGGGTAAGAACGTGCCTGCCAACAATGCCGCCGAGCTGGTGGCGATGGCCAAGAAGGACCCGGAGAAGCTCACCTACTCGTCATCGGGTGTAGGCGGCAACAATCACCTCGCTGGCGCGCTCTTCGCCAAGGCGGCCGGCGTCCAGATCATTCACGTGCCCTACAAGGGGACGGGCCCGGCCGTGGCCGACGTGATCAGCGGCCAGATTACGATGAACTTCTCGTCGCTGCCGCCCGCGGTGTCGCAGGTCAAGGGCGGCAACCTCAAGGCCCTGGCAGTCACCGGCAACAAGCGCGTGAAGTCGATGCCCGACGTACCGACACTCAAGGAACAGGGCATCGACGTCGTCGTGACCAGCTGGCAGGGCCTGTTCGCCCCCGCCAAGACGCCGGCGGACATTCTCGACAAGATCGACAAGGCCACCAAGGAGGCGATGAAGAATCCGAAGTGGGAGGAAGCTCTGGCCCGAGACGGGCTGGAGATGCCGCCCGAGCGCACGCGCGCGGAGTTCACCAAGTTCGTCGGCGAAGAGCATGTCTTCTGGGGCAAGACCTTGAAGGAACTCAAGATCGAGATGGAGTGACGGCGCGCCGCCGTCACTTCCTCGGCAGCACCATGCAAAATCCCTGGGCCTCGATGCCGAGCGGCGGATTGAACTTCGAACGGAAATTCTCCATCGCGATCGCCGCTGTCAGCTCGACGATCTGCGCGTCGGTGAAGTGCCGCTTCAGCCTGTCGACCAGGGCATCGTCGACCTGCTGGTCGGTGTAGGTAATGCGCTCGGCGTATTCGAGCGCCAGCCGTTCGGCTTCACTGAACAGCTTGCTGTCACGCCACCGCGTGACCTCAGCAAGCTTCTCCATTCCGCCTTCGGTGGTTTCCAGCACACGGCTGGAATTGATATCCATTCAAAACGGACAGCCGTTGATGATGGCAACCCGCACGTAGAGCAGCGCCGGCAACCCCTTGGGCAGCAGGCCCGACTGCTCGATCGACTGGCCGAGCAGGCCGGCGGCGCGCAGGATCGGCGGGCAGTGCGCCAGGACCTTGGTGGGATTGAGCAGGCCGCCGAACATCTCGCGCTGGCGGTCGAAGATCGCCTTCAGGGTCGGATCGCCGCCGTCCTCCTCGATTTCACTGACACGGGGCATCGGGACACCTCTCCTCGGTTCGACGGGTGCCACGATAGCGCCACCGCCGCGCGCGCGGTGAAGGACCTTTTCTCATGGCGCTCCGAATTTATCGGACCGGCCCGCTCAGAACCCCAGAACCTTGGCCTGCACCACGCCCTCGACGGCGGCGATCTTGCCGATCAGGTCGGCCGAGATCGGCTGGTCGACCTGCACAAGGGCGATGGCCGAGCCGCCGGGCTTGTCGCGGCCAAGATGGAAGGTCGCGATATTGACCTTGTTCTCGCCCAGGATGGTGCCGAGGCGTCCGATGAAGCCCGGCTTGTCGTCGTTGGTGATGTAGAGCATGTGCGGCGAGAACTCGGCCTCGATCTCGATGCCCTTGATCTCGACGATGCGCGGGTGCCTGCCGCCGAACAGCGTACCCGATACCGTGCGGGTGTATTGGTCGGTGGTCACCGAAATCTTGACCAGCGTGGTGTAGTCGCTGTCGCGCTCATGCTTGACCTCGGCCACATCGATGCCGCGCTCGCGGGCGATCACCGGCGCATTGACCATGTTCACCGAATCGAGCTGCGGCCGCAGCACGCCCATCAGCGCCACCTGGGTCAGCGGCTTGATGTTGAGCGCGGCGACCGCGCCCTCGTATTCGATGGACACGGCCTTGATGTCGCGGTCGGTGAGCTGGCCGGCGAACGAGCCCAGCTTCTCGGCCAGGTCGAGGTAGGGCGCGAGCTTGGGGGCGTCCTCGGCCGAGACGTTCGGCATGTTGAGCGAATTGGTGACCGCGCCGGTCAGCAGATAGTCGGCCATCTGCTCGGCCACTTGCAGCGCCACGTTCTCTTGCGCCTCCACCGTCGAGGCGCCGAGATGCGGCGTGCAGACGAGGTTGGGGGCGCCGAACAGCACGTTGGCCTTGGCCGGCTCCTCGACGAAGACGTCGAAGCCAGCACCGGCGATGTGGCCCGACACCAGCAGGTCGCGCACCGCCAGCTCGTCGACCAGGCCACCGCGCGCGCAGTTGACGATGCGCACGCCCTTCTTGGTCTTCATCAGGTTGGCGCGGCTCAGGATATTCTTGGTCTGCTCGGTGAGCGGCGTGTGGATGGTGATGAAGTCGGCCCGCGCCAATACCTGGTCGAGTGTGCCTTTCTCGACACCAAGTTCGGCGGCACGCTGGTCGCTCAGGAACGGATCGTAGGCCAGCACGCGCATCTTGAGGCCGAGCGCCCGCTCGGCCACGATCGCGCCGATGTTGCCGCAACCGATCAGCCCCAGCGTCTTGAAGCTGAGCTCGGTGCCCATGAAGCGGTTCTTTTCCCACTTGCCGGCCTGGGTGCTGGTGTTGGCGTCGGGCACCTGGCGGGCCACCGCGAACATCAGCGCGATGGCGTGCTCGGCGGTGGTGATGGCGTTGCCGAACGGCGTGTTCATCACCACCACACCGTGGGCGGTGGCGGCCTTGATGTCGACGTTGTCGACGCCGATGCCGGCGCGGCCCACGACCCTGAGTTTCTTGGCCTCGGCCAGGACCTCGGCCGTGACCTTGGTCGCGGAGCGGATGGCCAGGCCCTCGTAGTTGCCGACGATGGCGCGCAGCTCGGCGGGCTTCAGGCCGGGCTTGAAGTCGACGTCGCAGCCGCGCTCCGAAAAGATTTCCACGGCGCGGGGAGACAGCTCATCGGAGATGAGCACCTTGGGTTTCGCCATTGTCGTAGCTCCAACGATGAGATGTTTAGGCGGCCGCTTTGCCGAATTCGCGCTCGATCTCGCTATAAGCCCAGTCGAGCCACGGCAGCAGCGCCTCGAGATCGCCCGTCTCCACCGTGGCGCCGCACCAGATGCGCAGGCCCGGTGGGGCGTCGCGGTAGGAACCGACGTCGTAGCCGGCCTTCTCGGCTTCCAGCAGATCGGCCATCTTCTTGGCGGCCTGGGCCTGCTTGTCGGCCGGCAGCGCCTTGAACCAAGGTGCTGCGATGACGAGGCATACCGAGGTGTTGGAGCGGACCGCCTTGTCGTCGGCCAGGAACGCCGCCCATGTGCGCGAGGCGACGAACTTCTCGATCACGCCGAGATTGGCCTCGGAGCGTGCGATCAGTCCCTTCAGTCCGCCGACGCCTTCGCCCCAGCGCAGACCGTCGATCGCATCCTCGACGCAGAGCAGCGACGGCGTGTTGATCGTGTCGCCCTTGAAGATCGCCTCAGAGAATTTGCCGCCTGACGTGAGGCGGAAGATCTTGGGCATTGGCCACGACGGCACGTAGCTCTCGAGCCGCTGGATGGCGCGCGGCGACAGCACGAGCATGCCGTGTGCGCCCTCGCCGCCCATCACTTTTTGCCAGGACCAGGTGACGACATCGAGCCTCTGCCACGGCAGGTCCATGGCGAAGACGGCGGAGGTGGCATCGCAGATCGCAAGCCCCTCGCGGTCGGCGGCGATCCAGTCGCCGTTGGGAACCTTCGCGCCGGAGGTCGTGCCGTTCCAGGTGAAGACGACATCGTGCGTCCAGTCGACCTGCTTCAAGTCGACGATCTGGCCATAGGGCGCCTTGAGGACGCGCACATCCTTGAGCTTGAGCTGCTTGGCCACGTCGGTGACCCAGCCCTCGCCGAAGCTTTCCCAGGTCAGCATGTCGACTGCCCGGGCGCCGAGCAGCGACCACAGCGCCATTTCCACGGCGCCGGTGTCCGACGCGGGCACGATGGCGATGCGGTAGTCGGCGGGAATGCCGAGCAGAGCGCGCGTGCGATCGACCGCTTCGACGATCTTCTTCTTGCCGAGCTTGGATCGATGGGAGCGGCCCACGGCCGCATCTTTGAGGGCTTCTGGCGTCCATCCGGGACGCTTGGCGCAGGGTCCGGACGAAAAATCGGGACGCGCGGGACGCATGTTCGGCTTCATCATTTACCTCTCCCTTACAGAAGAGCTGCACTCCGGTGGGGGAGCGTGGCCCGCGGCTCGTATAGGGGCGGCCGATGCGATGGTCAATGCGGGATGCCACCTTCAATGCGGGATGATTGTCGCAGCCCGGCAAAACATGTGAAAAAGCCTCATGGGTGGACAAGCTAAACCGGCCCGCAACTGGGCCCGGTCGATCGTCGCGACGTTTGCCGTTCTGGCAGTGTCGGCGTTCGCCGCGGAGTTTGCCGCCCGAATCTTCTTCGGTCTCGAGACGTTGGAGTATCGGCGTCCCTACCAGCCGATCTTCGTCTCGGGCGACTATCATTATCTGATGCCGAACGCGGACTTGCCCTACGTGCCCGGCGGGGCCGTGGCGCTGGGTTACCGCGAAGGCACATTCGGCCTGTTCTACGACGCGACGACGCCCCCGCCCCGCTCCTCGACGACGTTCACGGACTTTCTCTTTTCGCACCGGCATGCGCGTTACAATGCCGCCGAAGTCGATCGCATCACCTGCGCCGAGCCCGACGCCGTGCTGGTCCATGTCCTGGGCGGCTCGGTGGCCCAGGGGTTCTCGGCCGACGAGTCACGCGACACCTGGCATGCCAGGTTGGAACTGCTGATGCGTGAAAAACTCAGGCGCCGCGATGTCTACGTCTTCAACGCGGCCATGGGCGGCTTCGTCTCGTTGCAGGAGCGGCTCGCCTACCATCTCGCCGTGGCGCCACGACGCGCCAGCCTGGTCCTGATCGTCAACGGCTACAATGACGTCACCATTCCGGCGAATTCGGCGGTGCGCCCGGGCGATCCCTTCCAGCTCGGCCTGCGGCTCAGCCAGCTCTTCAACGACGGCTTCATCTGGTGGTTCGCCCGCCACAGCGCGATCGCGCACACCATCCTCCAGAACGAATTCAACGAGCATGTCACTCGGTTCCGCCGCCTGCTCAACGAGGACGATGTCGTGTTCGCCAAGCAGGCCGAGGCGATCACCGACATCTACGTCGAGAACATGACCGAGGTGCTGGGTGCCTGCGACGGGCGTGGCCAGGCCTGCCTCGTCGGCATCCAGCCCGCCCGTTCCGTCACTGCCGCCTATCTCGGCGTGCAAAGCGACGACATCCTGTCCCAGGGCCGGATGGTGCAACTCTACCGCCTGCTGCTCGACAAGGTCGCGGCAAGTCCCCATCGCGCCAAGTTCATCGACCTCACGCACGTCTTCGACAAGGGCGAGAAGCTGCAGCACTACGCCGACTCCGTGCACCCCAACTACGCCGGCCAGCAGGTACTCGCAAAGGCGCTGCTGGCGCCGGCGCTGGCGGCGCTCAGTTCCTCACCCGCTGCACCGGCCGCGCCGGGCCGCTGCCTCCGCAGGGAATGAGCTTCAGCGGCGTTGCAATTCGTGATAGCCGCCGATCGGCCACGCGTAGAAGACCGGCGAGGCCTGGTAGTTGTCGTGCAGCATCTTGTAGATCGCGGGCGCCCGGTTCGCCGCCGAAAGACCGCTGAGCTGGGCCGCCAATTCCGTGACGTCCCAGTCCCAGAAGCTGGACGCCACAACCTGGTATCCGAGGTCGAGCGCCCGATCGATGTCGCGCTTGATTGCTGCGGCATGCTCCTCGGCCGTCCAGCCGGGATGACGGATGCCGCCGGCGGTGACGGCGATCCACTTGAACTTCGGATGGGCCGACGGTGCCGGTGCGAGCGCCGGAGCCCTGTCGGCACCCCACAGGTCGGAATCCCAAGTGTGGCTCCATAGCGCGAACTGCCATGTCGTGACGGCCTCGAAACCCCAGTAGAGAAAGACCGTCGACTCGGGGGGAAACCTGCGCTCGAGCGCGGCCAAACTCTTCACCGTCACCGTGTCGATACTGCGCCAGGGCACGAGCTCCGCCAGGTTCCACGCCAGCGGCGCGAGCGACACGATGCCGAGCCCCGCCAATGCGATCGACCGCCCGCGGTGCGCGGCGGTGGCAAGCAGCCGCGCGGCCAGCAGCCCCCACGCCACCGTCAGCCAGGGCATGACGTTGATCTGCATCTGCGGATCCTGGGGCTGCGAATAGAAATTGAAGACCTCGCCGGCCACGAAGGTGCCGAGGAAGACGATGGCGATGGCGCGCAGCCGCCGGTCGCCGCGCCTCGGCCACAAGGCGACGAGAGTGGCCGCGAGGAGAGCCGCCTGGATCAGCACCGAAATCGACAGGGGAACGACTGCCTGCCGGATGGCCGGCAGGTCGACGGACCCGCCGAAAATCAGGAGATAGCTGCCGACACCGGACAGCAGCATCCAGGCCTTGTCCCAGTTCAATCCGGCCCACCCGGTCTCGATGCCCTTGCCGGTCCACAGCAGGCCTTCGGGCCCGACCGATCCCGGGTGGCCGATCGTCACCAGCGAAGCCAGCCCGGTCACCACCAGGATCGAGGCGATCAACACGCCGATCAGCGCCAGCCGCCGCCGCGGGGTTCCTTCCGACAGCGCCAGTGCCAGCACCAATGCCGGCAAGGTCGGGAAGATCAGCCGCCACTCGACCAGCCAGCCTACGGTGAAGACGACGCCGACGAGGGCGACGCGCCGCCAGGTCGGCCGGTCGAACCACAGACCGGCGAGCGCCATGGCCGCGAACACGATCGTGTAGCCCGGCATGATGTCTTCGTTGATCGTGGCGAGGAGCAGGAAATAGCCACTGCCGAGGTGAAGGCAGGCGGCCAGCGCCGCCGCCGCCGCGCTCGCGGTCACCCGATGGATGAAGGCGTAGACGAAGGTGATGCAGAGGCTCGCCCAGAAGGCGTTGAGATAGGCAAACTGCTGCCATGCCGAGCCACGCAAGATGCCCACGCTGTCGAGCAGCCTGCACAGCGCGCCGTACAGCGGAAAATAGAGATAGTTCGACGGATCGAGCGTGGCGTGCGCCGGATCGGCGATCCAGGGTTCGGCCTGCAGGCTCTTGTACATCCCGTTGGTCGTCATGACGTGGACGTTCTCGAGCCAGACGATCTGGCCGACGAGAATCGCAAGCGCCACGGTGAACGCCAGCGCCAGTTGCCAGCGGAGTGCCGGAACCTTCACCCTGTCTCCGATCGTCCGGCGTGGATCTTCAGTGCTTGCGGCCGAGGAGAATCACCGCGCCCTCGGGGCCGTAGCTCTCGAAATGCAGGCATCCTCTCGGCATCGAGAAAGTCTCGCCGGCCTGGTAGGTCCGGGCGGCGCCGTCGCGGCTGAGCGTGATCGCCCCCTGCATGACCATCGCGCGCACATCGAAGGGATGGCTGTGCTGCGGATTGATCTTGGCGCCCGCCGTCGTGTTGACCTGCATCTCATAGCCGTCGCGCTTCAATTCAGATTCAAATGCCGCCTGATCCATCCACGCCTCCCGTCAGCCCGGCTTGCGGGCCGCCACGACATACTGCGCGCCGAGCGGCAGCCATGCCAGCGTCCGGTCGATCGGCCGCAGGAACGGCAGGCCGGGCGGCATGAACATCAGGTAGTCGGTGTCGAGGTCGTAACGCCCTGTGTCGAGCAGCCCGTGCCGCACTTCCGTCGGGTCGAGCAGGATCGCGTTCCGGTCGATCGGCGTGCGCGCAACGACGTAGCGCACCAGCGGGTTGCGCGGATTGTGCTCGAAGACATAGAGCCGGCCGCCGGGCTTCAGCACGCGCCCCAGCTCGGCATAGACCGCCGGCCGCTGGTCGACCGGCACATGGTGGAGCACCGCGCTCACGGTGGCGACGTCGAACTGGCTGTCGGCGAACGGCGTCCGTGCGCCGTCCTGCGGCGCCAGCACGGGCAGCGGCGAAAGCGACGCTGGCCAGCGCTTTTCGACCTGGCGCAGCATGCCGGTGGAGATGTCGCAGCCGGTGAAAGCGGCCCGCGCGCCCTCGTTCACGAGCACGCGCATCAGGCTGCCGATGCCGCAGCCGTAGTCGAGCAAGGCGAGGCCGCCAGTCCTGAGCGCCGGCTCGTGGCGCATCAGCCAGCGTGTCTTGACGGCAATGAACTGGTCGGGCGAATTGCCCATCATCCGCTTGACGGGATTGTCGAGACCGCCCTCGTACTCGGCGGCGTAGTCGTCGAACTCCGCCGGTTCACCCGACCACGACAGGGGATCGGTGGAGTTCACTTCCGACCGCCGACGATGTCGCGGATCATGAACAGAGGTCGTCCCTTGCTCTGGTCGTAGAGCCGCCCGAGATAGGCGCCGATGATCCCCAGCATCAGGAACTGCATGCCGCCCAGCAGGCCCATGGCCGCCATGATCGACGCCCAGCCCGGCAAGGTCGCATGCATGAACCAGCCGACGATCGAATAGATGAAGAAGCCGAAGCCGACCGCCGCCATGACCCAGCCGATCGTCATCGACGCCATCAGCGGAACGACCGAGAAGGCGGTGATGGCATCGGCGGCGAAGCGGATCATCTTGCTGAGCGGGTATTTGCTCTCGCCGGCGGCGCGGGCATGACGATCGTAATGCAGCGGCACCTGCCGGCCGCCGATCCATGCCACCATGCCGCGGATGAAGCGGTGGCGTTCCGGCATGGCCAGCAGCAGGTCGAGAACCCGGCGGGTCACCAGCCGGAAGTCGCCGGCATCGGCGGGGATATCGACATCGGTGAGCCGGTTGATCAGGCGGTAGAAGCCGGCCGCGGTCGCGCGCTTAAAAAGGCTTTCGCCGTCACGCTGGCGGCGCTGGCCGTAAACCACATCGGCATCCTGATCCATCAGCGCCATCATGTCGGGCAGCAGCTCCGGCGGATCCTGCAGATCGGCATCGATGATCAGGATGCGCTCGCCGCGGCAGACCGACAGCCCGGCGGTGAGCGCGAGCTGGTGGCCGTGGTTGCGCATCAGGCGGACCGCCACGACCCGCGGGTCGGCGGCGGCGGCGGCCGTCATGATCTCCCAGGTCCGGTCGCGCGAGCCGTCGTCGACCAGCACGACTTCGCTGGTGCCGCCCACCGCGTCCAGGACGGCACCGACCCGGCGCAGGAATTCGGGCAGGACGTCCTGCTCGTTGAAACAGGGAGCCACCACGGATATCGCCGTGCGGGAGGGTTCGCTCATGGCCGCGACCAATAGCCCATCGGTGGCCGGATACAAGCACCCCCTCCCTTTTCCCGTCCTCCCAATCCGGGGCGCAATAGGCTATCAAGCGCCACCATGACCTCCAACGACAACGACCATCGCGGCCTGCTGCCCGCCGGACTTGCAGACCTGCTGCCCCCCGACGCGGCGCGCGAGGCGCGGGCCATCGACGTCGCCATCGAGCGCTTTGCCGCGTTCGGCTACGAGCGGGTGAAGCCGCCCCTGGTCGAATTCGAGGAATCCCTGCTGGGCGGCCCGGGTGCGGCGCTCGGCCCACAGACTTTCAGGCTGATGGACCCGGTGTCGCAGCGCATGATGGGCGTGCGTCCCGACATGACGGTCCAGGTCGCCCGCATCGCCGTCACCCGGCTGAAGCACGAGCCCAGGCCGCTGCGCCTGTCGTACGGCGGCAACGTCATCCGCGTGCGCGGCAGCACGCTGAAACCCGAGCGCCAGTTCGCCCAGGTCGGCACCGAGCTGATCGGCGTCGATTCGGCCGAGGCTGATGCCGAGGCCGTGCTGCTGGCGGTGGATGCGCTGCGCGCGATCGGCGTCGCCGACCTCACTGTCGATCTCAACCTGCCGACCCTGGTCGCAGCCGTCGCCGCCGGCCTCAAGCTGCCGGCCGACGCGCTCCGCCGCCTGCGGCGCGGACTCGACCGCAAGGACGAGGCCGCCGTCGCCAAGGCGCTCACCGACAAGAAGGCGGCCGACCTGTTCGTCGGCCTGTTGCGCGCCGCGGGTCCCGCGGAGCGCGGCATTGCCAGTCTCGCCGGATTGAAGCTCCCGGCCGCCGGGGCCGCCGAGGCGGCACGATTGGGCGAGGTCGTGAAGCTGGTCCAGGCCGCCGACGCAGACCTGCCGCTCACCCTCGATCCGGTCGAATACCGCGGCCTCGAATACCAGACCGGCGTGTCGTTCTCGGTGTTCGCGCTGAAGGGCCGACAGGAGCTGGCGCGCGGCGGCCGCTATTCGGCCGGCTACCCCGACGACGGCATCAGCGAGCCCGCCACCGGCTTCACCGTCTACATGGACGCGGTGCTGGCCGCGTCCGACACAGGGCCGCAACGGCCGCGCCTCTACCTGCCGTTGGGCATCGCGTGGCGCGAGGCAGCACCCTGGCAAGCCAAGAGCTACGCCGTCGTGCGCGCAGTCGTCGCAGCGGCCGAGCCGCGCACTGAGGCCAAGCGCTTGAACTGCAGCCACGCGCTGATCGACGGAGACGCCGTCCCTCTTTAGGGACCTTCTTTGAGGATCGATTTCGCCTCGCCTCACCGGGAGGGAAGTGCTATCCGACGTCACGCCTCTCCGGCATCGGCCCCGGGGAGGCGTTTTCGTGTGTGAAGGGATAAGACAATGGCCAACGTGGCAGTGATCGGCGCCCAGTGGGGCGACGAGGGCAAAGGCAAGATCGTGGACTGGCTGAGCGAGCGCGCCGAGGTCGTGGTGCGCTTCCAGGGCGGCCACAACGCCGGCCATACGCTGGTCATCGGCAACCAGGTTTATAAGCTGGCGCTGCTGCCGTCGGGCGTCGTCCGTCCGGGCAAGCTCTCGATCATCGGCAACGGCGTCGTGGTCGATCCCTGGCACTTCCTCGAGGAAGTGGCGAAGGTCACGGCGCAGGGCCTGTCGGTGACGCCGGAGAGCCTCAAGATCGCCAATCACGCCGTGCTGATCCTGCCGCTGCACCGCGACCTCGACGGCTGGCGCGAGGATGCGCCCGACATCATCAAGATCGGCACGACGCGGCGCGGCATCGGTCCCGCCTACGAGGACAAGGTCGGCCGCCGCGCCATCCGCGTCGGCGATCTCGGCGAGCCCGACATGCTGCCGCTCAAGGTCAACACGCTGCTCGCGCACCACAACGCGCTGCGCAAGGGCCTCGGCAAGCCGCTGGTCGATGGCGCCAAGCTGACGGCCGACCTTCTCGCACTGGCGCCCAAGATCCTGCCCTTCGCCGAGGATGTGTGGGAGCGGCTCGACAACCTGCGTGCCGCCGGCAAGCGCATCCTGTTTGAAGGCGCGCAAGCCACGATGCTCGACATCGACCACGGCACCTATCCCTACGTCACCTCGTCCAACACGGTGGCGGCGCAAGCCATGATCGGCAGCGGCATGGGCAACGGCTCGGTGGGCTACGTGCTGGGCATCGCCAAGGCCTACACCACGCGCGTCGGCGACGGCCCCTTCCCGACCGAGCTTCTGGACGAGATCGGCCAGGGCCTCGGCGACCGCGGCAAGGAATTCGGCACCAACACCGGCCGGCCGCGGCGCTGCGGCTGGTTCGACGCGGTGATGGTGCGCCAGGCGGTGAAGCTGAACGGCATCGACGGCATCGCCCTCACCAAGCTCGACGTGCTCGACGGCGAGAAGATCATCAAGGTCTGCGTCGCCTACGAGCTCGACGGCAAGCGCATCGAACGCTTCCCCTTCACCATGGGGGCGCAGGCCCGGCT
>CANJHI010000120.1 GCA_947474005.1 Alphaproteobacteria bacterium | reverse complement strand
TCGCGTCGGGCCCTGGGCGCGGCGCGGCGCGTGCGAGGCTTCGGCGATCACATAGGGGATGCCGAGCGCGCGCGTGACGATCGGGCCCAGCCAGTCGGGTTTGCGGTAGTAGCAGTGATAGGTGAACCAGAGGTCGAAACGCTCGGGATGGCCGGCCGGCAGGGACTTCCAGCGATCGATCAATCGCGCCGCACGCCGCCGAGCCTCGCGTTCGAGGGCGAGGTGAGCGTCGGGCATTGGCACGCCCGGCGTCATGCGGCTCGCCGCCGGCATGATCACGCGATGGCCGAGGCGCCGCAGCAGGCGGGCAAGCCCACGCGCCATCTCGCGATCACCTGAAGGCGTAGGACTGTCCGGCGATTTTAGCGGCGTGTGCAGCAGCACGCGCATGGGACTACTCCGCGGCGCGCGCCGTTTGCGAGCGTTGCTGGACCATTCCCTGTCCTCCGAGCGCGGCAGCGATCCAGTCGACGCCCGAGTCGAAGGAAAAGCGCGCGCGCAGGGTTTCGGCGGCCCGTGCGGCCAGGCGGAAGCGAAGATCGGGATCGCCCGCAAGGCGCCCGAGGGCGACCGCCAGTTCATCGGGTGCGCCCGGCGCAACCAACAGACCGGTCACGCCATCGTCGATGAACTCGCCGATGGCGGCGGCGCGCGTCGACACCAGCGGCAGGCCCTGGTGCGCGGCCTCCATCAACACGTTCGGCAGACCATCCTGGTCGCCATCGGCTGCCTTCTTGCTCGCCAGCACGAACAGGTCGGCGCGCGCCAGCGCTGCAAACACCACCTTCTGCGGCTGCGCGCCGTGCCAGATGCAACGCTGGGCGATGCCGAGCAACGCAGCCTGGGCCTTCAATGCGTCGGACAATCCGCCCGCGCCGACATGTTCGAAGCGCCAGTGCAAATCACGTGGCAGCCTGGCCAGCGCCGCCAGGAGATCGTCATAGCCCTTTTTCTCGACCTTGCGGCCGATCGACAGGATGACCACGGGATCGGCCACATCGCTACCGTCGCGGCGCGGTCGCGGCGGCGGTGGCGGCGGCAAATGAGCGAAGTCGAGACCGTGATAGACGAGGCGCAGGTGTTCTGGATGGGCCGCCAGTTCCTTCAACCGCTGCAAGCCGACCGCGGTGCAGGTGACCAGCCAGGCGCAGTCGTCGAGCTTTCCCGAAAGCTCCCACGGTTCGCTGGTCCAGATGTCCTTGGCATGCGCCGACACGCTCCACGGCAGACCGCGAAGGGCTGCCGCGTAGCGTGTGACCGATGCCGGCGTGTGGAGGAAGTGGGCGTAGAGCCGGTCGATCGACTGAGGCAGCTCGGCGGCCAGCACCAGAGCCTGGCCCCAGCGCCGGACCCGGTTGGCCGTCGGGTCGCGTTTGAGGTCGGCAAGAAATTTTTTCCGCGCGCGCGCATAGCCCGGCAGGCGACGCGCCTTTCGCCAGCCTTCGAACACGCGGCGCGGATCGTCCTTGAGGTATTCGGGCAAATAGACGGTGCGCGCGGTCACGCGCTCGTGGACCGGATGGTGGATCTTGTCGGTCGGCCGGCGCAGCGACCAGATCTCGAGCGCGACGCCGCGCGCCTCGAGCCCGGCGAGCTCCTGGGCGATGAAGGTCTCGGAAAGGCGCGGCCAGCCCTTCAACACGACCGCGACGCGCGCGCCCATTTCGACGGACATGAGCAGCCGGTGCTTAGGTCCTGGCGCGCACGGGCGGGACGACCGCCGAATTGGGAGCCGGATCAGGCGGCGGCTCGGCGCTGCTTTCGATCGCGTCGAGCGACGCCGGGCCACGGTGCGGGTGCATGAGTTGCTTGGCGACCAGACGCCAGACATTGCCGAGACCGTCGAGCAGGCCGGGTACCACGACATCGCTCGGCAGGCCCTGCTGCGGCAACTGCCGCAACGCCGTTGCCATGGCCTGCGGATCGCGGCCCTTGTCGGCATCCAGCATCTCGATCAGGCCGATGTTGCGCGCGGCGCGGGCCCGGATGAACTGCTCCAGCCGCGGCTTGGTCCGCGGCACGATGATCGCCCTTTTGTCGAACGACAGGATCTCGCAGAAGGTGTTGTAGCCGCCCATCGCGACCACGCCCGCTGCGCGCTGCATCAGCGCCCCGAGATTGTTGGTGAAGGTAAGGGTGCGGATATTCTTGAATTTCGCGGCACGGTCCTTGAAGGCCTCGCGCGCGTTCGCCGACATGAACGGGCCGAAGACGATCACTGCGCCATAGGGAATGTGGGGATCGTGCTCATAGGCCGCGAGCACCCAGTCGACCAGATCCTCGCCATCGCCGCCGCCGCCGGACGTGACCAGGATGAACGGCCCGTCGATCTCCTCGATCTCGTGCGGCACGTCAGCGTGCAGCGGCAGCTCGCGGTGCAGGTAGCCGGTGTAGACCGTCTTGTGCCGCACCGATGGCGGCACGTCGATGCCGGTGAGCGGTTTGTTGATCTGCGGCAGGCCGTAGATCCAGATCTCGTCGTAGAGGTCACGCAACGCCGGCACGATCTTCTTGCGCTCCCACTCCTGGGCCAGCGCCGCCGGATCGTCCATGACGTCGCGCAGGCCGAGCACCAGCGGCGTGCCACGGTCCTTGAGCAGCCGCAGCGCCGGACCGACCTCGCCACGCAGGCCGAGCGGCTCCTTGTCGACGATGAAGAGGTCGGGCCGGAAGATGTCGGCGGTGTCGCGGATGATGCGCGTCCGCAATTCCATCGTATGCTCGACGCCGACCCGGAGGTTGGCGGAGTCGTATTCACCGGTGTCGATCTGCTTGACCACGCCAGGCACGCGCACGAAGTCGATGCCGGAGCGGAATTCGTAGGATCCGATCATCGGCGAGCCCGACAGGATCAGGACCGACACCGACTGGTCGGCCTCGACGAGGGCATTGGCAATGGTGCGGCACCGGCTCACGTGGCCGAGACCGAAGGAGTCGTGGCTGTAGATCAGCACACGCTTGGACCGGCTGCTGGCGAGCATGCGACGTGTCTCCCCCTGGACGAAGCGCCTCCTGCCCCGACCGGTGAATGTTGCCGAACTATGCCACAGCCAGGCTGCGACGTGAAATCCGGCCCCTCTGACACGAAAAATCGAATGTAATCAAGGGGCTGATCGAATATACCGGATGGAGACCCTAGCCTGGGCCGGCGCCGCGCAGGATTCGATGCAACGCAATCTGTTTACCTATATCTGGCGGCACAGCCGGCCCGAACAGCTCGTCATCCTGGCGCTGGTGGTGCTGGCGCAGCTCTTCTACTTCCTGTCGCTCACCGTACCGAAATCGGTGATCAACAACGGCATCCAGGGCAACGCCTTCAAGAACACCACGACCATCCCTTTCCTGGTCTGGGAGTTCGACCTCTCGGCCATCCTGCCCGGCAAGGTGATCCGCTTCTTCGACGGCTTCCAGGTCGACCAGCTCCAATACCTGGTCGCCATGAGCTTCGTCTTCCTGGGCGCCGTGGTCGTGAATGGCCAGTTCAAGAAGACCATCAACACCCAGAAGGGCCGCATGGGCGAGCGCATGCTGCGCCGCCTGCGTTACGAGCTCTACGACCGGATCCTGCGGTTCCCGCCGGCCCATTTCCGCAAGGTCAAGCAGGCCGAGCTTGCCACCATGGTCAAGGACGAGGTCGAGCCGCTGGGCGGCTTCATCGGCGATGCCTTCGTGGCGCCGATGTTCCTGGGCGGCCAGGCACTGACGGCGATCATCTTCATCATGATGCAGAACTGGCTGCTCGGCATCGTGGTCGTCGTCCTGCTGGCCGTGCAGATGGCGATCATCCCGCGGCTGCGCAAGCCGGTGCTGGTGCTCGGCCGGCAGCGCCAGCTCTCGGCCCGGCTGCTTGCAGGCCGCATCGCCGAAACCGCCGACGGTGTGCATGAGATCCACATTCACGGCGCCGCCAACTATGAGCGCGCCGATATCTCCGAGCGGCTGGGCAACATCTTCAAGATCCGCTTCGATCTTTATCAAAAGAAGTTCGTCGCCAAGTTCTGGAACAACTTCCTGTCCCAGGCGACCCCGTTCGCGATCTACCTGATCGGGGGCTACTTCGCGATCACCGGCCAGATGGACGTCGGCGCCGTGGTTGGCGTGCTGCTCGCCTACAAGGACCTGCCGTCGCCGATCAAGGAGCTGATCGACTGGGACCAGCAGCGCCAGGACGTGCAGATCAAGTACGAGCAGGTGATCGATCAGTTCCAGCCCGAGGGCATGATGAAGCCGGAACTGCAGGCGATCCCCGACGGGCCGCCGCCGCCGCTCGGCAAGGAACTGACGCTGACCGGCGTCACCTACTCCGAGGACGGCCGGGTGAAGCTGCTCGACGGCGTGACGCTTTCCGTCCCGACCTCGACCAAGCTGGCGGTGATCGGCGGCTCGGGTTCGGGCAAGGACGTGCTGGGCCAGGTGCTGGCCCGCCTTGCCACGCCGACGGGCGGCTCGGTCCGGATCGACGGCCAGGACTTTTTCCAGGTGCCGGAGTATGTGCTCGGTGCCCGCACCGCCTACATCGGCCAGGATACCTACCTGTTTCCACTCTCGGTCCGCGACAACCTGCTGTTCGGCCTGAAATTCCGGCCAGTAGCACCGGCCGCCTATGACGACGCCACAAAGGCATTGCGCGAAGCGTTCTGGGCGGAATCGGTGCGCGCCGGCAACCCGCCGTTCGATCCCAATGCCGACTGGGTCGACTACGAGCTGGCCGGCGCCACCGGCCCGGCCGATCTGCTGCCGCGCATGGTCGACGCACTGCGTCAGGTCGAGATCGACGAGGACATCTACTCGCTCGGCCTGCGCGGCACCATCGACGTGGCGCAGAGGCCCGACCTCGCCGAAAAGATCCTGACGGCGCGCCACACCCTGCACGGGCGGTTGCAGAACGCGACCTATGCCGGCCTCGTCGAGCCGTTCAATGTCGACCTCTACAACAAGAACCTGTCGGTCGCCGAGAACCTGCTGTTCGGTACGCCACTCGGCAAGCAGTTCGATGGCGACAACATCGCCGCCGACCCTTACGTGCAGTCGGTGCTGCAGGCGACCGGACTCGAACTCGACCTGCAGCGCATGGGCCTCGCCATCGCAGAGACCATGGTCGAGCTGTTCTCCGGCCTGTCGCCCGACAACCCGTTGTTCGAGCAGTACAGCTTCATCTCGGCCGACGAACTGCCCAACGTCCGGCTGCTGCTGCAGCGGTTGGGCGGCAAGGGCATCGAAGCCGTGCCCGAGGCCGACCGGCCGCGCCTGATGACACTGCCCTTCCGCTATATCGAAGCCCGCCACCGTCTCGGCCTGATCGACGGCGCGGTCGAGGAGCGCCTGCTAGGCGCCCGTCATGCTTTCGCCTCGGGCCTGCCCGCCAACCTGCGCGGTGCCGTCGAGTTCTACGATTTCGAGCGCTACAACAGCGCCGCCACCTTGCAGGACAACATCCTGTTCGGACGCCTGGTCTACGGCCAGGCCCAGGCCGACACACGCATCGGCACGCTGATCACCGAAGTCCTGAACGAACTCGGATTGCGCGATTCGGCAATCGGCGTCGGCCTGGAGTACAATGTCGGCGTCGCCGGCAAACGCCTGCCGGCAACCCAGCGCCAGAAGCTCGGCATCGCCCGGGCGCTGATCAAGCGACCGCAGCTGTTGGTCGTAAACGAGGCGGTGGCGGTCTTCGACGGCCGCACGCAGGATCGCATCCGCGACAACATCCTGGCTGCAGCCGACGGGCGCGGCGTGGTGTGGATCGCCAACCGTCCGGCTCAGGCGGAACCGTTCGAGCAGGTCGTGGTCATGCAAGCCGGCAAGATCGTGGCCCAGGGCGCGCCGTCGGAACTGGCGGCGCGCGGCGGGCTTTATACCGACCTCATGGCATCGGCGTGAGGAACTTCAGGAGGACGCGATGAACCTCAACGAGGAAGTCGAGCTTCTCAAGGGTGTGCCGATCTTCTCCAAGATCGAACCCGCCAAGTTGAAGCTTCTGGCCTTCACCAGCGAGCGGCAGAACTTCGCCGGCGGCCAGGAGGTCTGCCACCAGGGCGACCTGGGCGACGCCATGTATGTCATCCTGGGCGGCACAGCGGAGGTGTTGATCGACAAGGCGGGAGGCGGCCAGATCGCCGTCGCCGAAATGAAAAAGAACAGCTTCTTCGGCGAGATCGCCATCCTGTGCGACGTGCCGCGCACCGCCACGATCAAGGCGAAGGAACCGCTCGCGACGCTCAAGATCACCAAGGACATGTTCTACCGCGTGGTCTCGGAGTTCCCGCAGATGGCGATCGAAATGTTGCGTGAGCTGGCGCATCGTCTCGAGGACACCAACCGGAAACTGCAGGCGGCGACGGCGAACAAGGCCGCCTGACAGACACCCATGAGCCGTCTCGACAGCTTCATCGCGCGCATGCAGGCGCAGCGCGATTGCCTCAATTTCCTCAAGCCCGCGATCGACGCCCTGCCGGGACCCATCCTCGAGATCGGGCTGGGCAACGGGCGGACCTACGATCACCTGCGCGATCTCTTTCCCCGGCGCGACATCTACGTCTTCGAGCGTCAGGTGGCGGCTCATCCCGACTGCATTCCGCCCGACGACCGACTGTTCCTGGGCGAGGCCCGCGAGGCGTTGCCGCGTGCGGCGCGCTCGCTTGGGGCGACCGCAGCGCTGATCCATACCGATCTCGGCACCGGCGATCATGCCGCCAACATGGCGATGGCGGCGTGGCTTGGTCCGATGCTCGACTCGTTGGCGGGATCAGGCGGTTATGTGCTCGCCAACCAGTCGCTCGACGTGCCGCGCTGGCGCCGGCTACCCGAACCGCCGGGCGTACCGACGGACCGGTATTTCCTTTATCAGGCCAGCTAGCGGTCGATCAGCTTCAGCAACACCAGCAGCACCACCGCGCCCACGACCGAGCCGAAGAAGCCGGCCGGCTGGCCGATTTGGTAGAGGCCGAGCGCCTGGCCGCCGTAGGTGGCGATCACCGCACCTACGACGCCGATCACGATGGTGACGATGATGCCGCGCGGATTGGGGCCGGGCGTCAGGAAGCGCGCGATCAGACCGACCACCAGGCCGATCAGGATGATGCCGAGGATGCTCATTGCCTTCTCCCGTCAGACGTCAAATGTCGCCATCACCGGCACGTGGTCGGACGTCTTCTCCCAATCGCGCAGGTCGGAGTCGATGTGGTAGCTGCTGATCGCCCCCGACAGCGCGGGCGTGGCGAGAATATGGTCGAGCCGGCGGCCACGATTGGACACTCGCCAGTCGTTGTTGCGGTAGCTCCACCACGAATAGAGCTTCTGGTCGGCGGCGACGAAACGGCGCGGCACGTCGATCCAGTCGAGCGACGCCTGCATCCGGCCGAACAGATCGACCTCGACCGGCGTGTGCGACACGATCTTGAGGAGCTGCTTGTGATTCCACACGTCGTGTTCCAGCGGCGCCACGTTGAGATCGCCGACGGCGATCCGGCGCAGGCCCTTGCGGGCGCGCGGGCGCGGCTTGTGGTCCTCGTACCACTTGGCCATCTCGCGGTAGAAATCGAGCTTGTGGGCGAACTTCACGTTCTGGTCCGGATCGGGAATGTCGCCGCCCGCCGGGATGTAGAGATTGTCGAGCAGGATCGGGTCGCCGCCGACGTCGAGCGCGGCCTCGACATGGCGGCAATCTTCCTTGCCGCAGCGATGATGGATGGTGGTGCCGGTAAACGGCACCTTCGAAAGGATGGCCACGCCGTTGTATGATTTCATGCCCTGGACGAGACGATGGGTGTAGCCCAGCGCCTCGAACGCCTGGTGCGGGAAGAATTCATCCGGGCACTTGGTTTCCTGCAGGCAGAGCACGTCCGGCTTGCGCAACCGCAGGTACCGCTCGACGTTACCGATCCGCAGCCGGACCGAATTGATGTTCCAGGTGGCAATGGAGAGACTCATTGCCATGCAATATACGGCAAGGATGGACGAACGCACGCCGCTTCGCCCATTCTCACCCGCGGAGGCCTATGATGCAGATAGACGGCGGCGAAAGCAGTAACATCGAGGACCGGCGCGACGATAGTGGCGGGGGATTCGGCGGGGGCGGATTTGGCGGCGGCGGGTTCGGCGGCCCCGGCATCCCCATGGGTGGCGGCGGTGGCGGCCTGTTCAAGGGCGGCTTCGGGCTGGTCGCCTTCGTCGTCATCGCCTTGGTGCTGGGCGCCGACCCGGGCGCATTGCTGGGCGGTCTGGGCGGCAGCGAGAGCCCCTCGGTCCAGGCGCCCGCCTCCTCGTCCGCCAGCCGGACCGCGCCACGACCGGCTGCAGATCCCGAGACGCAGTTCGTGTCGCGTGTGCTGAAGAGCACCGAGACCGTATGGTCCGATGTCTTTCGCGACATGGGCCGGGTCTACCGCGAGCCCAGGCTGGTGCTGTTCCGCGACGCCACGCGAACCGACTGCGGCGTCGGGCAGGCCGCCATGGGGCCATTCTATTGTCCGGCCGACCAGCGGGTCTATCTCGACCTCGGCTTCTTCGACGAGCTGGCGGCGCGTTTCCACGCCCCCGGCCAGTTCCCGCAGGCCTACGTCATCGCCCACGAAATCGGGCACCATGTGCAGAACCTGCTCGGCATCTCCGGCAAGGTGCAGCAGATGCGCGAGAGCATGAGCAAGCGCGACGGCAACGCGCTGTCGGTGCGGACCGAACTGCAGGCCGACTGCTTCGCCGGCGTCTGGGCCAACCGCGCCGACCGCCAGCGCGGCGGCAAGATGATCGACGACAAAGATATCGATCAGGCGATGGCCGCGGCGACGGCGATCGGCGACGACAAGCTGCAGCGCCAGACCCAGGGCCGAGTGGTTCCCGACAGTTTTACCCATGGCAGCAGCGCCCAGCGCACGCGCTGGTTCCGCCTCGGCCTCGACAGCGGGGACATGACGAAGTGCGATACGTTTAAGGCCCAGCAACTCTGACGGACCGCGGGTCTCCAGGCCCGCTCATGATCATGAAGCGGGCCTGGAGGCCCGCAGTCCGATGATCAGACCAGAACGCAGTTGACCGTGCCGCAGCCGTCGACGAAGCCGGACAGCGTGTCGCCCTTGACCACCGCGGCCACGCCGTCGGGCGTGCCGGTGTAGATCAGGTCGCCGGCGGCCAGCGCCACCAGACCGGACAGATACGAGATCGTCTCGGGCACGCTCCAGATCAGCGCATTGAGGTCCGACTTCTGGCGGGTCTTGCCGTTCACATCGAGCTGGATGGTGCCCTTCGAGGGATGGCCCACCTTCGACACCGGGAAAATCTCGCCGATCGGCGCCGACTGGTCGAAGCCCTTGCCCATGTCCCACGGCCGGCCCATGTCCTTGGCTTGGTTCTGCAGGTCGCGGCGGGTCATGTCGAGGCCGACGCCGTAGCCGAAGACGTGGTCCAGCGCCTTGTCGACGGGAATGTCGGTGCCGCCCGATTTCATGGCCACCACCAGCTCCATCTCGTGGTGCAGGTTCTTGGTGGCCGACGGATAGGCGACCTTGGTCGGGTTCTTGGGATCGGCGCAGATCACGATGGCGTCGGCCGGCTTGGTGAAGAAGAATGGCGGCTCGCGGTCGGGATCGTGGCCCATCTCGCGGGCATGGGCGGCATAATTGCGGCCGACGCAGAAGATGCGGCGGACCGGGAACAGATCGCCGGTTCCGTTGACCGGCACGCCGACGATGGCCGGCGCCTTCACGACATAACCCATCGCTTTCTCCCTCAAGAGCGTGCCTTTATGAGGGGCACAGGAGTTACAGGCAATGTCCCCGCTCGATACCGACGAAGATGTTCTGATCGTCCAGGCCGACTCGCCCGAAACCTCACGGGGCTGGGCCACGCTGGGCTCCAGGCGGTGGCGCTGCACGGTGGGTGAAGGCGGCGTCCGCGAGGACAAGGTCGAGGGCGATGCCGCCACCCCGGCCGGGGAATATCCCCTGCGCCGCCTCTATTTCCGCAACGACCGGCTGGTGCTGCCCAAGGTCCGCCTGCCGGCTCGGCCGATATCGGAGCACGACGGCTGGTGCGACGATCCGCGCTCGGCCACCTACAACCGGCTGGTCCACGTCCCCAACGACTGGAGCGCCGAGAAAATGTGGCGCGAGGACGGGCTTTACGACCTCGTGGTCGTGGTTGGCTACAACGACGACCCGCCCGAAGGCGAATGGGGCAGCGCCATATTCCTTCACATCGCGCGCGAGGATTATGCGCCCACCAGGGGGTGCGTGGCCTTCTCGCAAGCCGACCTGCTCGAACTGGTGCCGCTGATCGGCCCCGCGACAAAGCTCAGGATCCTGGCCCGATCCGCCGCCGAGGAGGCCGAGGCTCCGTCGTTGGATGCGGAGACGAAGGCGCTGGAGGATTTCGACGAAAAGGACTGGTGAGCCAGCGCGTCGGAACGCGCTAACCGACGACTCGTCCGATGGCGCGGGCGGTATAGTCGACCAGCGGGATGATGCGGGCGTAGTTCAATCGCGTCGGGCCGATGACGCCGATGGCACCCAGGATGCGTTCCTGAGAATCGCGGAACGGCGCCACCACCATCGAGCAGCCGGTGTTGGCGAACAGTGGGTTGTCGGTGCCGATGAAGATCTGCACGCCCGTTGCCGTATTGGAAAGCTCGAGCAGGCGCACGAAGCCCTCGCCGCGTTCGAGCGCGTCGAACAGGATGCGCACGCGCTCGAGGTCTGCGATGGCGGTGATGTCTTCGAGGAGCCGCGCCTGACCACGCACGATCAGCGCGCTGCCGGGCTCGCCGGCCCAAGTCGCGAGGCCCGACTCGATCACCCGTGCGGTGAGGTCGTTCAGCTCGGCGCGCTGCAACTTCAGATCTTCCAGGATGAGACGGCGCGCATCCTCGAAGGTGCGGCCCATCAGGCGCGCATTGAGATAATTGGTGGCCTCGACCAGCGCCGACGGCGGCATGCCAAGGGGCGTGTCGATCACACGGTTCTCGACATGGCCCGATTGCGTCACCGTCACGACCAGCGCGCGGCCGGGGCCGAGATTGACGAACTCGATGTGCTTCAGCGGCTGCTCGGTCTTGGGCGCCATCACCAGGCCGGCGCAGCGCGACAGGCCCGACAGCAAGGTGGTCGCCTGCTCCAGCGCCTCGGTGACGCTGCGGCCGACGGTAGCGCAGCGCGCCTCGATGCTGGCGCGCTCCTCCTCGGAAATGTTGCCGACTTCGAGCAGGCCGTTGACGAAGAGCTTTAGCCCGGCGTCGGTCGGCAAACGACCGGCGGACGTGTGCGGCGCATAGAGCAGCCCGACGTCCTGCAGGTCGGCCATGATGTTGCGGATAGTGGCGGGCGACAGCGTTTCCGTGAGCTTGCGCGTGAGCGCCCTGGAGCCCACCGGCTCGCCGGTCTCGACGTAGCTTTCGACCACCAGGCGCAGGACCTCGCGCGCGCGGTCGTTCAGTTCGGCGACGGACGCCGTCTGTCGTTGACCGGAGGCATTGTCGGTGAGGACCCCCCCGGGAGAACCGATACGGTGGATCGCCATGGAAAAAATGTAGGTAGTACAAGGGGTCGGGTCAATGAAGCCGACCGGAAAGCAGCCGGGATGGCTGGATTTGGAGCCGTCCGGGCGCTACACCGGCCGCCCGCCATTCGGCCGATACGTTCAGGAGAAGTCCATGCGCCCTTCCGGCCGCAGCCCCGACCAGCTACGCCCCATTTCGCTCGAGCCGGGCTTCTCGCGCTATGCCGAAGGCTCGTGCCTGGTGAAATTCGGCGAAACCCACGTCCTCTGCACCGCCTCGGTCGACGAGAAAGTGCCGCCTTTCCTGCGTAATTCGGGACGCGGCTGGGTCACCGCCGAATACGGCATGCTGCCGCGTTCGACCCATACCCGCACGGACCGTGAGGCCGCCCGCGGCAAGCAATCGGGCCGCACCCAGGAGATCCAGCGCCTGATCGGCCGTTCGCTGCGCGCCATCGTCGATCTGCCCGCCATGGGCGAGCGGCAAATAAATATCGACTGCGACGTGCTGCAGGCCGACGGCGGCACCCGCACCGCCAGCATCACCGGCGCCTGGGTGGCGCTGCATTTCGCCTTCGAGCGCCTGATCAAGGACGGCAAGATGACCGCCAACCCGATCACCGGCCAGGTCGCGGCGGTCTCCTGCGGCCTGTGGGAGGGCACGGCGGTGCTCGATCTCGACTATCCCGAGGATTCCAAGGCCCAGGCCGATGCCAACTTCGTGCTGACCGGCGACGGCGGCATCGTCGAGGTCCAGGGCACGGCCGAAGACAAGCCTTTTAGCGAGGCGCAGTTCCTCGAACTGATGGCACTCGCCAAGAAGGGTGTCGGCGAACTCGCGCGCCTGCAGCGGCTGGCGATCGGTAGATGAGGGGCAGCCGATGAGGAGCGGAAAGAATTGATCGCGCGTCGCTTCACCTTGCCCAAGCTGGTCGTGGCCACCCACAATCGCGGCAAGGCGGGCGAGATCGCCACGATGCTTTCTCCTTTCGGCGTAAAAATCGTCTCGGCTGGTGACCTCGGCCTGCCGGCACCCGACGAGACCGGCACGACCTTCGAGGAGAACGCCACCATCAAGGCGCTGGCGGCAACCCGTGCCAGCGGCCTGCCGGCGCTGGCCGACGATTCCGGCCTCAGTGTTCACGCGCTCGACCACCAACCGGGCCTCTATACCGCAGACTGGGAAGGTCCGACGCGTGACGCCATGGTCGGCATGCACCGCATCCAGGACGAACTTCGCGCGCGCCGTGTGCCGGAGACGGACGCCGCCCGCGCCGCCACCTTCCATTGCGTGCTGGCGCTGGCCTGGCCTGACGAGCACCTCGAACTGTTCCACGGCACGCTCGACGGCAGCATCGTCTGGCCGCCGCGCGGCACCGGCGGCCATGGCTACGATCCGTGCTTCCAGCCGAAAAGTGACACGCGCACCACGGCGCAAATGTCCGACGCTGAAAAGAACGCCATCAGCCACCGCGGGCGGGCGTTCCGGATGATGGTCGAGGCGTGCTTCGGATGAGCGCGCCGCCGCTGGGCGTCTACGTCCACTGGCCTTTCTGCAAGTCGAAGTGCCCCTACTGCGACTTCAACAGCCACGTCAGAGACGGCGTCGAGCAGGCGCGCTGGCGGGACGCGCTCCTCCGCGAACTGGAGCACGCCGCCCGCGAGGTGCCGGGCCGCCGGGTAGAGACGATCTTCTTCGGCGGCGGCACGCCGTCGCTGATGCCACCAGAAACCGTGGCCGCGTTGATCGCGCGGATCCGGGAGCTATGGGACCACGCGCCCGACGTCGAGATCACGCTGGAAGCCAACCCGACCTCGGTCGAGGCCGGCCGGTTCGCAGCCCTGGCCGAAGCGGGCGTCAATCGGGTGTCGCTGGGCGTGCAAGCGCTGGATGCCGCTTCGCTGAAATTCCTCGGCCGCGAGCATTCGACGGACGAGGCCCTGGCCGCCCTCGACACCGCGCGCCGCCATTTTGCGCGCTATTCGTTCGACCTGATCTATGCCCGTCCGGGCCAGACGCCGGAGACCTGGGCCGAGGAGCTGGAGCGCGCCCTGGCCCTCGCCGGCGAACATCTCTCGCTCTATCAACTAACCATCGAGCGCGGTACGCGCTTCTTCACCGACCATGCCCGCGGCGCCTTCGCCCTGCCCGATGAGGAGGCGGCGGCGACGATGTTTGAGGCGACGCAAGCCCGGCTCGCGGCGGCCGGCCTGCCCGCCTACGAAATTTCCAATCATGCGCGCCCGGGGGCTGCCTGCCGCCATAATTTGATCTATTGGCGGTATCAGGATTACGTCGGAATCGGACCGGGCGCGCACGGCCGCTTCGCCGTGGGCTCGATAGATGGTGGCGGGCTCAAGCGGGCGACGCGGCGGGCGAGCGGGCCGGAGGCTTGGCTCGAGGCGGTCGAACGAGTGGGCCACGGCACGGCGGAAAGCACGACCGTCGCCGGGCAGGATCTGGTGGAGGAGGCGTTAATGATGGGACTGCGACTGGCCGACGGCATCGACCGCGCGCTGTTCGCATCCGTCACCGGCGCCGATCCCGTGACGGCGCTGGGCGAGGCGAAGCTGGCGCCGCTGGTCGCCGCCGGCTTCCTCGAAATCCGGCCCGATCGCCTCGGCGCCACCGAGGCGGGCCGTCAGCGGCTGAACGCGCTCCTGGAGCGGCTGATCGCATGAGGCTGCTGCTGGCGCTTCTCATCGTCCTGTTTGCCGCCACCGGCACGTCGTCGGCGCAGCAGCAGCCGCAACAACAACCGCAGAAGCCAGCGGCGAAGCCTCCCGCGGCAACGGCCAAGCCCACGGCGGCGGCGGCCAAGCCCGGGCCCAAGTCGCCGTTCACGCCACCGGCCTTCAAGATCACGGTCGCCACCGAGGCCGCCTTCCCGCCCTTCAACTACCTCGACCGCAAGGGCATACCCGCCGGCTTCGAGATGGAAGTGGCCCAGGAAGCCTGCCAGCGCATGAAGGCCGAGTGCGAGTTCGCTGCCTTCAAGTGGGACGACCTCATTCCCGGCCTGCTCGACAAGAAGTTCGACGTGATCATGTCGTCGATGGAAGTGACCAGCGAGCGACGCAAGCGGATGAGCCTGTCGCGACGCTACTATCTCTCGCCCGGCGCCTTCATCGCCCTGAAGGGCGCGCCGTTCGACGGGCCGCCGTCGCTGCTGCGCAACAAGCGGATCGGCATCCAGAAGGATTCGACGCACGCCGACTGGGCCGACAAGAGCTTCCGCCGTTCCGCCCAGCTCAAGCGCTACAACACCTTGGCCGAGGCGTTGCACGGCCTGGCCACCGACGAGGTCGACGCGGTGTTCGGCGACAAGGCGCAGCTCTGGCTGTGGAGCCAGAAGGCAGACGGCAAGTGTTGCGAGCTGGTCGGCCAGGACATCAAGGACAACCAGACGCTGGGCCTCGGCGTCGCCGCCGGCATGCGCCGCGAGGACGCCAAGCTGCGCGATGCCTTCAACAAGGCGCTGGGCGAGATGGTGAGCGACGGCACCTACAAGAAGATCAACGAGAAGTACTTTCCGTTTCCACTGAACTGACGATAGCTAGCTGACGATAACTAACTGACGACCACCGGGAGAAAACGACGATGGACGCCAAGGCCCAGAAGAAACTGTTCGACGCGCTGCGCGCCGTCGACACGCCCACGATCTGCAACGCGCTCGAGGAAGCGCGCGGCGTTCGCACCGCGACCGGCTTCACGACCCAGCATCTCCACCCGACCGAGCCCGACGCCCCGCCGATGGTGGGATATGCCCGCACCGGCGTCATCCGCGCCGCTCAGCCGGCGGTGGGTTCCGCTGCCGAGAAGAAGGCAAAGCGCGTCGGCTGGTACGAATATGTCGTGAGCGGCCACGGCCCAACCGTCGCCATCATCCAGGACCTCGATTCCAATCCCGGCACCGGCGCCATGTGGGGCGAGGTCAACAGTACCGTGCATCGCGGGCTGGGCGTGCTGGGCTGTATCACCAACGGTTCGGTGCGCGATCTCGGCGTGCTGGCCAAGGGCTTCCCCATTCTCGCCGGCAAGGTCGGTCCCAGCCATGCCTTTGTGCACGTCGAAGGCTGGGGTATGCCCGTCGACATCTTCGGCATGACCGTGGTCCATGGCGACCTGATCCACGCCGACCGACATGGCGCCGTGGTCATCCCGCACGATCTGGCGGCCAAGTTGCCGGCGGCGATCGCGCTGCTGGCACGCAAGGAGAAGGTGATCCTCGACGCGGCCAAGAAGAAGGGGTTCGGGATCGAGGTCCTGCGCAAGGCCTTCGCGGCCTCGGAGGACATCCACTAGATCAAATCAGTGCAGCGCGCGGTCGCGCGAGACGTAGTGGCCGCGCTTCAGTTCCTTGAAGAAATGCGGAACCTGCGGATGCGACACCGGCTTGCCGGTGTCGTCGGGCAGCAGGTTCTGTTCCGAGACGTAGGCGACATAGGTCGTCTGCGAATTCTCGGCCAGCAGGTGGTAAAAGGGCTGGTCGCGACGCGGGCGAACCTCCGCCGGGATCGACGACAGCCACTCCTCGGTGTTGGCGAACACCGGGTCGACGTCGAATATGACGCCGCGGAACGGATAGATACGATGCTTCACCACCTGCCCGATGGCGAACTTCGCGGTGCGCGTCGGCGGTTCGACGATCGCCGGCGGGGAAGCATGATTGTCGATTTCCATGACGTAAGTATTACCCCGAACAAGGTTCTAGGCAACGCGGGCGGGTGGGCGATTTCACTCGCCCCCTGCAACAATACGTGAAACGCCAGCCATTGGATGGCCGTGCAAGAACAGGGCCGGTTCCGGGGCAGACCCGGCCTCGGTTGACGCGGGCCACCCGCGCGTGGACTCTGCGGGCGAAGAGGAAAGGGGTATCGGGTCCTTGGCCGATGGTTTGAAAGTCCGGTTCTGGGGTGTGCGTGGTTCCATTTCCTGCTCCGGCGCGGAGTATACGCGCTATGGCGGCAACACCTCGTGCCTGGAAGTCACCGCGGCCGGCCGGCGACTGATTTTCGATGCCGGCACGGGGATTCGCACGCTGGGCCTGGAACTGGCCCGCCAGGCGCCGCTCGACATCGACATCTACTTCACCCACACCCATCTCGATCACATCTCGGGCCTCACCTTCTTTGCACCGCTGTTCGAACAGCGTAATTCGGTGCGCATGTGGGCGGGGCACCTCGAGGCGCCCTACACACTGAAGAAGGTCGTCGGCCACCTGATGCAGGCGCCGCTCTATCCGGTGTCGCTCGAGGTCTTCCAGGCAACCGTCTCGTTCAAGGAATTCAAGAGCGGCCAGACCCTGTCCTGCGGCGAGGCGGTGAGCATGCGCACGGCGCCGCTCAACCATCCCAATGGTGCCACCGGCTACCGCATCGAGCACGGCGGCAAGTCGATCTGCTACATCACCGACACCGAGCATTACGAGGGCAGGCGCGACGAGACCATCGTCGAACTCTGCCGCGGCGCCGACGTGATGATCTACGACTCGAGCTACACCGACGACGAATACCCGCGCTATCGCGGCTGGGGCCACTCGACCTGGCAGGAGGGCGCGCGACTGGCCGACGCGGCCGGGGTCGGCACGCTCGCCATCTTCCATCACGATCCCAGTCACGACGACGCCTTCATGGACGGTGTGGCCC
>CANJHI010000119.1 GCA_947474005.1 Alphaproteobacteria bacterium | reverse complement strand
GATACCCATTCTCTGCTTGGGCGTACGCCTTGATTCGCCGCGTGATGATTTCCTTAGCCGCTAAGTGAACAGATTGGTTGGTCTCCAAATCCTCTGGCCGACCTGGAACTGCGGGATCAAAGACGTCCAGATGCCAGCTCAGCGTACCCATTCGCACCTCGCGAATTAGCCCGGCGAGTTGCAACCGCCGCTTTGGACCCTCAAAGCGGGTACGATTTAATTGCCGCAGAGTACGATAATTGGAAGTGGCAAAGAATTTGGCGCCGCTTCGAATGGCCTATCATCCAAGACATGCTTGGGCGCCTCAGCCCCTCAAGGCTCGGAGCAGTCCTAGATATTGGTGTTGGCACCGGAACATATCTCCAACTCATTGCTAGTCAGTTCAATCCCAAGCAGGTCGTAGGGATTGACTTGAGCAAGAACATGATTGCGCAAGCCGAGAAGAAGCTTCGTGGGACGCATGTCGAGCTGAAACTCGGGGATGCCAGATGCCTACCGGTGGACGATCGGTCTTTCGATATCGCGCTTATGTGCCGAGTGGCCAGCCACATCGACGATGTCGATCAAGTTGCTCGGGAGGCGTTCCGTGTACTTCGCCCTGGGGGTTGGTTTATTCTCACTGACATCGATACCGCTCATCAGTATGAGTCCACACGAATTCCTTTTGGTAGTTCCGAAGTATGCATTGAGACACACCGCCACTCGGCAGATGAATGGCTCCGAACGGTGCAAGCATTTCATTTCATTACACGAGAGTGTCGCTGGATATCTTCTCATCAAATAAAAGCTGCCCACATGAAGTGCATGCCAAGCAGTCTTCGAACTACGCCAGATCACGAGGTCGCGTTCGTCCTGATGGCTCATAGGCCCATCACTTTTGAGCAACCGACAAAGTAATTGAATTTCAATTTTGGAATCTGAGCGCGCGGCGAAGTGTGAAGCCGCTCACACTTATCTCCCTGTTCTAACGGACAATTTCATGTGAACTGTGAGCGGGCGTGAACGCTAGCGACTCGATTCGTGCCACGTCCTTGTTTATGTCCGCTTCGGGCACAAAGCCGACCTGCTCGGCTGGAAACGGTGCCATCCCGAACAAAGTGAGGGATCTTTGAGTCACACGCGAATGCCCTGCCCTCGCCGGAGAGAGGAACAGGAGCCAGCGCCCCGCCTCAAAACGACTTGTTCGTATTGGGCCGATACTTGTTCTGCAGCTTGAAGCCGGACCGGTCTGCGCGCCGCGGTTCGCGGACCCAGACCTCGCGGTTCGGATGCAGCCCGCCGCCGCGCGTGGCGGGCACGGCGGTCGCGCGGGCACGGTGCAGCAGGCGCGTGTCGGCGACGCCGCAGTTGGGATGGAGGCCGCCGTTGGCGGCGACCGCCTTGTCCCAGGCCGCCTTGCGTTTGGCCAAGGTCGCTGCATCGTCGAGCGCGGGGCAGTTCAGCTCGCTCCGGTTGAGGTCGACCACGATCTCGTCGCCGTCCTCGATGAAGGCGATCGGACCGCCCAGGGCGGCCTCGGGGCCGACGTGGCCGATGACGAGGCCGACCGAGCCGCCGGAGAAGCGGGCATCGGTCATCAGGCCGATCACGATGTTGCGCTCGCGGCAGAGCGTGGTGATGCGCGAGGTCGGATCGAGCATCTCGGGCATGCCGGGCGCGCCGCTCGGGCCCTCGTAGCGCACGATCACCATGTCGTGGTTCTGGAAGGAGTCCGGCGCCTTGTCGAGCGCCTCGAGCAGGCCGCGCTCGCCCTCGAAGACGCGCGCCTTGCCGCGGAAGGTGTTGCCCTCCAGCCCGCCCTCGACGCCGGCGAGCTTCAGGATGGCGGAGAAATCCGGCGAGAGGTTGCCGCCCAGCACGCGCAGCCCGCCGGTCGGCTTGTAAGGCTTCTCGACCGAGTAGACGACCTTGCCGTCGGCGCGTTTGGCGCCGAGGCGATCGATCTGGGCCGCCAGCGTCTCGCCGGTGCAGGTCATGACGGCGCCGTTCAGCAGGCCGGCGTCGAGCAGCTCGCGGGCGATCACCTGCACGCCGCCGACGTTGTCGATGTCGACCATCGAATACTTGCCGTAGGGGCGGGCATCGGTGAGCACGGGCACGACATGCTGCGAGAGGTGGTTGAACTCCTCGGGCGTGATGATGTCCTTCCAGAAATCGGCGTAGCCCGCGGCGCGCGCGATCTCCGGCGCATGCAGGGTGACGTTGGTCGAGCCGCCGATCGCCATGGCGACGATCACGGCGTTGCGGATCGAATCGCGCACCACGATGTCGCGCGGCTTCAGGTCGTTCTCGATCATGTCGGCGAGGTAGGCCACCAGCTCGTCGGCGAATTCATTGGTGCGGCGCGGATCGTCGGACGGCGGCGCCACCATGTGCAGCGGCTGCATGCCGACCACGCCGATGAAGGTCTGCATGGTGTTGTAGGTGAACATGCCGCCGCAGCTGCCGATGCCGGGGCAGGCGTGGAGCGCGATGTGCTGGCGGAACGCCGCGTCGGGGTGGCCGGCGACCTGGTAGGCGGTGACGAGGTCGATGGTCTCGCCCGTCTTGGGATCGTGGCCGGGGTGGATCGGGCCGTCCGACATGATGATGGCGGGCCTGTTGTGCTCGAGCAGTGCGGCCAGCGTGCCGACCGGCGGCTTGTCGCAGGCCACGACGGCGATGGTGCCGGCGAGGCCTGACGCGCTCAGATGCTCGCAGAGGGCATCGTTGGTCACCTCGCGGCCGATCAGCGAGTAGCGCATCTCGCGCGTGCCGTTCCGGATGCCGTCGGAGGTGGCGATGGTGAACTCGGGCTGGACCAGGCGCAGCTTGAGCTGGCCCTGGCCCGCGCCGACGCGCGCCTTCAGCCGCTCGTGGATGGCGTCGACCTTGGCCAGGACGCCGAGATAGCACTGGCTGTCGCCCTTGGTGCCGACGACGCCGACCGACGGCTCGTGGATCAGGTCCGGGTCGGTCCCGAGCGCCCGCGCGATGCCGATCGTCTGGGTGGAGCGGCCGGGATGGCGGTCGATGAGGACGTCGGTCGGTTTCATGGCGCAGGCCCTTGGCGGTGAGATCGTTCAATAAGGGCCGGGAAGATGCGCCAGACCAAGGGAGCGTGGCAAGATTAGACAGCCCTCAGCCATCCGTCTTGACGACCTGAAGCAGCGTCATTCTTTCGGCGGGGCCGGGATTTCCGGGCCGTTCTTGCCGAGGCTGTAGCGCGCCAGCCAGCCATCGACGTTCTTCTCCAATCGCCCTCTGGTTGCTTCCTGCCCCGCCGCTTCCAAGCTGACAACTTCCTGACAGAGGAACTGTCCAAAATTCGCTGCGATCTGAAAGATTATTGCAGTCAAAGTGCTTGATTCCGGTCGCCCTCCTACTTAAGTAATCGCAGCGAAGGCGCAATAACTTGGGGGCGCCGGGAAGGGTGATAACATGCTGATTTTCCGCGATATTCGGGGCTGGAGTGGGTTCATTCTGGCGGCGGCGCTGGTCGCGGCGCCGCTCGCGGCCGGGGCCCAGGACTCCGGCGTGTGGGTGCGCAACCCGGCGTCGAATTGCCATGTCTGGAACAGCAGCGGGGAGCCCAACAGGACCTTCACCTGGTCGGGGGGCTGCGAGGCCAATATCGCGCGCGGGCGCGGGGTCCTGCAGTGGTTCACCAACGGCATCCCGAGCGGCCGCTATGTCGGCGAATACGCCGACGGCCGCATGAACGGCCGCGGCGTCTTCGAATACACCAACGGCGATGTCTACGAGGGCGAGTTCCGCGACGACAGGCCCAACGGCCGCGCCGCCTTCCGGGCGGCCAACGGCAGCCGCTACAGCGGGCTGGTGCGCAACGGCAGCCCGGTCCAGGGCGAAGCAACACGGGGCACGGCGGCGGACGACGGCCTCAGCAATTACCGGGGCCTGTTCAGCGACGGCCAGCCGGTCCGCGGCAAGGTGAAATATCCCGACGGCAGTTTCTATGACGGCGACCTGCGCGGCAGCAAGCCGAGTGGCTGGGGCATCTTCACGACGGCCACCGGCGGCCGCTACGAGGGCGAGTTCGACAACGGCAAGCCCAACGGCTTCGGCACCTACACCGTACGCGTCGGCATCTCCTACGCCGGGCTGTGGACCGACGGCTGCTTCCGCCAGCGCAACCGCGCCGCCGCCGTCATCGCGACCGAGAAGGAATGCAGCACGAGGTCGTCGAGCTGACCGGCGCGGCGTTCCGCCGGCCCAGCCGGCTTGCGGCCAGAGAGTGGCGGCCAGAGAGTGGCGACGAGAGAGTGGACGACGCCACGGGCCGTTCACGCTATGCTGGCGCCATGTCCGATTCGCCCAAACTCATCGCCCTCCGCAAATCCCTCGCCGCCGAGCCCGCCGCCGAAGGGCTGGCGCCGGAGACCGCGAAGCAACTGGCCCACTCCGCCATCGCCCAAATCCTCATGGCCATCGAAAGCGGTGTCTGCCCGCTGGGCGATTGGGAACGCCGGTGCCTCGCGGCAGCGATCACCAGCCTGCGCGGCGGCAAGACCAACGAGGCGCGCTCCCGGGCGCGCCAGGCGCTGTGGCCGGACGAAAACAGGCGCAACGCGGCGGTGTCCAAGTTCCCGCCGCGGCCGGGCATGATGACCCTGCCCGAACTCAAGCGCGAATTTGCCGCGGCCCTTGCCATGCCGGGACGTGGCGGAAGCCGGGGCGCCACAACCCCTTAGGCCCCGTCCCTTCTCCCCAAAACAAAACGCCCGGATCTTGCGATCCGGGCGTCTGCTTTTGCGTCAGGGCTTTTATCAGCGTCGCTGGCCCAGGAACATCATGAGGAACTGGAACAGGTTCACGAAGTCGAGGTAGAGGCTGAGCGCGCCGAAGATGGCGACCTTCTCGGCCGTGTCGGTGCCCCAGGCTTCGGCATACTGCTCCTTGATCTTCTGGGTGTCGTAGGCGATCAGGCCCGAGAAGATCAGCACGCCGGCGGCCGAGATGATGAAGCTCATCGTGCCCGACGGCCAGATCATGTTGACGATGCCGGCCAGGATCAGGCCGACCACGCCCATGAACAGGAACTTGCCCATCGCCGTGAGGTCGCGCTTGGTCGTGTAGCCGTAGAGGCTGAGCGCGCCGAAAGCGGCGGCCGTCACGAAGAAGGTCCGTGCGACCGAGGCGCCGGTGTAGGTGAACAGCAGGATCGACAGGCTGACACCCATCAGGGCGGTGACTGTCCAGTAGACCGCCTGGATCGCGCCGACGCTCATCGTGGCGGCGCGGAACGAAACCAGCAGCAGCAGGCCAAGCGGCGCCAGGGTGGCGATCCAACCCAGCCCGGTGAGGCCCACGACATAGCCGCCGCTCACCTGGAAGAAGACCGAGGCGAGCTGGGGCGAGCTGAACAGGCCGAAGGCCACGATGCCCGACAGCGCGAGCCCCGAGGCCATGTAGTTGTAGACCCGGATCATGTGCGTGCGCAGGCCTGTATCGAACGCCGCCTGGTCGGCAACGGTGCCGGCCCTGTTGAAGGCGTTGAAGTTCTGGTTTGCCATTTTGCTCAGCCTCCACGGGATCTGATTTCCTTGAGTCCCGTCGTCCGACAGTGTGGTGACTCAGCGGGTATGAATCAATAGAGACAACGAAATCCCGCCGCCCGCGGCGGCTCTGCCTCACAATCGCCCAAGTCCACCAGATACAGTGACTCTCGATCGACTTCGTCGAAATCAATCCTGTTGGAGAGCCTAAGAATGGCGTCACATGCCGTCGATATCCATGTCGGGACGCGCCTGCGTCAACGACGCACCCTACTCGGCATGAGCCAGACGAAGCTCGCGGGCTCCGTGGACCTGACATTCCAGCAAATTCAGAAGTACGAGCGCGGCTCCAACCGGATGGGCTCGAGCCGGTTGTTCGAATTCTCCAAGGTCCTGGACGTGCCGGTGTCGTATTTCTTCGACGAGATGCCAGCCAAGGCGCAGGCTGCAAAGCCGGCGCCGGGCCGCGGACGCAAGGGCTTCGGCGAGGCCGGCCCGGCGTTCGAGCCGGAACAGCCAAAAGACCCATTGATCAAGCGCGAAACGCTCGAACTGGTGCGCGCCTACTACAAGATTCGTGCGCCCGGCGTGCGCGGCGGCGTGGCGAAGATGATCAAGGCCCTCGCCGCCGCCGAGTCGACGCCCATCCCCAAGACATCTGGCCAGACGACATCTGGCCCGACGAAAAGGCGCAAGGCGCCGACCGCGCGCCGATAGACGCCCCTCCCCGGCAGAGATGCCGGGGGGCCGCGCTTCAGGGGTTCGCGCTTCAGACGGGGGCGTCGCGGTAGGGCATGTCGCCGAGGTAGTTTCTCTTGCCGATGCCGACGCCGTTGTGACGCAGGATCGCGTAGGCCGTCGTCACGTGAAAATAGAAATTGGGGATGACGTGCTGGATCAGGAATTCCTGGCCCGACAGCGTCTTGCCGTTCCAGCGCGGCTGGGTGATCCGCCGCTCGGCCGCCGCGGCGAAGGCATCGGGCTTGAAGCCCTTCAGATAGGCGATCACGCTTTCGATGCGGGCCCTGACCTCAGCCAGCGTCTGCTCGGTGTCGGCATGCACCGGCACGTCCTTTTCGCGGTCGGCGAGACGGGCGGCGCCGAGCTTGGCGGTGTCGCAGGCGGTGCGGATCTGCTGCACCAGGCTGAACTGGTCGGGCGAGAGGCGCGACTGCAGCAGGACGCTCATGTCGAACTTCTTCTCGGCCGCGAACTTTTCCGCCTCGCCCAGAATGGCGAGCAGGTTATTCAGCATCTTGGTGGGCTGGGTGACGACGACGGCATGGATCATGGGGGCGTGGATCATGGGGGCCTCTGGTTCGGAGTTTCACACTTGGGCCACGCCTATAGCAGCTATAGAGGCCTATAACCTTGCCGAAGATATTTCGCTAAAGTCCTCGCCCACAGCAGCCATACAGGTGAGCGTAATCCGCTCGTAAGTTGGTTCTGGCTCATTGTGACTGAGGAATGGGTAGTCGCATGCTGGCTTACAAATATCTGATCTGGACTGTCCTGCTGGTCTCCGGCGTTGCCGGGGGGTGGGCCGCGTGGTGGCACTTTTCGAAATCGATCTACCTCCGCGATACCGGCGCGGAAGTGTTCGGCGAAGCGACCATAAAGCCGGGGGTTCTCCTGCGACGGCAAATATGGCGGCTCGTCTGGACCGTGGCGGGTGTGGTGGGCGGCGTGATCGTGGGGATGTTTGCTCTCACGTTCCTGACCCGCTTCCAGACTTGACCCTTGCCGATCCGGCCGCCGGCGCCGACGAGGTGAGCACGACGCTCAGATCCTTCGCCACAGCGGCCAGGTCGCGGCGAGCGCCAGCAGCCCCATCACCCCGGTGATCGCCGTCGCTTCGGGCGCGCCGATCAGGTCGGCGAGCCAGCCCAGCCAGAGGAAGCCGATCGGCCCGGTGCCGATGCACACCGACAGGACACCCAAGACGCGCGAGCGCATATCGACCGGGGCAGCAAGGTAGACGAGTGTTGCCTGCAAGGTGGAAAAGGCCGCTCCGCTGAGACCGGTCACCAGCAGCGCGGCGCCGGCAAGCAGCGGCGTGGGGGCGAACGCAAAGGCGATCAGCCCCACCAGGTAGGCGGCCACGCCGCCGACATAGGCGCGGGCATGCCAGCCCTGACTGAGCCATAGCGCCAGCACCAGGGCACCCGCGAAGGCGCCGACGCCGTCGACGCTGGTGAGGAGGCCTACACCTTCGGGGCCGAGCAACAGCCGATCGCGCCCGATCACGGGGATCATGCTAGTGAAGGGCCAGGCGAAGACGTTGTAGATGACGGTCACCACCATGATCGCGCCGAGGCGCCGGTCGGTGAAGACGATCGCCACGCCCTCCCAGGTGCGGGCGAGCACGGCGCCTGATCCGGGCGAGGACGGAATGCGGCTCCGCACCAGCAGCGCAGCCGCGACGGCCGACGCGTACATCGCCACGCTCAGCACGAACGCACCCTCGATGCCGACACCGGCCAGCAGCAGGCCGCCGACGGCGGGGCCGACCATGCGGCTGGCATTGCCGGCGCCGACATCGAGCGCCATGGCCGTGGCCATGCGATCTCGGCCCATGACTTCGCCCATCATCACCCGCCGCAGCGGATTGTCGGTGGCCCAGCCGCAGCCGTTGATGAAACTGGCGACGGCGAAGTGCCAGACTTCCAGAGTCCCCGTCCAGGCGACGACGGCGAGCAAGGCCGAGGTGACAGCCATCAGGCCGACGACACCTGCCAGGGTCAGGCGCCGGTCGAATCGTTCGGCGAAGGCCCCGAGGAAAGCCCCGAACAGGCCCATGGGAACCAGGCGGAGCATGGTGACCATGGCGACGACGAAGGCCGACCCGGTCTGCTGATAGACGACGATCCCCATGGCAACGGTCTCCAGCCAGCGCACGGTGGAGACGACCATGCCGACGTACCACAGACGCCAGAAATCCATCGGGCTGGTGCGCAGCACGTGGCGGAACGAACCATCGGTTTGCCCGTTCTCGTTGTCGCTCATCCCGGCTTTTGCCGCTGTCGTTGATGCCGGGACAGCAGTACCTGCATCCCGAACACGAAGGCGAGGTAGGCCGCCATGCACAGCACCAGCACACTCACCTCGCCGAGGGTCGGCTCGGTGATGAAGGCTGCAAGGCGGTCGCCGACGATGGACATGAGCAGCAGGCCCGGTGTCATGCCGACCACCGAGCCGGCAATGAAGTCGGCGGGACAGATACCACTCACGCCGAGGCCGAGATTGATCATGGTGCCCGGTGCCACCGGCACCACCCTGAAGGTGACGACGACCATGAAGCCGCGTTGCCTGGCTGCGCCGAGAACGCGCTGCAACCTCGGGCCGAACAGGCGCGCCAGGGCCGTCTTTCCCAGCCAGGCACCCACGAAGTACATCAGGAGCGCGCTGGTGAAGGCGCCGAGCGCCGAATAGGCGAAGCCGAGCCAGGGCCCGAAAACCGCCGCCGTGGCGAGAATGAGCACATTGACGGGAAACGCCACGACTCCGCCGACCAGGAATGCCACGAGCACGAGAGCCGGCGCCCAGGGATGATCCCGGGCCTCGGCCAGAAGGCGCCGGATCTTGTCCGCGGTCACGATATCGGTGGTGCCGGCAACCCACCACGCGACGGCAAGCCCCAACATCGCGAGCAGGAGGGCAACAGCGATCAGCACGGGCTTGGTCTGCATGGCGGCGCACAGTAGGGCAGCGCGGGTGACGCGGCGAGAGCATGCCGCGTGCGACGAGGCGGGATCACGCTACACTCCTGCCATGACCAACTCCCTCCTCCCCTCCTCCTGGCGGCCATCGCCTGCGGCGCTGCTGCCGGCCAATCCCGCGGCCTACGACGGCCCACGCCTCGCGGTGTGGGGTGCGCTGGCGTGGCTTGGCGTCATCACAGTGCGGAGCTGCATCCACCTACTGAAGTCGGACGGCGGGGCGCAGTCGATCGCGACCATCGACATCGAGGTCGCGGGCGGCTCGAACATCGTGGCGTTGTTCGGCCAGTGGGGTGCGAGCCAACTCCTGCTGGCGGGGCTACTCTGGGTGCTGATGCTGCGCTGGCGCGGGCTGGTGCCGCTGGCGCTGGTGGTGTTCGTGGCCGAGCCATGCCTGCGCGGCTTCGCCGGCCACCTGAAGCCGTTCACGACGATGGGCACGGCGCCGGGCGAGGCGCTCAACTGGGTGGTGCTCCCGGTGCTGGCGGCGCTGCTGTGGCTGTCGCTCTGTCCGGCGCGGCGCATGAGGCCTGCATGAAGATGCCCAGCACCGTCACCTTCGATTTCTACGGCACGCTCGTGCAATGGCACGAGGGTGTCGAAGCGGCGTTCCGCGAGATCCTCACACGCCACAACAAGGCCGCGGCCGATCCCGCGCCGCTGATCCACGCCTTCCATGCCGAAGGCCGCCGCCTGCGCGACGCACCGCCGTGGAAACCCTATCGCGAGGTACTGCGCGAAAGCCTGCGGCTCGCCCTGAACCACGCCGGGCTCGCGATGTGCCCGGCCGATATCGACGGGCTGATCGCCCTGCTCTCGGCGCTGCCGGCGCATGCGGACGTGCCCGACGCGCTCGCGGCACTCCGGCAAAAAGGTTTCAAGCTGGCGGCGATCTCCAACACCGATGACGATCTGATAGCGGGCAGCCTGCCGTCGCTCGGCCTCGCGCTGGATACGGTGATCACCGCCCAGCAGGCGCAGGCCTACAAGCCCGACCCGCAGCTCTTTCGCTTTGCCCATGCCACGCTGGGCGTGACGCCCGACGAGGTGATCCACGTGGCGGCGAGCCAGCCGCTCGACATGGCGGTGTGCAAGGCGCTCGGCATCCGCGCTTTCTGGGTCAACCGGCGCGGCGAGGTGGCCGACGCGCAATGGCTACCCTTCATCGAGGTGAAGGACGTGGCCGAGGCGGTACGAGCGATTGTCCGAGGGGCGATCATCCGATAGCGGGCGCGACAACTCCGGCACTGGTGGTTTGGTGGGCTGGCTGCCAAGGTCCCGCCCGCCATGCCCCTACATTGGAAGATCGACGCGCAACAGAAACTGGCCACCGCGACCGCGGAAGGCGACGTCACGCGCGCCGAAATCGAGGCGTTCCATGAGGCGCTGCGCCTGGCCGGTAGCTACAGCTATCGCAAGCTGTTCGATGCCGCGCGCGGCAACTTCGTCATGGACGCCGAAGACCTCATGGCATTGGGCGTGCGCATGCGCGCCTCGCACGAGGAGGGACCGATCGGCCCGCTGGCCGTGGTTGTCTCGGACGAACAGTTCGAGAAGGCGGCCCACGTGCTGGGCATGCTGGCCGCAGCCGAGCGGAAGATGCGCGTCTTCCACCAGCTCACGCAGGCGCGCAAATGGATCAACAGCCTACCGCGATAGCGCAGCTTGATCTTCCTGGAGGATCGCCTCTTACCGGGGTACTACCTGCAGGGGCCGCAGAGCCTTCGGTGTAGATGGCGGTGCCGCGCGCTCGAGGCTTTCGATCCGCGATAGGGCGACGGCGAATTCCGAACGCATCAGTTTCAGCTCGCGTTGGCATATACGCGCCGTCGTCGCCGTGGCGGCGATCAGGTTCTCGAGGGTGCCCAGCATGTCTTCCTGCTGTCCCCGCGGCACGGCATGACGCAACCGCCGCACGTGCTGGCGAGCTTCCCTCGCCGTCGTTTCCAGGATCTCGAAATGGTTCATTCGATGTCTCCCCCAAGACATGCGAAAAGCTATCCTGCTCTGATGACAGGAAACTTACGCAAGGGCACAAGCCAGAGGCATGACGAAGGTCTTTTCGGTTGTTCTCGCGGCAGCCTTGGCGCTCGGCGCCTGCACCCCCAAAGCCACGCTCGACAATTCGCAAGTCGAGACGGTCAAGGTTGAAGGGCGGCTGTCCGAGGTCCGCATCGCGCCGACCGATGCGCCGGACGACTACCGGATGCTGATCGTGCGGGCGACACTGGTGATCAATCCCGACCCCGAGGCCGAACGCGCGCGCGGGTGGAATGTCGCCAAGCAGTACATGGACCGGACTTGCAAGGAGAGACGCTATCAGGTGCTGGACAACGACCTGACCGATTACGTGAATCTCCAGATCCACTTCAGGTGCGTGGGCTAGCGGCGGTCAACGGCGCGCCGAAGGCTGAAGAGCCTGATCCCGCGCTCTCCTCCCCCGAGAAGGAAGGAGAGCGGGATCAGACTTTGAAGGCCTAGACCTTGAAAGCTTGGCGAGCCAGGAGCCGCCAACCCGAGGCCTGCTTCTGCCAGACCTGCAGGACACCGATCTTCGAGACGTTCCACTTGCCGTCGCCGGTGCCGCTCTCGCTCTCCCAGGCATGACGCACGATGGCATCGTTGCCGGCGACCGCGACGGTCTGCCTGGAAAGCTCGATGGACTTGTAGACTGTCTTCTTCGAGGCGACGACGTCGACGAAGGTCGCCTTGTCCTCGACCTTGCCGCTCGAATGGCCGTAGCTCAGCTGATCGGCAGTGAGCGCCTCGAGCTTGGCCTTGTCGGGCGTGAGCATGGCTTTGGTGAGGGCGGCGACCGCCTCGGCGACGGCAGCGCTATCGGGGCCCTCGGCACGCGCGGATGAGAGAGCAAACGCAGAAGCAGCCGACGCGACGAGCGCGGTGGCGGCAAGATGACGGCGGCTGACGGTCATGGTTCCCTCCTGGGTTCTTCCCGACTTCGCGGGATAGGCCAGAAGGCTAGCACTCCGCATAGAGGTACGGAACCAGAGGTTGCAGCACACGCAGTGAAGGTGGCCTGCCGAGCAGAATCCTGTTTGGCTTTGCGATTTGGCCGGTCAGACTGGTCGAAGGGCAGTAACGCCAATGACGGGGGAACCGATGAAGACGATTTGGGCGGCGCTGGGTTTCGCGCTGATGATGTTCGGCCTCGCCGGGCTCGGACTTCCGGGGGGTGCTTCGGCGCAGAGCGGCCTGCAGCGCTTCGAAAGCGAGATCAAGCCGCAGATCGACCTCAAGAAATTCACTTATGGCGGCGCGAGCACATTAGGCTCCGCCGGCTTCGTGCTGAACGACGTCGTGGCGGTCGTGCCGGGCAATCCGGCGACCGGCGGCAAGGACACCACGGTGAAGATCGACAAGGTCACCGTCGAAGAGATCGACTTCGAGCGCCTGAAGAAGGACGCCAAGGGCGACGAGGCCCCGCGCTTCGCCAAGATCAAGCTCGAAGGCATGACGGGCGACGACACACTGTCCGCGGCGCTGGCGCCGTATGGCGTTCCCAAGGTGCCGGTCGACATCGCGCTCGACTACCGGATCGACACCGCGACCAAGGTGCTGACGCTCTCCAAGCTCGAGGTCAACCTGCGCGGCCAGGCGCGGATCTCTATGGCGCTCGTGCTGGACGGCATCAGCGACAAGCCGAGCGAGATGCAAAGCAGCCAGGACGACGGACGGCTGCGCACCGCTTCGCTCGACATCGACGACACCGGTCTGCTGGCCAAGGTCTTGCCGGCGGTTGCCAAGGAACAGGGCACAACGGCAGAGGCAATGGTCGCCATGGCGGTGGTGCCGATCGGCGCCTTCGCCCAGGGCCAGGGGCCGGCCACGCTGAAGGCGCTCGACGCTATCGTCTCCTTCATCAGCGACTGGAAGCAACCCAAGGGGCCGATCAAAATCACCATCAAGCCAGCCAAGACGGCGGGCATGGCCGACCTCGATAAGATCATGACCCCGAATGCGCTGACTGACCTGTTCGGGCTCGCCGTCGAGTACGGCGGCACGCGTGCCGGCGCCGCGGGCGCGACCGCGGTGGCGGCGACCACCGGCGAGGCCAAGGCGCTGAGCGGCGGCGAGGCCGGCCTCTCGCTCGCCGGCAACACGCTCACCGGCAAGATGGACGGCGACGTGTTCTTCGAACTCTACCGCAAGGACGGGACCACCGCGTTGTTGGAGGACACCGAAATCTCGCCGGGCAAATGGACGATCGAGGGTGAGAAGCTCTGCACCAAGTACAAGGGCGAGGACAAGGACTGCTATGGCATTAAGCGCGAAGGTGACGTGGTGACCTTGATCGACTCCAAGGGCAAGGGCTATCGCATGAAACTGCTTGCCGGCAACCCGAAGGACCTCTGAACAACATGCTCGTCCTCTATCATGGCTGGAGATCGTCAGCGTCGCGCAGGGTGCGGCTCTGCCTGGCCGAAAAGGGCCTCGCTTTTGACAGCAGGATCATCGACCTCACGAAGATGGAACACCATGCTCCCGCCTTCTTGAAGCTCAATCCCAACGGTGTCATTCCGCTGCTGATCCTGGAGGACGGGCGCTCGCTCTACGAGAGCGGCACGATCTGCGAATATCTCGACGAGACCCATCCTGAGCCGCCGCTTCGTCCTGCCAACGCTTTCAGGCGCGCCGAGATGCGCAACTGGATCCGCCATGTCGACGGGCTGATTGGCAATCTGATCATCTTCAACTGGGCGCATTCGATGGCGAAGGTCGCCACGCAATGGTCCGACGCGGAGCTCGCGGAGAAACTCAAGGCTGTGCCCAGCAAGGAACGGCGTGAAGCCTGGATGCGCACCGCGCGGAAACCCTACACCGAGGAGGAGCGCCAGGAGGCGCGCGACAAGCTGCGCGTCGGGCTGCTCGACCGGATGGAGGCGATGCTGGCCCAAGGCACCTGGCTCCTGGGCGAGCGCTATTCGATCGCCGACATCGCTGCAGTGCCGTTCGTGAAGCGGATCGACGAGGAGATCGCACCCGACGAGATGACCGCTGCGCGCCATCCGCGCGTCCACGACTGGTGGAAGGCGATCCAGGCGCGGCCGGCGTTCGCGGTGGCAAAGATCGGCCCGTTCACGAGTGCCTGACGGGCGCCAGACGGAGCGCCTGAGACGCGCCCTACTTCGGGACCAGACGATAGCCGCAGGGATGGCTCTGCTGCAGCGTCGAGATCGGGCGCGGGCCAGTGCCAGCGGGAACCGTGATCCGCGCCCCGTTCGGATCGGCATAGCTCGGCACCACCGCATTGAAGCTGCCGTCTGGCGCGAGCGTGACCGTCCAGATCGGCTGCGGGAAGGCCGCGAACCTGAGCGACATGACACTACCGGTGACCCGGATGATCGGATCGCCGGCGCCGGGCGCGCAGGTCGAGGCGTTGCCCGGCGCGTGTTCGATGACGAGCGGCCATTCCTGGGAAGCCTGGGCCAGGACAGAGGGAGTGGCAGCAGCTCCCGAAGCGAACGCAAGGATCGCCGCAATAGTGCGAACTTTCATGACCTCCCCCTTTCCCTGACGCCGGCGACGGTGGCAGGCGCGCGAAACCGGGTCAATCTGGCCGCGCCTAGTGCGCTATCAAGACCGGTACGGGGCAGGAGGAGATGACCTTGCCGGTGGCGCCGCCGAGGCCGAGAAAACCGCTGAGCTGGCCACGCCCGTAGGCGCCCATGACCAGGAGATCGGCGTTCTTGTCACTGGTGTAGCCCAGCAGGGCGCGACCGCGGGCTCGGCCCGATACGGCGCCGGGATCGATGGCGTCGACGGTCGCCGCGATACCGTGACGGCCGAGGTGGCGCACCAGCAATGGGGTGCTCACCGACTCGGGCGTGGCGCCGGCGATCAGGATCGTCACCTTGTCGGCACGCGCGAGAAACGGCAGGGCATACTCGACGGCGCGTGCCGCCTGGGCACTGCCGTTCCAGGCGATGACGACCGAGGACAGGCGGCGGGCGCGGGGATCGGGCGGAGCCACCATCACCGGGCGGGCGCAGTCGTGGATCGCGGCATGGATGGTCGCGGGAGCCGCGTTCTCGGGGTCGGTTCCCGGCCGGCCGAGGACCAAAAGATCGGCTGAGCGGCCCATCTCGACCAGCGTGTCGAGCGTCGTGTCCCAGCCGGTGCGTAGCGTGGCGCCCGCGATGACGGCCGCGTGCTCGCGCCAGGCGCCTTCGGTGTTGCGCAGGCGCCCATTCAGCCGGCTTCTGTCGTGGTCCCTGAGGAAAGGCATGGCTTGAGCAGCGATGTTAACGTCGTCGGGGCGGCCGTGCGGAAAGTGCACGCCATCGATGACGCCACCGAAGTCGGCGGCGACGCGGGCGGCGAGCCGGAAGGCCATCGCAGCGTCGGGACCGCCTTCAGAAATCGCCAGGACGGACTTTACCATCGTCGAGACCTCCGGGAACAGGTCAGCAAGGCGGCAAGGACTTCCGCCGGATCACTTCGCCAGCTTCATGCATTCGCCGGCGGCTTCCGCCGCGTCGCGCGCGGTGGCGCGCGACATGGTTCCGTTCATCACCAGGGGCCGGGCGACGGCGGTCAGCGCCTCCTTGATATCGTTGGTCGGCGTCACCTTCGGCGATGCCTGGTTGTAGAGCATCTGGCCCTCCGTCGAGAGCTTGGCCGCACAGGCGGCGGCAGCGGCCTGGTCGGCCTGGACCGTGGCCGGGAGCATTGCCAAGCCGAGGACAGACAGCAAAGAGAGCGGAAGGCGCATACGCATGATTGGTCTCCGTTGAGTCCTATTGTGCATTCCAAGTACTGGCCTATCGGCTGCCCTGCTGGCAAGGTAGCATCCGCATGACGCTTCACTGGACGATAGATCCGACGGCGAAACTGGTCACCGCAACTGCGGAAGGCGGGGTTACGCGCGCCGAGTTCGAGGCCTTTCTCGATGCCGTCGGCGGCGCCGGCGCCCATGGTTATCGCAAGCTGTTCGATGGCGCGCACGGCGAACCGGACATGGAACCGCACGACATTCTGGCGCTGGGCGTGCGCATGCGCGCCACTCACGCGGAGGGGCCGATCGGTGCGCTGGCCGCGGTCGTACCGGGCGACATGGTCGACGCACTCAACCGCGTGCTGGGGATACTGGCCGCGGCCAAGCGACCGATGCGGGTCTTCCATGAGATCGGGCCGGCGCGCAAATGGATCGCAAGATTCGGGGCCCCCACCCGCGGCACCGGTGACTGACGCGCAGCCTGGAGCACTTTCAGAAATGGTCGATGATTCCGTTGTGACCGAGGTCCCTGCCAGGAAGCGCCGGATCGACGGCCGCCGCCTGCGAAGCGAGCGGACCCGGCAATTGATCATCGAGGCCTACCTCGGTCTCCTGCGCGAAAACCCGCAACCACCGACGGCGTCCCAGATCGCCAAACGTGCCGGCTACTCCGTCCGTTCCGTATTCGAGCGCTTTACTGATCTTCTCGCGCTGAGCTTTGCCGCGGCCGACCACGCCTTCGCCCAGGGCATGGCCCAGGCCGCGATCCGCCATGTCGACGCCGACCGGCGGACCCGGCTCCGATCCCAGGTCGAAACGCGCGCCGGCATCTGCGAGCGGTGGCTGCCGCTGTGGCGCGTGCTGCTGCAAAACCAGAGCGAATCGGAACTGCTCAAGGTGCGGATCGGGCACATGCGCGATGTCGTCGCCGCACGCCTGCAGCTGATGTACCGGCCGGAGCTCTCGACCCTCCCGGAAGCTGAACGCACACAGCTCGTGATCGCCCTCGAGGCGCTGACCGATTTCGAAAGCTGGGGGCGCATGCGCGAGCGTCACGGCCTGTCGGTCGAGGCCGCACGCGAGGTCTGGATCAGCGCCATCGACCGGATGCTGCCGCCGACGCCGTCGGCGTCTTAAAGCTGTATCTGGACACGGAGCGCACGGACCTTAGGGCTCGTAAGAGAATAAACGAATCGTGATTTGTCGATTTCAGAAGATATGGGATTCTCAGAGTGAGGATAACACCCTATCTTGGGAGAATGATTGACGTTGAGGCGATCCGGCAACGATTTT
>CANJHI010000118.1 GCA_947474005.1 Alphaproteobacteria bacterium | reverse complement strand
GATCGGCACCAGCAGTTCCGTCCTGGTTCGCGACGACGTCCATCCCGAGATCATCGGCCTGCTCGCCCGCGCGCTGGTCGAGGTGCACAGCGAGCCCGGCATCTTCCAGCAGTACGGTGATTTTCCGACGCAGGCCGACCCGGAATATCCGATGGCCGAGAGTGCGCGCGATTTCTACAAGAACGGCCCCTCGTTCCTGCAGCGCTACCTGCCGTTCTGGGTGACGAGCTACGTGCGCAAGATCCTGGCGGTCCTGGTGACCGCGCTAGCAATTGCCGTCCCGGTATTCAGCTATGCGCCCAAGCTCTACCTGTGGCTGCTGCGCCGGCACGTGTCGAAGCTCTATCGCGAGCTCCGGGTCGTCGAAAGCGGGCTGCGTCCCGGTCTCTCCGGCCCGCAACTGGCCGAATACGAGGACAATCTCGACAAGATCGACCGGGCATCGAGCGTCCTGCCGATGCGGCACTCCGATCTCTTCTTCTCCATGCGGACCCACATCGACCTGACGCGCGTGCGCCTTCGCTCGCTGCTCGACGAGGCGCACGAACGCGGTGCGCAGAAACGGCCGGCCTTCCACGCCATCGAGACCTAGCGCCGGCGAAGCGCGGTGCGATTGATCGGATTGCGCTGCGGGTTGCATTCGGCGTGCGCGCGCCGGGCTCGAGGGTTCCCTGACCGTGCAGGGAATTCACGCGAACAAGCGATTCTGAACTACGTCATCCCGTTCTGAGCCCCGGTATGCAGCTTGCTATCGAGCCGAAGCAATGGAACGATGCCGTGGCCATGGCGCAGGAGGTGAGCATCAGCAACAGCGCGAACTCGGACGGCTCGCTCAGCCGCGCGATCCAGGCATAGGAAGCGGCGGCACAAAGGCTCGAGACGATCAGATAGCTCTTCCGGCGATAGCCCAGAAGCGGCACGAAATCGGAGACGAGGCCGAAGACAGGCTTGATGATCCACGGGAAATTGAGAACCGCGAAGTAGGCCGTGACCTGCACCGGGGTCCAGCCCGTCTCCTTCAGATAATAAGTGAGCGGCTGGTAGATGATCCCGACGCGCGCCTGACCGATGCCTTCGACAACGTAGACGATGGCGAAGAAGAGCATGAGCCGGCTGATGTGCCGGTCGTCTTCCAGCGTTCGCGAGGGTGCGGGATGGTTGATGGAACGTCCTCCGCGGTCGCCCCAGTTTTCGGATAGCGATAGCCGCACATTGTGATCGTCGCGCGCGCCTTTCATTGTCGTTCGATAGGAGGAGAAAGACCATGCCCGTTGATCCGCAGATCCAGGCGTTGCTCGACCGGGGCACCGGCGTGCCCGCCACACAGACGCTGCCGGTGGCCGAGGCAAGGCGGCAATATGAGGCGCGCATCGCACTCATGGCCCCGCCTCCGCAGGTGGCAAAGGTTCTGGAGCGCCGCATCGACGGCCCCGGCGGGTCCCTCGGACTTCGCATCTACACGCCGGCCGGCCTCGGTCCGTTTCCCCTGATGATGTTCTTCCACGGCAGCGGCTTTGTGCTGTGCAGCCTGGATACGCACGACGGCATGTGCCGCAACCTGGCGGCAGGCATCGGCTGCGTGGTGGTGTCGGTCGATTACCGGCTTGCCCCCGAGCACAAGTTCCCGAAGGGTCCGGACGACTGCCTGGCGGCGACGCGCTGGGCCGCCGCCAACGCCGTTGAGCTCGGCATCGATCCGGCACGCATCATGGTGGCTGGAGACAGCGCGGGCGGCAACATGGCCGCGGTCACCGCGTTGCGCGTTCGCGACGACGGCGGTCCGCCGCTCTGCGGCCAGATGCTGCTCTATCCGGTGACCGACTATCACACGCCGGGCACGCCCTCCTACACCGAGAACGCCAACGGCTACGGCCTGACCCGCGACACCATGGAGTGGTTCTGGGCGCATTACCTCACCAGCCCGGTGGAGGCGGAGAACCCGTATGCATCGCCCCTGCGGGCGCAGGACCTCACCGGCTTGCCGCCGGCCTTCGTGATGAGCGCCGAGTTCGATCCCCTGCGTGACGAGGCCGAACTCTACGGAGAGCGCCTGAAAGCGGCCGGCGTGCCCACCGAGATCGTACGGCGACCCGGCATGAACCACGGCTTCCTGTTCTGGGTGGGCCTCGTCGGCGGCGCCGACTCCGCGATGGCCAAAGCCTGCGCCTGGGGCCGTCAGACCTTCCAGAAGGCATCGCCGTAGGCGGCAGCCGTTCTAGACCGCGAGACGCCGCAAGGTCGCATCGGCGAAGCGCTCGGCCGAGGGTGGATCGAACTCCATGAAGAGCGCGGGCTCCAGCGCCTCGACCTCGATCACGATCAACTGGCCGTCACGGACCACGCCGTCGACGCGAGCGTAGAGCGGCATCTCGGGCAGCGCGCGCAGGCAGGTCGTCCCCTGCTCCGTCACGTCACGCGGCGGCGTCTCTGCGCTACGCGTCGGGCCATAGCGCGAATTGCTGCGGAACTCGCCGGGTGGCGGCCGCTTACGGATGGCATGGCTGAAGACGCCGTCGAAATAGACCAGCGACAACTCGCCCAGGGCGATCTCGGGCAGGAATTCCTGCACCACCACGCCCGAGGTGCGTGCCTCGTCGGAGAGGCCGGCGACCTGTTCGCTGAGCGTGGCAAGCTTCAGCATTTCGACGGAATAGCCCGAGGCGCCCGAGACGGGCTTCACCACCGCATGGTCCCATCCGGTCTCGGCGAACACCCGCTCGATCGCCGCCATCTCGCAGGCAACGACATGCGATTGCGGCACGCGCACGCCCGCCACCGCGAGCTTGCCGACGTAATCCTTGCGCAGGTTCCAGCGCACCAGGCTGATGGGATTGAAGAGCCGCGTCGCCGTGGCCATCGCCTCGGTCCAGTCACGGAACGCGTTTAGCGCGCGGTAATAGCCCCAGGTCGAGCGCAGCACGACGGCGTCGGCGCCAGCGAAGGCCACCGACGGTCCGTCCCACGGCGCGCCCGCGACGCGACAGCCGCGGCGTTCGAGTGCATCGGCATAGAGCCGGTCGGAGGGGGTGATGTCGGGCTCGTCGCGTGCTGTAGCCAGTACTATGAGAGGCATCGCACCGCGCTCCTTGTCGTCACGCATCTTGTCATCCCGAGCGTAGCGAGGGATCTTTCACTTCGGCCGATCAAAGATCCCTCGCTACGCTCGGGATGACAATATTGTCTCGCTCGGGATGACAATCTTGTCGTTCAGGGATGACAAACAACGTTGAGTCTCACTTGCAAACCTCCCGCAGCGCCTTCCAGTTGGCGGTGCTGAAGGCGGGCCGGCCGGTAGGCGGGCGCTTGGTCGCCTCGATGCGCTCCTGGGTCGGCGGATGGCTCGACCAGATGCCGGCGGCGGACGCTGCGTCCTTGGGTTCCTTCTCCATCATCTGTTCGAAGAAGCTGGAGACACCGTCGGCGCGCAGCCCGAGTTTCTCGAGCAGCGCCACGCCGGTGGCATCGGCCTCGCGTTCGAAGGCACGGCCGTTGCGCATCGCCAGCAGGATGTTGCCCCCCGAGGTCAGCGTGTTCAGGAGGTCGGAGTAGCCGCCGCTCACCAGCTTCATCAGTAGGTCGACACCGTAGGCCCGCACGATCCCCTTGGTCGGGTGATGATGCACGACGTGGCCGATCTCGTGCGCCAGCACGCCCGCCACCTGCGAGCTGTTCTTCGCCTGCTCGAACAGATCGGAGTAGAAGACGAGGATGCCGCCCGGCAGCGTGAAGGCGTTGACCGGTCCGCCGTCGATGACATGCACGGTCACTTCGTGCGGATAGCCCGCCGCCCGGGCGAGTTCGTTGGCCAGATCGTTGATCGCGGCCAGCCCGCGCTGGCCCTGGCACTCGTCCTTGTCGGCGACCAGCTCTTCATAGACGGTCTCGCCCAGCTTGACCTGCAGGCTGTACGGCAGCCATGGCGCCGCGTACTCCGTGCCGTAGTCGATGACGCCCCAGAACGCCGCGACCAGCACCGCGAGCGAGGCACCGAGCGCCGCGATCCGGCGGCCGGCCGATGCCGGCACCTCGGCGAGCGCCGCCAGATGAGGAATGAGGGCAGCGAGTTGGCGTCGCTGCTCGGGATCCTCGATGACCAGGCGCGCCTCCCCGCCCCGGCGTACGATCGGCGGCGCGCCTTCGTGCGACCCGTCGCCCAGCACGGCCGTTTCATTGACCGGCCAGCGCGCCACGATGCTCGAATCGGCGGGACGGAAGAGGATGAGTTCGCCCGCCGTCGGCCGGACGCCCACTTCCAGGACCTGGGCGGTCTCGCCGTCGTAGTAGCGGGCGGGCGTGGCCGCAGATGGGGCCATCGTCAGAGCCCGCTCACGTCGAACATGTCGAGCAGGCCCTCGCCGAAGGGCGAGCCGCCGTCGGTCCGCTGCCGCACCGACGCGCCATCGGGCGCACCGTAGAGCCAGAGCTCGCCTGCGATGAGGCGCAGCGTGCGGTGCATGACCCACGGCCAGCCCAGCCCCAGGGTCAGCAGGACGATGAGATAGTTCAGGACCAGGAAGCCCCACATCTGCCGCGTCGTGATCGCGGTCGCGAACAGCACGTTGCCGGCGCGGCTGTGCGACACGAGATAGCGGAACCAGTAGGCCTGCCACCAACAGCGCAACGGCAGGATCAGCAGACTGAACAGAAGATAGACACCGACCGCGACGGCTGCCGCCACCAGGACGGTGCGCAGGCTGGGCGTGGTGAACAGTTTGAGAAGATCGTCGGACGTCAGGCCGAACTTGTCGGCAGTGCTGCCGCCGATGGCGAACGCCGCGGCAATGGCCGCCAGCCACGCCACGATGTTCAGGAAGTAGTAGCCGAGATAGCGGCCATAGACGTCGCCCGCCGAACCGACAAAGGCCAGCGGCAGGGTGCCGACGCGGGCGTTGGAGATGCGCGGGCGCGCCAGGTTCACGGTGACGACCGGCGTCAGGAGCTGGACAGTGCACATGTTGGCGAAGGTGAGAAAGGTCGCCACGACGCCGTAGCGCCAGGCCGATCCCGCCAGGCCGCAGCGGATGCCGCGCCAGCGCGTGCGCGAGAGCTTGTAGCGCAGGCCGGCATAGTGGCCGACGTAGGCGAGCGGAAACCCGATCATCACCACCGACAGCGAGAAGATGTCGAACATGCCGAAGGTGGCAAACGGCTTTTCATGGAAGAGGTAGACCCAGGCGAGCCACATCAGGCCGGCCCAGCCGGCCAGCATCACCATCGCCAGCAGGAAGCCGATCAGCAGCTCGCGGCCGCGGCCGCGGTATTCGAAGCGATCGCCCAGGATCGACAGGTGGTTCCACAGGTAGCGGCGCAACCGGGTGCGGCCCCAGAAGCGCGACCAGCCCAGCGTCAAGACCATCAGGACGACGTGCCGGAGATAGATGGCGTAGAGTTCGCCCATCCGCCCGTCATAGACCGGCCGGCTCGGCGTCAGGTCCGGCGGGGCGGCCAGCGCGGACGCAAACTCGCCTCCGGGCAGGCTTTCCCCGGATTGGCTTTGTCCTGTTCCAACCCAAGGGGACGTCGTATCGCTCAAAAGGTATCCAGGCCGCTTGGCTGCGCTGCGAAATATTCCATGCTGCGGTGCAGCATGTATTGGTGTAGGGGAGTGTACGTCAACCCCGCCATTGGCCGCCACCATGACCAAGACGACGACCCGCGAAGCGCCTCATAAGGATCGGCCCTGGCTGATCCGGACCTACGCCGGCCATTCGACGGCCGAGAAGTCCAACGAGCTCTACCGCACCAATCTGGCGCGCGGTCAGACCGGCCTCAGCGTCGCCTTCGATCTGCCGACGCAGACCGGCTACGACAGCGACCATCCGCTGGCCCGCGGCGAGGTCGGCAAGGTAGGCGTGCCGATCAGTCATCTCGGCGACATGCGCGCCTTGTTCGACGGCATCCCACTCGACAAGATGAACACATCGATGACCATCAACGCGCCGGCGGCGTGGCTGCTGTCGCTCTACATCGCGGCGGGCGAGGCGCAGGGTGTGGCGCGCGCCAAGCTGCAGGGCACGACGCAGAACGACATCATCAAGGAATATCTTTCACGCGGCACTTATATCTTTCCGCCCGAGCCCTCGCTGCGCCTGACGGCCGACACGATCGGCTTCACCTATCGCGAGGTTCCCAAGTGGAACCCGATGAACGTCTGCAGCTATCACCTGCAGGAAGCCGGCGCGACTCCGGTGCAGGAGCTGGCCTTCGCCCTGGTCAACGCCATCGCCGTGCTCGACGCGGTGAAGGCGCGCGGCCAGGTGCCGGATGCCGACTTCCCGCAGGTCGTGGGCCGTATCTCTTTCTTCGTGAACGCTGGCATCCGCTTCATCACCGAGATGTGCAAGATGCGGGCATTCGCCGAGATGTGGGAAGACATCACGCTCAACCGCTACGGCGTCGCCGATCCCAAGCAGCGACTGTTCCGCTACGGCGTGCAGGTAAATTCGCTCGGCCTCACCGAGCAGCAGCCCGAGAACAACGTCTATCGCATCCTGCTCGAGATGCTGGCCGTGGTGATGAGCAAGAACGCTCGCGCCCGCTCGGTGCAGCTTCCCGCGTGGAACGAGGCGCTGGGTCTGCCGCGGCCGTGGGACCAGCAATGGTCGCTGCGCCTGCAGCAGATCGTGGCCTTCGAGACCGACCTTCTGGAATACGGCGACATCTTCGACGGCAGCACCGAGATCGCCGCTAAGGTGGAGGCGCTTAAGCAGGAGGCGCTGGCCGAGATGGCGCGCATCGACGACATCGGCGGCGCGGTGGCGGCCATCGAGTCCGCCTACATGAAGCAGCGCCTGGTCGAATCGAACCTCAAGCGCCTCGCCGCCATTGAGGCCGGCGAACAGACCGTGGTCGGCGTCAACGCCTATACCGAAGGCGCGCCCTCGCCGCTGTCGGGCGGCCAGGATTCGATCATGACCGTCGACGCCTCGGTCGAGAGCGGCCAGGTCGAGCGTCTGAACGCCTGGCGCTCGGCGCGCGATGGCGCCGCCGTGAAGAAGGCGCTGGCCGACCTCGCGTCGGCCGCCAAGGAAGACCGCAACGTCATGCCGGTATCGATCGCCTGTGCCCAGGCCGGCGTCACGACAGGCGAATGGACCGACACACTGCGCCAGGTGTTCGGCGAATACCGTGCGCCGACCGGCGTTGCCCGCGCCGCCGGCGTGACCGACGGCAGACTCGACGCCGTGCGCCGCGAGGTCGACACGGTGTCGCGTCGCCTCGGCCGGCGCATAAAAATCCTGGTCGGCAAGCCCGGCCTCGACGGCCATTCCAACGGCGCCGAGCAGATCGCCGTGCGTGCCCGCGACTGCGGCATGGAGGTCGTCTACGAGGGCATCCGCCTCACGCCGGAGCGCATCGTGAACGCGGCCCTCGAGGAGAGCGTGCACGTGGTCGGTCTCTCGATCCTGTCGGGCGGCCATGTCTCGCTGGTCGGGGACGTGCTGGCGGGCCTGCGCGCCGCCGGCATCGGCGACGTACCCGTCGTGGTGGGCGGCATCATCCCGCCGGCCGACGCCGAGGCGCTGATCAAGGCGGGCGTGGCGCGCGTCTACACGCCCAAGGATTTCGACCTCACGCAGATCATGCGCGACGTCGTGGCGGTCGTGGACTCAGCCTGGAAAGAGGCGGCCTAGCGCAGCCGAGTCGAGAGACTCGCCGTCGCATGCAGCATCGGATCGACGGCGGCGTGGCTGAACAACCAGGCCTCGGCATGGACCTGATCGCCGTCACGCCGGATGACGCGCGACAGTGAGATGACATCGGCCGCCTGAGCGGGCCTCAGGATCGTGACGTTGAGATGGGATAGTTCGGCCGTCACGCCTGACGCCGCCCGGAGCGCTGTGTCGACCAGCGACAATAGCGCCGGCATCGACCAGTTCCCGTCCGGCCCGGGTGAAAACCTGAGGCGCACGTCCTGGTCCTGACATTCCTCGACGAACAGGCCCTGCAGGTCGGCCGCCGGCAGGGTCTTCTCGAGCAGCTTCTGCAGTTCGTCTTCGGTCATCGGGCGCACTCTATGCTATCTCCCCGGCGCATGTCCTTCCTCGACCACATCAGGCGTTGCAACAACGCCGACCTCTCCCAGTTCGAGCCGTGGTTCGTCGGCTCCGAGCGCGCGGGCTTCATCCATCGCGACTTCGCGCCCGAACTGGCGCGCCGTCCCGACCTGTTCGCGCATCGCGACAAGGCCTGGCATCTCGATCCCGCCCTCGACACGCCCCTCAAGCGAACGGCGGCGATGCGCAGCTTCCTGCTCGCGTTGCGCGAAGCAGGTCACTTCAAGGGCCTGTGGCGCGAGGAGGCTTATGCCGTCACCTGGGAATTCGCGCGGCCGGCGCTGCTCGACATGGAGCGCTCGGCGGTGCCGTGGTTCGGCGTGCGCGCCTTCGGGCCGCACATGACGGGCCACGTGCGTCGCCCGGACGGCCTGCACATCTGGGTGCCGCGGCGGTCCTACACCAAGCCGACCTTTCCCGGGCAGCTCGACAATACGGTGGCCGGCGGCCAGCCCGCCGGCATCGGCCTCCACGACAACCTCGTGAAGGAGTGCGGCGAGGAAGCTTCGATCCCGCCCGAGCTTGCGCGCGAGGCGAAGGCCGTGGGCTTCGTGTCCTACTGGAACCAGTCGGGCGCGCAGCTAAAACCCGACATCATGAGCTGCTTCGATCTCGAATTGCCGGCCGACTTCACGCCCGCGGCCAACGACGGCGAAGTTCATTCCTTCGAGCTGTGGCCGGCGCGGCGCGTCTTCGAGACCGTGCGCGATACCGTCGAGTTCAAATACAACTGCAACCTGGTGCTGATCGATTTCTTCGTCCGCCACGGCATGCTCTCGGCCGACGATCCCGATTTCATCCCCATCGTCTCCGGCCTCAGAAAGGAGTATGATTCCAACAACGGAATCGGCTGAGCGAGTATGCCTCATGCCAAGGTTATTGTTCGTTGCCACCTTGTGCGCGAGTTTCATCTGCCCCACGGCCTGGGCGCAGGATCGCACCGGCGATCACGGACAGGGCCATGCCGAAAACCACGACTGGTACGAAAAGCTGAAACAGCCGAACTCGAACGCCTCGTGCTGCAATGCCCAAAAGAAACGGGCCGACGGCACACTCGAGGGCGATTGCCGCCCGACCCGCGCCTACCAAAAGGACGACGGCATGTGGTACGCGCTGCTGAACGGTCGCTGGATCCAGGTGCCGCCGCGTGTCGTGCTGAAGACCCTGGCGCCGGACGGCAACTCGCACATTTGCGCCGCCCCGAGCGGCGTCATCTTCTGCTTCCTGGGTGGTTCGCCCAAGAGCTGACGTTCACGACCTGACGTTCACTGCGGCGGCGGGATCTTCGAATCCTTGATCACCTTGCGCCATTTCGTGATCTCGGTGGTAAGCACCGTGGCGTAGTTCTGCGGCGTGCCGCCGATCGGCACGAAGCCGAGCTCGAGTAGCCTGCTGCGCGTCGTCGGATCGGCCAGGGCCTCGTTGAACACCGCGTTCAGCCGCGCCACCACCGGTGCCGGTGTGCCGCCGGGCACGGAGATGCCGAACGGCACCGAGCCTTCCATGCCGGGCAGGCCCGCCTCGGCCACCGTCGGCACGTCGGGCAGCAGCACCGAGCGCTTGGCCATCGCCACCGCCAGTCCGCGCAGCTGGCCCGCCCGGATCGCTGTCGCGGTCGGCACCAGTACGTCGGCGAACAGCGGCACGTGGCCCGCGATGACGTCGCGCAGCGCCTCGGCGCTGCCCTTGTAGCCGACGTGCTCGAGCGGCATGCCTGTGCGCGCCTTGATGTATTCCCCCCACAGGTGCGTCAGCGCGCCGACGCCGGACGACGCATAGGCGACGGTGCGGCCGGGCACGGCCTTCGACCAGGCGATCAGCTCGGCGACCGACTTGAACGGCGCGTTGTTGTTGGCGGCGAGCAGCATCGGCAGGTCGACGAAGCTCATGACCGGGATGAGATCCTTGTCGATGTCGTAGGGCACGGCCACGCCGAAGGCGGCGTTGGCGATCAGGGCGGCGGGCGTGAGCAGGATGGTGTGGCCGTCGGGCTTGGCCTTGGCCACGATCTCGGTGCCGATGATGGTACCGCCGCCCGGCTTGTTGTCGACAATCACCTGCTGGCCCAGCAGCGCGGACAGCCGCTCGGAGACGATGCGCGCCGAAGTGTCGGTCGAGCCGCCCGGCGCATAGGGCACGACGAAGCGTATCGGGCGATCGGGGAATGTCTGCGCATGTGCCCCTGAGGGCGACAGAACCAGTGCCGCGGTCGATCCGAGCAGATGACGGCGTTTCATAGAGCGTTTCACGGATATTCTCCCTAGCGGTTTCTTGCCTACAAGATTGCCAACAAGTTTGTTGACACTTATTCGCAGCTCCTATGCTATCGCGCTGGGATGGAAACATAGGGCCGGGCAAATGTCAGGCAGGGTCGTCACGCTCAAGACCAAGACGAGGACGCGCGCCCGCAAGGGCGGCGGCGGTGGTGCTGCGCCGTCCATTCTCGACATTGTGCAGATCCTGCGCGAGCGCATCGCCCGCCAGGACGTGGCGCCGGGCGCCAAGCTCGGCGAGCAGGAACTGGCCGCGGAATTCGCGGTGCCGCGCACGCGCATCCGCGAAGTCCTGGGCGTTCTCGAGAGCCGCGGCCTGATCGACCGCATCCCCAATCGCGGCGCCGTCGTCTCGCGGCTCGAACTCGACCACGTCTTTCACCTCTACGACGTGCGCCAAGTGCTGGAAGGCCTGTGCGTCCGGCTCGCCACCGAGAATGCACCGCCCGAGACTTGGGACGAGTTCGTCGAACTGTTCGGCGCGCCGATGGACGAGTTCGTGAAGGCCGGCGACTTCGACGCCTTCATCGTCGTCTACGAACGCTTCCGCAGCCGCATCATCGAGTGGGCGCGCAATCCGGTCGCCGCGCGGATGCTCGACAGCATCTACGAGAAGACCAACGTGATCATCCGGCGGATCGTGATCCTGCCTGGCCGCGCCCTCGAAGGCCTGTCCGAGCATCGCGCCGTGGTGGCGGCGATGCGCGCGGGCGACGGCGAAGGCGCCGAGCGCCTGAAGCGGACCAACCTGCGCAACGCCAAGGAAACCTTGCGGCGCTTCCAGAAATACGTGCTGTGAAAGGCGAACCTGACGTGGCCCAGCCGCAAACGACCGAACGACAGGGCCCGCTCGTCGGCTGCCGCGTGCTGGAAATCGGCTCGACCGTCGCCGGTCCCTTCTGCGGCCGCATGCTCGCCGACTTCGGCGCCGAGGTGATCAAGGTCGAACCGGCCGAAGGCGATCCGGTGCGCACCATGGGCAAGCAGTTCGAGGGCCGATCGCTCTACGCCGCCAGCATCTTCCGCAACAAGAAGCTGATCTCGATCGACCTGCGGGGCGAGCCGGGCCGCGCCCTGATCCGCGATCTGGCGGCGAAATGCGACATCGTCGTCGAGAACTTCAAGCCGGGCACGCTGGAGAAATGGGGCCTCGGCTGGGAGGACCTGTCGAAGCTCAATCCGCGCCTGGTCATGGTCCGCATCTCGGGCTTCGGCCAGGACGGCCCCTACTCGCACCGGTCGGGCTATGGCGTGGTCTGCGAGGCGGTGAGCGGGCTGCGTCACCTCACCGGCGATCCCGACCGTGCGCCATCACGCGTCGGCGTCTCGATGACCGACTATATTGCGGGTCTGCACGGCGCCTATGGCGCGGTGATGGCGCTGATGACGCGCGACAGGACCGGGCGTGGCCAGTGCATCGACGCGGCGCTCTATGAGAGCGCCTTCAATTTCATGGAAGTGTGGATCCCGGCCTACGACAAGCTGGGCTTCGTGCCCAACCGCACCGGTTCCCGCCTGATCGGCAGCACGCCCAACAACCTCTATCCCACCGCCGACGGCAGCTACATCCACATCACGGCGATGGCGGACAATCTTTTCCGTCGTCTCGTCGTGGCAATGGGCCAGCCCGGCCTGGCGGACGACCCGCGCTTCGCCGAACCCATCGAGCGCAACGATCAGCATGAGGCACTCGACGCGATCATCGGTGACTGGACCGCCAAGCTGCCGCTCGCCGAAATCGAAGCCATCCTGCACAAGGCCGACGTGCCGGCGACGCGCATCTTCACCATCGAGGACATCTTCAACGATCCGCACTACCGGGCGCGCCAGTCGATCGTGAACGTGCCGGACCCGCACATGGGCAGCGTCGCCATGGCGGGCGTCGTGCCGCGTCTTTCCGAAACGCCCGGCGCCGTGCGCCATGCCGGCCGCGACATCGGCCAGGATTCGCGCGAGGTGCTGCGCGACGTGCTGGGCCTGGCGGAGGCCACTATCGACGAGCTGGCCAGGAACGGCGTGATCGCAACCGAGGGCGGGGCTTCCCAATCATGAGTGCCGAGACCGACGACCGCTACGAGACGAGGAAGGCCAAGGCGATGGCCATGGGCGGGCCGGAGAAACTGGCGCGCCGCCGCGCCGCGGGCGTGCTCAACGCACGCGAGCGCGTCGATAGACTGGTCGATGCCGGCACCTTCATCGAATCGGGGCTGTTCGGCACATCGGGCAGCCGGCCCGAGGACCACGACCGCTCACCCACCGACGGCAAGGTCGCGGGCTTCGGCAAGATCGACGGCCGCGAATGCGCCGTCGTCGCCAACGATTTCACCGTGATGGGCGCCTCGTCGGGCGCCACCAACGGCCGCAAGATCGGCCACATGAAGCGGGTCGCCACCAGCCGTGGCCTGCCGATGGTGTTCCTGGGCGAATCGTCGGGCGCCCGCATGCCCGACCACATGGGCGCGCGCGGCATGGGCGCGCTGCTCGGCAACGACCCGACTCAATATGCGCGCATGCGCGAGACGCCCTGGGCCTCGGCCACGCTCGGCCTCTCCTACGGCTCGTCGTCGTGGTACGCCGTGCTCTCGGACTTCTGCGTGCTGCGCAAGGGCGCGGTGCTCGCCGTGTCGAGCGCGCAGCTCGCCTCGCTCGCCATCAAGGAAGACGTCGACCCCGAGGTGATGGGCGGCTGGCAGGTCCATGCCGAGGTGACGGGCTTCGCCGACCATGTGGCCGAGACCGACGAGGAGGCGCTGGCCGCCATCGCCAGGTTCCTCTCCTACATGCCGAGCCACCACAACGAGGCGCCGCCCGTGCATCCGGTGCCGGCCGACTCCGGCAGCGCCATGGCCGGCATCGCCAAGCTGCTGCCCGAGCGGCGCACGCAGGTCTACGACGTGCGCACCATCGTGCGCGCCATCGTCGATACCGGCAGCTTCTTCGAGCTAAAACCGCGCTTCGCCAAGGTGGCTGTCACCGGCCTCGCCCGTCTCGACGGCCGCACCGTGGGCATCGTCGCCAACAACCCGCTGGCACGCGGCGGCGCCATGGACACCGACGCCTGCGAGAAGATCACCAGCTTCCTGGTGCTGTGCGACAGCTTCAACATCCCCATCGTGATGCTGGTCGACAATCCGGGCTTCTCGATCGGCGTCGAGGCCGAGCGGCGCCGCGCACCGGGCAAGATCATGAACTTCATGCAGGCGCTGCAGCTCTGCACGGTGCCCAAGATCTCGGTCATCATCCGCAAGAGCTACGGTCAGGCCTACCTCAACATGGGCGGTGGCCGGAACTCCGACGAAGTGGCCGCCTGGCCCACCGCCGAAGTGAGTTTTATGGACCCGACCTTCGCCGTGAAGATCGTCCATGGCCTCTCACCCGGTGAGGCAGGCTTCGACGAGGCCTTCGCGCAGATGAACAAGGACAGCGAGGCCTGGGGCATCGCCGCGATCTACGCCGTGCAGTCCGTCATCCAGCCGCACGAAACCCGCGACTACCTCATCCGCATGCTCGAGGTGCACCGCCAACGCCTGACCAACGGCGTCGGCCAGCACCTGATGCGCGCCTGGCCGACCAGTTTTTAGGGCACAATGATGTCAGTTCGAATCAAAAAGACCCGTCGTCTCGACCGGAGCGCCGAAGGCGCGAAGTGGAGAGAAGGTCTCTCCACTAAAAGCCGTCAAATCGTGGGGAGAAGGTCTCTCCACTCCGCCTCGCTGCGCTCGGCTCCGGTCGAGACGACGGATGCTTTTGGCATCACTCTCTAGGAGAACGACGAAATGGCGACGATCCAGATCAAGGCGGAAGTGTCGGGCTCGGTGTGGAAGATCATCACCGCGGTCGGCGAGACGATCGAACCGGGCGGCACGATCATGATCATCGAATCGATGAAGATGGAGATCCCGGTGATCTGCGAGGACGGCGGGACGGTGCAGAAATTCACGGTCGCCGAAACGGAAGCCGTCAACGAGGGCCAGGTCGTGGCCGTCCTTTCGACGTGACGACCGAAACCACCCCACCGCAGGACTGGAGCCCCGAAGTCGAGGAGCTGCGTCGGCGCCGCAACCATGCGAGGGCGCTGGGCGGGCCCGAGGCGGTGGCCAAGCACCACGAGCGCGGTCGTCTCACGATCCGCGAGCGCGTGGCAGGCCTGGTCGACAAGGAGTCCTTCCAGGAAGTCGGCTCGCTGACCGGCCAGGGAAAATACGACGGCGCCACGCTCACCGGCGTCCAGCCCGCTCCCTATGTCATGGGCCTGGCCAACATCGACGGCCGTCCGGTCGCCGTCGGCGGCGAGGATTTTACCATCCGGGGCGGCTCGAGCTGGTCGGGTGACCGCAAGAAGGGCGGCCAGGGCGGCTTCGTCGAGGATCTCGCGGCGAGCTACCGCATTCCCCTGGTCAATCTGATCGATGGCGCCGGAGGCAGCGTGACCTCGATCAACAAGCGCGGCCACGCAGTCTTCCCCGGCGTGCACGGCTTCGAACGGTCGGTCGAACTGCTGGGCAAGGTGCCCGTGGTCTGCGCCGTGCTCGGCACCGCGGCCGGCGGTCCGGCCGGGCGTGCCATCCTTTCGCACTGGTCGGTCATGGTCGACGGCATCAGCCAGGTCTTCGCCGCCGGCCCGCCCGTCGTCGAGCGCTCGCTTGGCCAGAAGCTCACCAAGGAAGAACTCGGCGGTCCCCCAATTGCCGTCGATCTCGCTGGTACCATCGACAACCGCGTCGACAGCGAAGAGGCGTGCTTCGCCCAGGTGCGGCGTTTCCTTTCTTATATGCCGTCGAATGTCTGGGAGATGCCGCCGGCAGTGGCGAGCAGCGATCCGGTCGATCGCTGCGACGACGAGCTGCTGCGCATCGTGCCGCGCGACCGCCGCCGCCCCTACAACATGCGCAAGCTGATCGAGCATGTCGTCGATCGCGGTTCGGTATTCGAGATCCAGCCGACCTACGGCAAGGCACTGATCACCGCACTCGCCCGCATGAACGGCAAGGTGGTGGGTATCATCGCCAACAATCCGATGGTCTATGGCGGCGCCATGGACGTCAAAGCCGCGCGCAAGCAGGTCCATTTCGTCGAGCTGTGCGACTGCTTCCACATCCCGCTGGTGTTCCTGGTCGATGTGCCGGGCTTCATGGTGGGCCGCGACGCCGAAGCCGCCGCCACCCTGCGCGAGGGCATGCGCGCGGTCTATGTCGGGCTGCAGGCCAGCGTGCCGATGTACACCGTGGTGATCCGCAAGTGCTACGGCATGGCCGGCATGGGCACGACGGACAAGAACGGCCTCGACTTGAAAATCGCCTGGCCGTCGGCCGAATGGGGCTCGCTGCCGATCGAAGGCGGCGTCGCGGCGGCGTTCCGCCGTGACATCGCCGGCGCCGCCGACCCCAAGGCACGCGAACGCGAGATCGAAGACGAGCTGCGTTCGATGGCCTCACCCTTCCGCACCGCCGAAGCCTTTGGCGTGGAGGAGATCATCGACCCGCGCGAGACACGGCCCTATCTCTGCCGCTTCATCGATACAGCCCAGGCCCGGCTGCGCACCACACTCGGGCCAAAACCAAAATATGGCGTACGCCCCTGAGGCCAAGCGCCGACCAGGACGAACAGGAGGAAACGATGGGAAGACTTAAACAAGCGATACGCGCAGCACTCACGATCTCGGGCGTCCTGCTCCTCGCCGGCACCGCCGCCGCGCAGGACAAGGTCAAGGTCCGCTTCGGCATCCTGACCACCGCCTCGCAGGCCGCGTTCTATGTCGGCGTGAAGCAGGGCATCTATGCCAAGTACGGCTTCGACGTCGAAGTTCTGCCGCTCGCGACGGGCGTGCAGGCCAACCAGGCACTCGCCGCCGGCCAGGTCGACTGGTCGGGCGGCGGCGTCGAATCGACCGTCGTCGCCTGGGCAAACGGGCTGCCCTTCAAGGCCTACTCGATGTACGCCAAGGGCGGCGACTCGTATGGCATCCTGGTGCGCAAGGACGCCAACATCACTTCGGCCAAGGACCTCAAGGGCAAGAAGGTCGCCGTCCCGCAGGGTACGGCGCCGGCCCAGGGCCTCAACCAGCTGATCCAGGAAGCCGGCCGGCCGCGCGACGCGGTCAACCGCGTCAATGCCAACTACGGCAACATGGGCCAGATGCTGATCTCGGGCTCGGTCGATGCGATGGCGGGCCTGGAACCCTTCCTGACGCTCACCGAGGAAAAGATGGACGGCCAGGGCGTGATCCTGCTGCGTCTCGGCAAGCACGTGCAGGGCGGCGGGCTGTTCCTGATCACCGACAAATGGGCCGCCGCCAACCCGACCAAGGTGGCCGATGCCGTGGCGGCGCTGTGGGAGTCCCAGCAATGGGTGCGCAAGAACCCCAAGGAGGCCGCGGTCATCGAGGCGGAATTCCTGAAAGTCGAGCCGCGCATCGTCGAAGTCTCGTTCAAGTGGCTCAACTACAATCCGCTGATCGATGCTTTCACCAGCCAGTCGCTGCAGACCACGGCCGACTATCTCGCGGCGGAGAAGCTGATCCCCGCCCCGATCAAGCCGGCGGCCTATCTCACCGCCCTCGAAAAGGTCACGGCCGAGGTCAAGGCCAAGTATCCCAAGCTGCTCGAGTGAGCCCGCAGCGATGAGCGATATCCTGGTCGCCAAGGACATATCGAAGACCAGTAGTGTCCCAACGTTGACCGATTGATCGTCGGCAACTCCTTGAAATGCAATCGATAAATCGCGTTCTATTCTGGTTTCGATTTCAACTGCGACACTGACATTTGCCATCCTGTGAGGAATTCACTCGCGGGTGGTACCGATGAACGTAGGCAAACTGGTGTTCGCGCAGATCATGGAGCATCTGCCACGCACGACGTTTGGTCGTTGCGTGGCGCGCTACGGAGGTGAGCATAAGGTAAAGACATTCTCGTGCCTCGATCAGTATCTGTGCATGGCTTTTGCGCAGCTT
>CANJHI010000117.1 GCA_947474005.1 Alphaproteobacteria bacterium | reverse complement strand
GAGGCGCCGAGGCGCGGCAGCGGCCAGGCGCGGAGATGACGCTCGAAGCGCTGGCGCACCGGGCCGCCGCGCGGCAGGCCGCGCGCCTTGAACATCGCGGCTTCCATGTTGCCGCCCTTACCGACGTGGGACGACACGAGATGGAGCTGGTCGGCATGGCGCTGCAGCGAGCGCACGAGCTGGACCGGGTGGCCACCCTCGGAGAAGACGCGGTCGAGGGCGCGGTCGAGCGCCACCAGCTCGCCGTCGAAGGTGGCCGCGATCACGTCGTCGATGCCGATCGCTGCGGTGTCGCCCAGGATGTCGACGGCATCCTCGAGCGTGACGGTCTTGTTGGTGTCGCTCGCCTTGTAGAGCAGCAGCTTATCGATCTCGCTGCGAGTCTGGCCGCGGTCGCCGCCCAGCCGCTCGACGATCCAATTCAGCGCGTCGGCGTCGACGGCGAGGCCCTGGGCGCGCGCCGCGCTCTCGACCAAGCCTTCCAGCGCCGCCTCGTTGTCCATGTAGCAGGGCATCGCCGCCAGGCAGGCCTCGGTCTCGGCCAGCGCCCTGAGGCCGGAGCGCGGCGTGAGATTGCCGCCCTCGACCACGATCAGCGCGTCGCCCGCGGTGGCGGCCACGAGGTTCTCCAGCGCCGCGACGGATTCCTCGCCGGCCGGCCGGACGCGGATGACACGGCGGCCGCCCAGCATCGACAGGGCGCCGAATTCGTCGGCCAGTCGCGCCGGATCGTTCTTGAGCACGTCGCCGGAAATGTCGACGACGCGGAACGGATCGCCCAGGTCCTCGCAGACGGCCTTGGCCAGCGTCACCGCGCGCTCGGCGACCAGGCCGTCGTCGTTGCCGTAGATCACCACGCCGCGAATCCGGGGATCCGGCTTCTTGAGGAACGCTTCGACCTGGCGCGGCTCGATCTTCATCTGGATCTCACCCCGTGAAGGGCGCGATCAGACCTTGTCGGGGGCGGGCTCAACGTCGACCGGCGGCGCCTCGCCGGCATTTTCAGCCCGGGCCTTTTCGCGCGCCGCGCGCTTGGCCTCGGCCTTCTCGGCAACTTTGATGGACTTCTGTCGTTCACGCTCGCGGCGTTCGAAGTCGTAGTTCGGCTTGCGTGCCATGGCGATGGCCTCCTCTATGGGTGGTTTACACCACTACGTTTACGATCCTGTTCGGCACCACGATCACCCGCTTGGGCGTCCGGCCCTCGAGCCCGCGTACGAGGTCGGGCAGGGCGAGAGCGGCCGTCTCGGCTGCTTCCTTCGGCGCGTCCTTGGGCAGCGCGACGGTGCCGCGCAGCTTGCCGTTAAGCTGTACCGCGACTGTGACCGTGTCGTCGACCAGCAAGGCATCCTCAGGCAACGGCCACGGCGCGTCGGCCAGCAGCGCGCGGTGGCCGAGCGCCTGCCACAGCTCCTCGGCGAGATGCGGCGTCATCGGGCCGATCAGGCGCACGAAGATCTCCAGCGCCTCGCGCAGCGCCCACTTCGTCGAGTCGTCGCTGGCCCCCATGGAGCTTGGGATCGCGTCGATGCTGTTGGCGAGCTCGTAGAGACGCGCCACGGCCTTGTTGAAGTGGAAGGCCTCGATATCGGCCGAAAGGCCGGCGATGGTCTTGTGGGCGGCGCGGCGCAGCGCAATGGCGGCGTCCGAGAACGCGGCGGGCTTGGGCGTGCCGGCCGGCGGTACCTGTGCGAGGGCTGTCGAGGCGATGCGGAACAGGCGCTGCTGGAAGCGCCAGGCGCCGGTGACGCCGGCCTCGGTCCATTCGAGGTCGCGCTCGGGCGGGCTGTCCGAGAGCATGAACCAGCGCGCGGTGTCGGCGCCGTAGTCGCGGATGATCTGGTCCGGGTCGACGACGTTCTTCTTCGACTTGGACATTTTTTCGGAGCGGCCGACCTCGACCGGAGTCCGGTCGGACAGGCGCACGACCTTGTTGCCGTCGCGGGAGACTTCCTCGGGCAGCAGCCACTGGCCATCGCTCGACCTGTAAGTCTCGTGGCAGACCATGCCCTGGGTGAACAGCCCGTCGAACGGCTCGTCGCGGCCGGTCATCTGGACTTCGCGCATGGCGCGCGTCCAGAAGCGCGAATAGAGCAGGTGCAGGATCGCGTGCTCGACGCCGCCGATATACTGGTCGACCGGCATCCAGTACTCGTTCTCCTCGCGGTCGAACGGCGCGGTTTCCAGGCCCGGCGACGTGAACCGGTCGAAGTACCAGCTCGAATCGATGAAGGTGTCGAAGGTGTCGGTCTCACGCCGGGCCGCGGCCCCGCACTTGGGGCAAGGCACGTGCTTCCAGGTCGGATGGCGGTCGAGCGGATTGCCGGGGCGGTCGAAGGTGACGTCATCCGGCAGCTTCACCGGCAGGTCCTTCTCCGGCACCGGCACGACACCACAGACCTCGCAATGGATCGCCGGGATCGGACAGCCCCAGTAGCGCTGGCGCGAGACCAGCCAGTCGCGCAGACGGTACTGCGTGGTGCCCTTGCCGACGCCCATCTCTTCGAGGCGGGCGATGACCTTCGCCTTGGCGTCCTCGACGGCGAGACCATTCAGGAAACCGGAGTTGATGATGACGCCATCCTCGATGAACGGCGCATCGGCGACGCTAAAACTCTTCGGATCGGCATCGGCCGGCGCCACCACGGGCAGGATCGGCAGGCCGTACTTGGTCGCGAACTCGTGGTCGCGCTCGTCGTGGCCGGGGCAGCCGAAGATGGCGCCGGTGCCGTACTCCATCAGCACGAAGTTGGCGGCGTAGACCGGCACCGTCTTGCCGGGCACCAGCGGATGCCTGGCCAGCAGCGGCAGCCTGTAGCCGACCTTCTCCGCGGTCTCGACTTCGGCCGCCGCCGTGCCGGTCTTGCGGCATTCGGCGACGAAACGTTTTAGACCGGGATCGCTCTCCGCCAACTCCGCGGTGAGCGGATGTTCCGGCGACAGCGCCATGAACGATGCACCATAGAGCGTGTCGGGCCGCGTCGTGAATATCTCCAGTTTCCCGCGATTGGCGCCCGACGCGTCGGTGAGATCCCAGAACACGCGCGCGCCGCGGCTCTTGCCGATCCAGTTCGCCTGCATCAGGCGCACCTTCTCCGGCCAGCGCTTCAGCGTGTCGAGACGCTCCAGCATTTCATCGGCGAAGTGGGTGATCTTGAGGTTCCACTGCGTGAGCTTGCGCCGCTCCACGGGCGCACCGGTGCGCCAGCCCTTGCCCTCGATCACCTGCTCGTTGGCCAGCACGGTGTTATCGACGGGATCCCAGTTGACCCAGGCCTCCTTGCGGTAAGCAAGGCCCGCGTTCCAGAAATCGAGGAACATCTTCTGCTGGTGACGGTAGTAGCTGGGATCGCAGGTCGCGAGCTCGCGGCTCCAGTCGAGCGACAGGCCCATCGATTTGAGCTGCACCTTCATGGTGGCGATGTTCTCGTAGGTCCACTTCTTGGGATGAACCTTCTTCTCCATGGCGGCGTTCTCGGCCGGCAGGCCGAAGGCATCCCAGCCCATGGGATGCAGCACGTTGAAGCCCTTGGCGCGCTTGTAGCGGGCGATCACGTCGCCCTGCGTGTAGTTGCGCACGTGGCCCATGTGGATGCGCCCCGATGGATAGGGGAACATCTCCAGCACGTAGTACTTCGGCCGAACTTGTCCCGTGGCGGCGCGATCCATGACGGCGCGGAAGGTCTGGCGCTCGTCCCAGACCTTCTGCCACCTGGCTTCGGTTTCGTGGAAATTGTAGCGCGCGATGGGGGCGGTGGGCGTCGACGACACGGCCTACTTCCTACAAAGAACGGGATTCCAGAAAAGACTGAGGCCGCAGCGGATGCCCGCTACGGCCTCTCACGTCAAGTTATTGGCGATGTGAGGGGGCCGTCAGGAGCCGCCTGCGATACGAAGCTGGCGCGCGCGCGTGAGGATGGCGTTCTCGATGTCGATCTGAGTGCGCGGATCGACCTGGGCATCGACCCAGGTGCCACCCTTGGGCGCGGTCTGCTGCTTGAACACCGACACCCGCACGCCGTCGGCCCTGAGTTCGCGGTCGAGGATGGTGACCTGGACCTTCATGCGCTCGTTGGGCGTTTCGGACGGCGTGTACCAGTCGGTGATGATGACCCCGCCGAACGGATCGGCCGAGACCAGCGGTATGAAGTTGATGGTGTCGAGCGAGGCCCGCCACAGATAGGCGTTCACCGCCACGCCGGTGCCGCCGCCGTCGTCCTTCTTGTCGGCCTTGGAGCCGAACATGCCGCCCGGCCCGAACAGGGTACCCTGCTCCTGGGTACGGCCGCCCATTCCCTGACGCACGTCGCGCTTGGAGCGATCGCCGGACTGGCCGGAGCGCGTCTCGGCCACGTCGTTTCCACCGCAGGCGGCAAGTCCGAGCGACAGGATGCCGGCCATGACGACCAGAAGGCGAAGGGGTAGCAACGAGCCCGACATATTGGCGCCTTTGTCCGAATTGGCCTAAATATTGTACCAGATACTGCCTGCGCTCAGTAAGGCGAGCGCCCGAATTGGCAGGCGAGATGGCTTTCCAACCATAAACGCCGGTCCTCGGGGTTTCAAGCTCGGGACTTCAAGCGGGTGATCAGCCCAAGAGATAGTTTTGTCGAGATACTAATAGGAGTCAATTGCGTCTCATTATAAAACTGACAGGTTCGGTTCTGGCAATGACTAGATACGGTAGCAAGGCCTGCATTATGGCGCGGAAGCGTGCCAAATTGTGACAAAGACGCCACAGGTCTGAGGAAGAATCCGGCAACATAGCGACCATTTGTTGACCCTCCTTTCACCCCTGTGTTCTATTGGCTTGGCCGCATTGGTGGGGCTCACTCCACCGGTCCGGACAGGCCTTTTGGTACGTACCAGTCTCTGATTAATGAGAGAGGGAGAATGATGAAGAAGCTTCTACTGGGCTCGACCGCCCTGGTCGTCGGTGGGCTTATGGCCGCACCGGCCATGGCAGCCGATCCGATCAAGATCGGCGTCGGCGGCTACTACACCTTTTACGCTGTCGCAGGTGGCATCAGCTCCACCTATGCGACGAACGGCTCTTTCCAGAGCTACAACAGCGTGTTCTTCCAGCAGGAAGGTGAAATCCACTTCATCGGCCAGACCAAGCTGGACAACGGCACGACGGTCGGCGTCAACGTCGAACTCGAAGGCTGGAACCCGTCGTCGGCAACCGCCAACGCTCAGATCGACGAAGCATTCCTGTTCGCCTTCGGCGACTGGGGCCGCGTTGAGTTCGGTTCTCGTGACGCTGCTGCCTATCGTATGTACTACGGCGCGCCGTCGGCGCTGATCGGCTACGGCGCCATTCAGCACAACCACAATATCGTCAACAATATTGTGTCGGCGTCCAACAAGGCCTACTTCCACACCACGACGGCCACCAACACGGCAGCCTGGCAGGACGTGAACCGTATCAACGTGTTCACCCCGCGCTTCCAGGGCTTCCAGCTGGGTGTCGGCTACGCTCCCAAGGTCAACACCGGCGCTGGCAGCAGCTTCGGCACGACCGGTCTGGCCTCCGGCCCGGGCGGCGGCGCTGGCCAGTGCGGCTACGCTAACGCTACCAACGTCAGCAGCTGCCCGAACAACGACTATGCTTGGACGAACGCGTTCGACGTCTCTGCTAACTACCTGAACAAGTTCGGCGATGTGACGGTTGCGGCCTACGGTTCGTGGGCTTATGCCGCCTTCAACCCGGGCTACCAGGGCCTCGCGACGGCTGCCAGCCAGATCACCGGCAGCAATCTCGCCAACTGGGTCATGTGGACCGCTGGTCTGCAGTTCGGCTACAAGGGCATCACCCTCGGTGGCTCGATCGGCTACGACAACGGTGGCATGGGCGCCAACTACTACACCAACCAGGACAACGCGACGCGCTTCGCCGCTGCTGGTATCATGTACGAAACCGGCCCGTGGCAGGTCTCGTTCATGTGGATGGGCTCCATCAACAACAACGGTAACGGCTCCAACACCGTCCAGTCGATCGCGCAGGGCTCCGGCACTGCGACGTTCAACGGTTCTGGCGGCGCTGCCGGCACCTTCTCCGGCACGCCCGGCGTGAACAGCACCGTCTTCAGCGGTCCGTTCGCCCTCGCGTTCGGTGCGGAAACCGCCAACAAGTTCGAGCTTGGTGCCAACTACGCACTCGGACCGGGCGTGAAGCTCACCGGTGGTGGTCTGTTGATGAACCAGAGCGGCCCGTCGAACGCTGTGACGGGTACGACCTGGGCTCTGCTCCTCGGCATGGACCTGCGCTTCTAGGCCTAGGCCTAGGCCAAGCGACAAATCGGAAAGAGCGGGCGAAAGCCCGCTCTTTTCATTTGTGCGCTTCCCGAGATCGCCAAACCTGGCCGAGATCGCCGAACCTGGAAGATTACCGAGCCTAGGCTTTCAGGACGCCGACGACGTTGACGAACAGGGTCGGCAGATAGGTCCGCGACACCGGCAGCCGCTCGGTGGCCTGACGTGCCAGGATGTCCCGGTTGTCCTCGTGGTCGAGCACGAGCTGGAACAGTCCCTGCTCGACGGCGCCAGCCCGTGGATCGAGGTCGGGCTGGCCGTCGCGAACGACCCGATAGGCGACGTCGAGCCCGACATCGCCGCCGCTGTAGAACGATGACACGATCTCCAGCTTCCCGAACATCAGCATCAGACCGCGCACCGAGAAGCGCCAGTAGTCGTCCGGTGCGGCATGAAACGCCTGCGACCACGGCGTGGCGATATAGGCAAGTCCACCGGGGGCAAGCCCACCGGGCCGCAGCAAGCGCTCGATGTTGCCGGCGGCGCGTGCCGGGTGACGCGTGTGTTCGAGCACGTGGGAGCAGATCACCAGGTCGAAGGGGCCCTCTCCCAGCTTGAGCGCGAGCGTCCGCGGGCTGCCGCAGATGTCGGCCACGACATCGACATTGGTCCCTTCGAGCAGATCGAGGCCGACGAAGCGGGCGCGGTCGCCGAATCTCTGGGCGATCAGGTTGCGCCAGTTGCGTTCATTGCGATCCGAAACGAGGGTCCGCGAGCCGACCTGCAAGACCCGCGGCGCGCGGCGTCCGACTTGCCCGGCGAGACGGTCGAGCAGCCGTTCGACTTCGCGCCCGACGCTGGTGCCGACGACGCGCAGTTCTCCCCGGGACTCGGGAGGTGCGGCGGCGCCGGCCGGCTTCATGGGCTGGCCTTCGAGGGGACGGTCGTCATTCGCGCACGACGACGATATGCATGCGCCGCGGCCCGTGGGCGCCCAGTTCCATGGCTTGCTCGATGTCGCCGGTCCGTGACGGTCCGGTGATGGTGTTGACGGTGCGCGGCATGCGATTCTTGCCGTAGCGTTCGCGCAGTCGCGTCCACACCTCCTCATAGCCGCTGACGATGTCGCTCTCGCGGATCACCACGATATGGGTGTCGGGCAGCAGGTTCAGCGTCACCGGATGGTCCGGTCCCGACGCCATGACCAGCGTGCCGGTTTCAGCGATGCCAGCGAAGGCGCCGGTGACCGAGACCTGGTCGTTCGCCTCGCCGCGGCCTTGGCGCAGCGACAGCATCTTCTGGCTGTCCCAATCGTAGCCGGCGAGCAAGGGCGAGGGCGCCATTGCAGCCCGTGCCGGCAGGTTGTTGCGCGCCAGGAACGACACCACCTCGGCGGCCACGTCGGGCGCCGCCACGCGCGCCACCGTGGCGTTGTTGGTCTCCGCCCACTGGCAGAACAACGCGACCTTCTCGGGCTGGGCGAGCCGCGCGCGCGCCACGGCGGGTCCGAGCGGCGGCCGGGCTAAACGCGCCTCGACGGCCTGGCGCTGCTCGCCCGTGATCTCGCCGCGGCGGAGTGATCGGCGGATGCCGTTCAGGATCTGTGCCCGGGCAGTCGTCGACGTCTCGCTCATGGCCGTCTCTTCTTCCACTGGGCGTGGAACGTGCCGCCGGCCGGCGGTGCGGGAAGATCGCGAAAGCGCGTCCAGCCGCCGGCCAGCGGCAGCGCACGGTAGCGGCCCTCGGCCCGTCCGAACAGCGCCAGCACGCGGTTGGTGAGGCCGGTGAGACGGCGATAGAGCGCTGGCCGGCGGGCAACGAAGCTCCACAGCGCCAGACCCTGGCGAACGGCGGTCGGCGTCAGGTGGCGCTCGAACTCACGCTCGCGCCAATGCCGCATAAGCTTGGGCAGCGGGATACGCACCGGGCAGACGCTCTCGCAACGTCCGCAGAAGGTGGATGCGTTGGGCAGGTTGCCGGCCTCCTCGACGCCGATCAGTTGCGGCGTCAGAACGGCGCCCAACGGACCGGGGTAGACCCAGCCATAGGCGTGGCCGCCGATCGCACCATAGACCGGACAATGGTTCATGCAGGCGCCGCAGCGGATGCAGCGCAGGATCTCCTGCATCTCGGTGCCGAGTACGGCCGAGCGGCCGTTGTCGAGGATGACGACGTGATAGTGCTCCGGCCCGTCGAGGTCGCCCGGCCGCTTCGGCCCGGTGTTGAGCGTGGTGTAGGCCGACGATTCCTGGCCCGTCGCCGAGCGCGCCAGCACGCGCAGCAGGACGGCGGCGTCCTCCAGCGTCGGGATCACCTTCTCGATGCTGGCCAGCACGATGTGCATCCGGGGCAGCGTGTTGGAGAGATCGGCATTGCCCTCGTTGGTCACCAGCATCGACGAGCCGGTCTCGGCCACCAGGAAGTTGGCGCCGGTCAGGCCGACATCGGCGTCGAGGAATTTCTGGCGCAACACATGGCGGGCTTCGGCGACGAGGTCGTTGCGCTCGGTCAGTCGCTTGGTGAAGCCGAGCTTGGCGTGATGCTCGAGGAAGGTATCAGCGACCTGGTCCTTGGTGAGATGGACCGCGGGCGCGATGATGTGGCTGGGTGGCTCGCGGCGGAGCTGGATGATGTATTCGCCGAGATCGGTCTCGATCGGCGCGATGCCCAGCTCCTCGAGATGCTCGTTGAGCGCGATCTCCTCGGCCACCATCGACTTCGACTTGGCCACCGTCCGGGCACCCATGCTCTGGCACAGTTCGCCGATGATGCGTCGTGCGTCGGCGGCGGTCGGCGCCCAATGGACATGGCCGCCCAGCGCCAGCACCTTGCGCTCGAACTCTTCGAGATAGAAATCGAGGTTGGCGAGCGCGTGGTTCTTGATGTCGCGTGCGCGGTCGCGCAGGACTTCGAATTCGGGCAGGCGCTCGGCCGCCTGACGGCGGCGCTCCGAGAAGCCGACCTTCAGCTTGGCAAGCGAGTCCTGCAGGTTGGGATCGGCCAGCGCATGGTCGACGTTGTCGTTGAAGTCGCGGGCGGTGGACTCCATCAGCTGGGCCCGCCCCATTTTCCGTCGCGGTCCGGTTCGCCAATCGGCGGCAGGTCGCCCATGCCGGCCAGCACTTCGGCGACATGGCGCACGCGGATGGCGCTGCCCTCGCGCTGCAGCTTGCCCGCCATGTTCATCAGGCAGCCGAGATCGCCGGCCAGCAGCGTGTCGGCGCCCGAGGCGGCGATATCGGCCGATTTCTCGCCGACCATGGCGTTCGATATTTCAGGATATTTCACGCAGAAGGTGCCGCCGAAGCCGCAGCACACCTCGGGCGTCTTCATTTCGTGGACCGACAGGCCCTGGACGGTCTCCAGCAGCCAGCGGGGTTGCTCCTTGACGCCGAGTTCGCGCAGGCCGGAGCAGGAGTCGTGATAGGTGACGGTGCCGTCATAGCGCGCCGAAACCTTTTTCACGCCCAGCACGTCGACCAGGAATGCCATCAACTCGTAACTGCGACCGGCGAGCCTCTCGGCCCGGGCTTTCATCGCCGGATCGTCGTCGAATAGGCCGGGGTAGTGATGACTCAACATGCCACCACAGGAGCCCGACGGTGCCACGACGGCGTCGTAGCCTTCGAAGGCATCTATGACCTGCGCCGCGATCGCCCGTGTCGTGGCGCGGTCGCCGCTGTTGTAGGCTGGCTGGCCGCAGCAGACCTGGAGGGGCGGCACTTCGACCGTGCAGCCCGCTTCCTCGAGCAGTTTGACCGCGGCGAAGCCTATCGAAGGCCGGAACAGATCGACGAGACAGGTGACGAAAAGCGCAACGCGGCGCGGGCGGGAAGTCGGGGACGGTGACTGTGACACGGCGGCCAAGATGGCAGTCGCGAAAATGGGGTGCAACGCCCCCTTGTTTAGAATAATTCTAATCTGATATAGAAGCGGACAACCACGAGCGGAGAAGACAGATGGATGACCAGAATGCGGGAACTGCCGGCACGTGCCCCGTCGCGCACGGTGCTCGTCCCAAGGAAACTTTCGCCGGCCGATCAAACCGTGACTGGTGGCCGAACCAGCTCAACCTGGATGTTCTGCACCGGAACTCGGCGCTGTCCGATCCGATGGGCAAGGACTTCGACTATGCGGAGGAATTCAAGCAGCTCGACCTGCAGGCCCTGAAGAAGGACCTCTTCGCGCTGATGACAGACTCGCAGGATTGGTGGCCGGCCGACTTCGGTCATTATGGTCCGTTCTTCATCCGGATGGCCTGGCACAGCGCCGGCACCTACCGCATTGGCGACGGCCGCGGCGGTGCGGGCTCGGGCACGCAACGTTTCGCGCCGCTCAACAGCTGGCCGGACAACGTGAACCTCGACAAGGCGCGCCGGCTGCTCTGGCCGATCAAGCGCAAGTACGGCAACAAGATCTCCTGGGCCGACCTGATGATCCTCACCGGCAACTGCGCGCTGGAGTCGATGGGGTTCAAGACCTTCGGCTTTGGTGGCGGGCGTGCGGATGTCTGGGAGCCCGAAGAGGACATCTACTGGGGCAATGAAGACACCTGGCTCGACGACAAGCGCTACTCGGGCGACCGCAAACTCGAGAATCCCCTCGCTGCCGTTCAGATGGGGCTGATCTACGTCAATCCGGAAGGCCCGAACGGTAAGCCGGATCCGCTCGCTGCCGCCAAGGATATTCGAGAGACCTTCGCGCGCATGGCCATGGACGACGAGGAGACCGTGGCGCTCATTGCCGGCGGCCACACCTTCGGCAAGACCCACGGCGCCGGCGACGCGGCGCTGGTGGGGCCGGCGCCGGAAGCCGCCGGCATCGAGGAGCAAGGCCTCGGCTGGAAGAGCAAATTCGGCACTGGCAAGGGGGGTGACGCGATCGGCAGCGGACTGGAAGTCACCTGGACCTCGACGCCAACGAAATGGAGCAACAACTTCTTCTGGAACCTGTTCGGCTACGATTGGGAACTGACCAAGAGCCCGGCCGGTGCCCATCAGTGGAAGCCGAAGCATGATGCCGGCGCCGATTCAGTGCCGGATGCGCACGACCCGTCGAAGCGTCATGCGCCCTCGATGCTGACCACCGACCTCGCCTTGCGGGTCGACCCCGCCTACGAAAAGATTTCACGGCGCTTCCACGAGAATCCGGATCAGTTCGCAGAGGCGTTCGCCCGTGCATGGTACAAGCTGACCCACCGCGACATGGGTCCGCGTGTGCGCTATCTCGGCCCGGAGGTCCCTGCAGAGGTGCTTCTGTGGCAGGATCCGGTCCCGGCAGTCGATCACGTCCTGATCGACGCGCAGGATATCAGTGCCCTCAAGGCCAAGATCCTCGCCTCTGGCCTGTCCATATCCGTGCTGGTCTCGACGGCTTGGGCCTCGGCGGTAACCTTCCGCGGCTCTGACAAGCGCGGTGGGGCCAACGGGGCACGCCTCCGCCTCGCGCCGCAAAAGGATTGGGAGGTCAACCAGCCTGCCCAGCTGGCGACCGTGCTCGAAGCCCTCGAGGGCATCCAGAAGGCATTCAGCGCCGCACAGACCGGCGGCAAGAGAGTCTCGCTCGCGGACCTGATCGTCCTCGGGGGCGCCGCCGCCGTCGAGCAGGCGGCGAAGAATGCCGGGCATGACGTGGAGGTTCCTTTCACGCCGGGCCGCACCGATGCGTCGCAGGAGCAGACCGACGTCGACTCCTTCGCGGCGCTCGAACCTGTTGCGGATGGGTTCCGCAACTACCTCAAGGCCGGACACAATGTCTTGGCCGAGGAGAGGCTGGTGGACCGGGCGCAACTCCTGACGTTGACGGCCCCGGAAATGACGGTTCTCGTCGGCGGCATGCGCGCGCTGAATGCGAACGTCGAACAGTCGCCGCACGGCGTCTTCACGAAGCGCCCCGGGACGCTCACCAACGACTTCTTCGTGAACCTGCTCGACATGGGCACGACGTGGAAAGCGGCCTCGGAAGCCGAGGACGTTTTCGAGGGACGCGATCGCGCTACGGGCGAACCGAAGTGGACCGGGACCCGTGTCGACCTGGTCTTCGGTTCGAACTCCCAGCTTCGGGCCCTGGCCGAGGTCTATGCCGGCGACGATGCACAGAAGAAGTTCGTGCGCGACTTCGTGGCAGCCTGGACCAAGGTGATGAACCTCGATCGCTTCGACCTTGCCTGAGGCGGCGCGATAACGGACGGCCGGGGCAACCAGCCCCGGGCCGTTTCGTTGTCAGACATGCCGCGCATCCTGCCTGTTCTCCTGCTGCTTCTGCTGGCACCGCGCGCGGGACACGCCGAAGGCCCGCCTCTGCAGCCGCCGTGTGGAGGTCCCTCCCAGCCGGCCGCCGCCGCACACGACCGACCTCCGGCCACCGCCGTCTGGAACGAGTCCGCGTTGCGCAAGGCCGGCTGGCGGCCGCCGGCCTGCCTGAATTGGACCTCGGAGCGCACCCGGCTCGCCGTCGCCCTGGCCGGCGAGTTCCGTTTCGCCGGGACTGTTGACGATCTTCTGGTTCGGCTCGGCGCCTTCTCGACCTACAGGTCGATCCGCTACTGGTCGGCGAGCCGCCACGGCTGGCAGCATCTCGTGTCGGACGCCGGACGTGTCGGTGGTCCCGACCTCGGCGCCTCCGATCTCGTGGCGGGAAGCTCGTTCGACTATTTCGAGAACGATCGCGCCGGGCGCACCGTCTATCGCCTAAAAGTTCTGGAGCGCACGCCGGAACGTGTCGTGCTGGCGTCCGAGAATGTGACGCCGATTCGCGCCGCGCTGTTGACGGCTTTCGACCCTGGCGCGCTGCAGTCGGTGACCTTCTTGGACAGGCGCAGCCCTGGTCTCTGGAGTTATTATCAGATCATCCGTGCGGGCCATGGGGCGAGCTCGCTGGCGCTCGGCAGCGAAGCGTCCTACGTCAATCGTTCTGCTGCGCTCTATCGCTATGTCGCCGGTATCCCGACCGATCGCGATCCACCCGTCGCGCCCTAGCTCTTGTTGGGCACCAGCACGATGGCCCGGCCGCCGCTGTTCATGCGACCGGCCCATTCAGCGGCCTGCGGGCCGCTGCCGTAGAACACGTCGCCGCGCGCCGGCCCGAGGATGGCGGCGCCGGCATCCTGGGCGATCATCAGGCGGCGATACGGCTCAGTGGCTCCCGGCTTGCGATAGACAGGGCGAGCGGTGTCGATCCAGACTGGCGTGCCGAAGGGAGTGAGCGTCGTGTCGACCGCCAGGCTGCGCTGTGGGGTGAGCGGCACGCCTTCGGCACCGGCGGCGGCCTGGCTCTTGGTATCCTTGAAGAAGATATAGCGCTCGTTCTTGCGCATCACGTCGCGCGCCTGCTGCGGATTGCGCTTGAGCCAGTCGCGGATCGCCGGCCAGTTGGCGTCGTCCTTCTTCATCACGCCCATCTCGATCAGCACGTTGCCGATGGCCGTGTAGGGCCGATTGTTGGACCCGTCGAAGCCGAGGGTCATCACGCCGCCTTCGGCGAGCTGGATTTTGCCGCTGCCCTGGACCTGGACCTCGAACAAGCCGACCGGATCCTGCACCCAGGCAATTTCGAGCCCCTTGCCCTTCAAGGCTCCCTGCTCGATCTCGGCGCGCGTGTAGTAAGGCTTGTCGGTGAGATCGGTCGGTTTGCGATAGACCGGCACGGTGAACAGGCGCGACGGCGCCTTGCTGCCGCGCATCTCGGGCTCGAAGTAGCCGGTGAACTTGCCTGGCGCCTGGACCACGAGCGGCCGGAAATTCTCCTCGAAGAACACGCGGGCGGCCCGGTTGTCGCCGGCCTTGATCGTGGCGCCGGCATCGCAGATGCGCTTCCATTCGGCCGGGGTGACGGTCTTTTCGCCGCCGTCGGTGGCGATCTTTACGTCGGGTCCGGCCGTCAGCTTGGGGCAGGAGCGGCGAAAGGTGGCGAGCGCTTCGCCATGTTTTTCGTCCGCCCAGCCGGCGATCTCGTTGAAGGAGATCGGCGCCATCGCCACCCGCTTTTCGGGCGCACTTGCTCCGCCGCCCGCGCACGCAGACAGAAGGCCGGCGACGGCGAGCCACATCGCGCCGCCGGACAGGACGCTCCAGCGCATATTCGGAAAGCCTCCCTTAGCCTTCGCTTTCGGTCTTGGTCAGCAGCCAATTGGGATCGCTGGACTTGGTGTCACGACGGAAGGTCCAGAGATCGACGACCTTCTGCACCTCGTTCGGATTGCCGTCGGCGATCTGGCCGTCGGCATTGCGCACCACGTTGATCTGCTCGCTGACGAAACGCACCGTGACCGAGGCGAGGCTGTCGTGCAGCTCGGCCGCGGCAATGTCGGAGGCCTCGAAGCCGATCAGCGTGGTCTCGGCCTTTTCCTTGCGCTCGGCACGGCCACGAATAGCGCCTTCGAAGCTCGAAAAAGTCGCGTCGTCCAGCAACGGACGCAGCGTTGCCACATCGTCCCGGGCGAAAGCCTCGACGATGGCGGTGAAAGCAGCGCGGGCGCCGGTGCAGAAGCCCATGGGATCGAAGGAGGGATCGGCGGCACGAATGGCGGCGACAGCGGCGGTGGCGGTCGGCAGGACCGTGGCGCGAATCCCGCCCGGTCCGGTCACGGACGACGGTGGGCGCGGCGCGGGCGCATTGGCGGTCGGCAGGGAAACGACGTTGTCGGGCCGTCCCGAAGCGCTGCCGGGTGCATCGCCGATGCGCGGCGCCGGTGTCGACGGCGGCGCCGGTGGCGTGAAGGGATCACGCGCGGGCGGCCGCTCGCTGCCTGTGCGTTTGCCGAGGACGGAACGCAGTCGCAGGATCAAGAATACCGCGACCAGCCCGATGAGAATGATGTCGTAGTTGTTACCCACGATGGCGCTCCGCCAACTCGTTACCAACCCGCTTCAAATTACATAAGCCCCGAATGCGGAAAGGGCAAGGCAACCGGGAAGCCCCGATTTTACGTCGCCAGAACCACAATATCGACCAAATCCGCAACGCCTCCCACCTGTCGACCGGCCCGCTTCTCACGCACCGCGGGCGGAACGTAACCCTGTCGTCCGGCGAGGGCGTAGGTGACGCCGTCCGTCACGGCCCGGGTCCTTTCGTCCTTGTTGTGCTTCTCGAGCTTGGCCGCGAAGTTGACCGCATCACCGATCACGGTGAACTCCAGCCGCTCGCCGTCACCGACGGCGCCGAAGACGACCCGGCCCGACGACACCGCCATGCCGATGGTGAGTGGCGGCAGCCCGGCGGCCCGGCGCTCGGCGATCCAATGGTCGGCCGCGGCGATCACCGCGTCGGCGGCGCGCAGCGCATCGGCGGCGGCCGTTGTCGAGGCGGCCACGGCGCCGAACGAGGCCAGGATGCCGTCGCCCAGGAACTTGTCGATGCTGCCGCCATTACTGGCGATCAGCGGGCAGACCCTGCCCTGATAGTCCTGCAGGACCTTCATCACCTCGTCCGGCTCGAGTTCGGTCGACAACCGGGTGAAGCCGCGCAGGTCGACGTTCAGGATGGCGACGTCGCGCAACTCGCCCTCGCCGGCCTTGATCGACATCGCGGCCGTCCGGATGCGGGCGGCGACGCCGGGGTCGAAGAACCGGGACAGATCGCGCGCCGCGGCGCCCTCGCTGACCGATCGCACCAGTAGGTGACGAGCCCGCGCGATGGCCAGGGCCAGCACCATGGTGGTGAGCAGGATGGCGATGATCTTGTCGATCTCGGCGCCCACCAGGAGGGCGTTGGATGTCATGTATTCGATGAAATTGTGCGTCCGGTTGGGCGGCCCGCCGCGCCCGGAGGCGACGTAGAGCGTGAGCAGCGTCCAGCCGATCGAGGCGCAGACGCCGGTGAAGACGACGTAGCGGGCCTCGAAGCGCAGCGTGCGCAGGGCGATGAACAGGAAGACGTAAAAGAGTGTCGGTACCTTCAGATAGAACGCCGCCGGCTGGGCATACTTGAAATGAAAGCTCCAGATCAGCCCCATCAGGAGCGCCACGTCGGCGATCACCGACAGATAGAGCATCCAGGGGGCGAGCAGCCGGGCATGCGCCAGCGCGATGCGAACAACGCAGAACGCCGCGTAGATGAACAGCACCTGCAGTTCCAGGGAGTATTCGTCCTGCACCAGGCCCTCGGCCATGGCGGTGCTCTGGTAGACGCCGGTGACCAGCCCGACGATGACGAGCTGGATCCAGCCGATCAGGATCTCGCTGCGTTCCTGCTGCAACCGGATGGTGTCGCGTACGCGTTCCGGAATATTTTCAAGCCCGCCGCCGTCGAACAACCAGTCGCGCAGGCGGCCCAGCATCAGCCCTTCTCCAGCCACAGGCTCGTCGCCATCGCCTCGGCCGGCTGCGGCAGACTGGCCACCACCGAGGCGGCCAAGCGTTCGCCCATCCGCCGCGTCGCCCAAACACTCGAGAACAGCGGCCGATAGGCACCAGACGTGAGCAGCGGCAGCACGCCCTGCTGCTCGTTGTAGTTTCGCCAGCCCCACACCGTCGGATAGTCGAACGGCAGGAAGATATCGTGGATGTGCACGAGGACGCCCGCCGGCAGGCGGGGCAGCACGCGATTGAGCAGGATGTCGACGTCGCTGCCGGGCATCAGGATGTGGCTCGAATCGATGAACAGCACGTCGCCCGCCCGGAGCCCGTCGAAGGCGTCGGGCGGCGCGGCCTGCAGGGTCGAGGGCACGACGCGCACGCCCGGCAGACCGACGATGTCGGCACGCGGCATCGGATCGATGGCGAGGATCTCGCCGACGCCGCATTCCGCCCGCGCAAGGATGCGGGTCGAATGGCCCGACCCGACCTCGACAATGCGCTGTGGTTTGCGTTCGCGGACAAGGGCGTAGGCGACGGCGGCGTCGAGCGCGGGAAACCAGGATTGCCCGGTCAGGCTCTTCAGGCTCTCGATTCCCGCGGCGCGGCGATCGACCGTGTCGAGCATCTCGGCGAACGCCCCGGCGTGCCGCTCGAAGAGCTGCTCGATCGCCGGATAGGGCGGCTGGGCGCCGGGCGGCGGCAGGAGCGGGGCATAGCGATGCGGGATGAACCAGCCGCGCGGGGCGAGGCCCAGCACGGTCGGCAATCCCAGCGCCAGCCGCCGCCAGCGTCCGCGCAGGCTGAGCGAGCCGGTCACGGGGTGAGCGTCAGGCCTTCGTGGGCGACGAGCGCGCGCGGCAGG
>CANJHI010000116.1 GCA_947474005.1 Alphaproteobacteria bacterium | reverse complement strand
TGCTGTTGCCCTCGGGCGCGGCGGGACGCGGCGGGGGCTGGTCGGGATTGCGCGGCCGACTCTGGCCGTAGACGGCGCCGGATGGCCCGATCGACCGCGCCAGCAGCTCGGTCGTGTAGCCGCCGCCGGCGCTGAGATCGAGGGCGGTGATACCGGGGCGGATGCCGATGAAGACCAGCATCTCCTTGGGCTTCCGCCGCTTGTCGTTGACGCGGTCGGCGTCGCTGCGGTCGGGGCTGGCCACGATCTTGGCGGCCGTCTCGGGCGAGACGGTCTGCGCCTGCGCGATGCTGGCGCCGAACACGACGGCAAGAAAAGCCAACAGTCCTCCGGGTCCGATCTTCATGGGCTTGTCCTCCATTCGGCCTGAACATCTACGTTCGATTCGGTCGTCGTAAGCCGCTGCCGCTCGAACGCTTCTGGCGCCAGCCGGGACAATGCCCACACTGCGGCGCCGCGCACCAGAGGGGATGGATCCTCGAGCAGCCGTTCGACGGCGGGCAGGGACGTTTGCGGCGCGGCGCTGTTGCCCAGCGCATAGGCGACGTTCCTCACAAAGCGGTCGCGGCCGATGCGCTTGAGGGCGGTGCCGGCGAAGCGCTGGCGGAAGGTGGCATCGTCGAGCGCCGCCAGCTCGACGAGCGTGGGTGCGGTGAGTTCCGGCCGCGGCAGGAAGGCTGCTTCCTGCGCGGTCTTGGCGAATTTGTTCCAGGGGCAGGCGGCCAGGCAATCGTCGCAGCCATAGATGCGGTTGCCCAGCGCCACACGGAACTCGCGGTCGATTGCGCCTGCGTGTTCGATGGTGAGGTAGGAGATGCAGCGCCGCGCGTCGAGCTTGTAGGGCGCGGGGAAGGCTGCCGTCGGGCACGAGTCGAGGCAGGCGCGACATTGGCCGCAGTGGTCGCTCTCGCCGGCATCGACCGGCAGTTCCACCGACAGCAGCAACTCGCCCAGGAACAACCACGAGCCGAAGCGGCGCGACACCAGGTTGGTGTGCTTGCCCTGCCAGCCATGGCCCGCCGCCTGCGCCGAGGGCTTTTCCATCAGCGGCGCCGTGTCGACGAAGACTTTTATCGAATGGCGATAGTTGTCCCAGATGAAGCGGCCGAGCGCCTTCAGCTTGGTCTTCATCACCTCGTGATAGTCGCGGCCCTGGGCATAGACCGAGATCGCACCGTGCTCGCGCTGGTCCTGTGCCGCGCGCGGATCGACGGTCGGCCCATAGTTGAGCGCCAGCGACACAACGGTGCGCGCTTCGGGCCATAGCGTTGCCGGATCGACTCGCTCGGTCGTGCGCTCGCCCAGCCAACCCATATCGCCCTGGAAGCCGAGTTCGACGAACTGCGTGAGCTGCGCCAGCCGTTCAGCCCGCGCTTCGGGTGCCAGGGTCGCGGCGGCGAAACCAACGGCGTCGAAGCCCAGCCGCAGCGCCTCGTCGCGGATGGCGTCGCGCAACTCGCGCGGCGTCGCCGGCTTCGGCGGGCGCTTCGGGGTGGGCGGCAGCCGCGCCATTTATCCCCGGCCGCGATAGGGCGCGACGCCCGGGTCGGGCAGCCACAGGCCCTTGGGCGGGGTGCCGGTCTGCCAGAAAACGTCGATCGGCATGCCGCCGCGCGGATACCAATAGCCGCCGATCCGGAGCCAGCGCGGCGCCAATACCTTGGCCAGCTGCTGACCGATTGCCAGCGTGCAGGCCTCGTGGAAGTCGGCGTGATTGCGGAAGCTGCCGAGGTAGAGCTTGAGCGACTTGCTCTCGATCAGCTTCGCCTTCGGCGCGTAGTCGATCACCAGATGCGCAAAGTCGGGCTGGCCGGTCATCGGGCAGAGCGTGGTGAATTCCGGCGCGGTGAAGCGCACGAGATAGAGATCGCGCGGGTTGGCATTCGGCACAGTTTCCAGCACCGCCTTGTCGGGCGATACCGGCAGCGCCGCCAGGCGACCCAGTTGCGTCAGATGTCCGTACTTTTTCGCCATCAGCCTCACCTTCAACAGGACCGCCATCATATGCTAAGCGGGCCGCCATGACTCACAGGGTTGCCATCGTGGGCGCGGGCCCCTCCGGCTTCTATGCCGCCGACGGGCTTTTACGCGCCAATCCCGAACTCCGCATCGACCTGATCGATCGCCTGCCGACGCCGCACGGGCTGGTGCGGGCCGGTGTGGCCCCTGACCACCAGGGCACCAAGGCCGTCGCCCGGCAGTTCGACCGGCTGCTGGCCCAGCCCGACGTCCGGTTTGCCGGCAACATCGAGATCGGTCGCGACCTGTCCTGGGACGAGCTGCAGGTGGCCTACGACGCGGTGATCGTGGCCACCGGCATGGTGATCGACCGCAAGCTCGGCGTGCCGGGCGAGGAGTTGCCGCAGGTCTGGGGTTCGTGGCGGTTCGTGGCGTGGCTGAACGGTCATCCGGATTTCCGCCAGGGACCCGATCTTTCCAAGGTGCGGCGCGTGGCGGTGATCGGCAACGGCAACGTGGCGCTTGACGTCGCCCGGCTGCTGGCCAAGAGCGCCGAGGAGATGACCAAGAGCGACATCGTGCCGGCGGCCGCAGCCGCTATCGCGGTGGCGCCGCTCACCGACATCTACGTGATCGGCCGGCGCGGGCCCGAGCATGCCTCCTTCACCAACAACGAGCTGGGCGAAATGGGCCGTCTCGCCCGCGCCGTTTCCGTGACTGACGCCCAGGCGCTCGAAGGCCATCCGCCGGCCTCCGACCCGACGCCCGAGCGGCTGCGCAAGAACAAGAATCTCGAGATCCTGAAAGGCTTCGCCGCCAACGCCGCCGGCAGCAAGCCGGTCACGGTGCACTTCCGGTTCAATGCGGCGCCTGTGGCCTTCCGGGCGGGAGAGCTGGAACTCACGACCGGCAAGCTGCCGGTCGATCTCGTCGTCACCTGCATCGGCTACAGCGGTGAGGACTATCCCAAGGCCGACGGTGTGTTCGCGGTCGGTTGGGCCAGGCGCGGACCCAGTGGCACGATCCCGACCAACCGTGCCGACAGTCATGCGGTCGCCAAGGAGGTCGCGGCCTGGCTGAAAGAGCGCGATCCCAAGAGCGGGCCCGATCCGTTGCCGGTCTGCGTCGATTCAGACGGTTGGCATCGCATCGACAAGGCTGAGGTCGCGGCAGGTGCAGCGGCGGGCCGGCCTCGCGTCAAGCTTACCGAGTGGCAGGCACTTCTGGAGGTCGCGCAGGGCGGCTGACGGCTCTATTGTTGCCCTCCGGCGGGGAAGCCAGGAGAGGTTGTCATGTTGAAGATCGGTCGTCGTTTTGCCTGCACGCTTGCAGCCGTCGCCGCGCTCGCGGCGCCCGCCGCGGCGCAGTCTCCGTCAAGCGGGGCTACCCTGAAGGTGGCGCTGCACTCCGATCTCAAGATCGTCGATCCGATCTGGACGACGGCGCTGATCTCCACACATCACGGCAACATGATCTACGACACGCTGTTTGCGCTCGACGGCAAGCTCGAGGTCAAGCCGCAGATGGTCGACACCTGGACCGTCTCGCCCGACAAGCTCACCTGGACCTTCACCCTGCGTGACGGTCTCGAATGGCACGACGGCAAGCCGGTGACGGCCGAGGACTGCGTTGCCTCGATCAAGCGCTGGGGTGCCAAGGATTCGATGGGCCAGAAGCTGATGGGTGTCGTGGCCGATCTCAGCGCGGCCGACGCCAGGACCATCAAGATGGTGCTGAAGGAGCCCTACGGGCTGGTGCTCGAGTCGCTCGGCAAGTCGAGCTCGAACGTGCCCTTCATGATGCCCAAGGCGGTGGCCGCCACCGACCCCAACACGCAGATCACCGATTCGACCGGCTCCGGGCCCTTCATCTTCAAGAAGGACGAGTGGCGGGCCGGCGAGAAGGCGGTCTATGTCAAGAACACCAAGTACAAGCCGCGCAACGAGCCGGCCTCGGGCCTGGCCGGCGGCAAGGTCGCCAAGGTCGACCGGGTCGAATGGCTGATGCTGCCCGACACGCAGACCCAGGTGAACGCGCTGATCAACGGCGAGGTCGACCTGGTCGAGATCGTGCCGCCCGACCTGCTGCCGCTGTTGGCCAAGGACAAGAACATCAAGATCGCCGTCGTAAACACGGCGGGCCGGCAATACGCCATGCGCTTCAACGTGCTGTTCAAGCCGTTCGACAATGCCAAGGTGCGCCAGGCCGTGCTCTACGCGCTGTCGCAGAAGGAATTCCTCGAGGCCAATGTCGGTGACCCGACCTACTACAAGGAGTGCAAGTCGCTGTTCCCCTGCGGCTCGCCGCTGGAATCGACCAAGGGCTGGGACGACAAGATCTCGGGCAACGTCGCCAAGGCCAAGGCGCTGCTGGCCGAGGCGGGCTACGACGGCACGCCGGTCGTGCTCCTGCACCAGACCGACACGCCGGGCCACAACAACCTCGCCACCGTCGCCAAGGCCCAGCTCGAGAAGGCCGGACTGAAGGTCGACCTGCAGCCGATGGACTGGCAGACCCTGGTGACGCGCCGCGCCAAGAAGGACGCGCCGGACAAGGGTGGCTGGGGCGCCTTCTTCACCTCATGGGGCGCCACCGACGTGCTGAACCCGGTGTCGGCGGCCTTCCTCAATGCCTCGTGCGACAAGGCGACGTTCGGCTGGCCGTGTGACGTCGAGCTGGAAAAGCTGCGCGACGCCTACGCTAAGGAACCCGACCCGGCCAAGCAGAAGCAGATCGCCGAGGCGGTGCAGCTCCGCGTGCTGGAGTATCCCACGCACGTCCCGCTCGGCCAGTTCACGACGCCGACGGCCATCCGGGCCAACGTCAACGGCCTGCTGCAGACGCCGTCGATGGCGCTGTGGAACGTGGAGAAGAAGTGAGCGGCTTCGGCCGCCTCGCTCTTTCGCTTCTGGCCGCGCTGGCCTTTGCCGGCGCGGCGCCGCTCCGCGCCGAGACCACCTTGCGTGTGGTCATGCATTCCGACCTCAAGATCATCGACCCGATCTGGACGACGGCGCTGATCTCGGCCGACCACGGCTACCTGGTCTATGACACGCTGTTCGCGCTCGACGAGAGCCTGACCATTCGGCCGCAGATGGTCGAGCGCTGGGAGACCTCGCCCGACAAGCTCACCTGGACCTTCACCCTGCGCGATGGGCTGGCCTGGCACGACGGCACGCCAGTGACCGGTGCGGACTGCGTCGCCTCGATCCGCCGCTGGGGCGCGCGCGATTCGATGGGCCAGATGCTGCTGTCCTTCGTCACCGAATTGTCGGCGCCCGACGACAAGACCATCCGGATGGTGCTGAAGGAGCCCTACGGCCTGGTGCTGGCCGCGCTCGGCAAGACCGGCGCCAATGTTCCCTTCATGATGCCCAAGCGCATCGCCGATACGCCGGCCAACGTGCAGATTTCCGACGCCACCGGCTCGGGTCCCTTCATCTTCAAGAAGGACGAGTGGAAGGCCGGCGAGAAATCCGTCTATCTGCGCAATCCCAACTACAAGCCGCGCGCCGAGCCGCCCTCGGGCCTGAGCGGCGGCAAGGTCGCCAAGGTCGACCGTGTCGAATGGATCTGGATCGCCGATTCGCAGACCCAGGTGAGTGCGTTGATCCAGGGCGAAGTCGATCTCATCCAGAATACGCCGGTCGACCTGCTGCCGCTCGTCGAGAAGAGCAAGAACCTGCGTGTCCAGATTGTCGACAAGGCCGGCCGGCAATACATCATGCGCTTCAATACGCTGCACAAGCCGTTCGACGATGCCCGCGTCCGCAAGGCAGTGACCTACGCGCTGACGCAGCGCCCGTTCCTCGAAGCCAACGTTGGTGACCCGCGCTACTTCAAGGAGTGCAAGTCGCTCTTTCCCTGCGGCTTGCCGCTCGAATCGACCAAGGGCTGGGAGGACCGGCTCTCCGAAAATATCGAGATGGCCAGGAAGCTGATGGCCGAGGCGGGCTACGACGGCACGCCGCTGGTGCTGCTGCACCAGACCGAACTGGTCGGCCACAACAACCTGGCGACCGTGGCCAAGCCGCAGCTTGAGCGCGCCGGCTTCAAGGTCGACCTGCAGGCGATGGACTGGCAGACGCTGGTGTCGCGGCGGACAAAGAAGGAGCCGCCGTCGGCCGGCGGCTGGCACGCCTTCTTCACCTCGACGGGCTCGCTCAGCATTCCCGATCCGGTGGCGCATTTCTTCCTCAACGCCTCGTGCGACAAGGCGCAGTTCGGTTGGCCGTGCGACGCCGAGATCGAGCGCCTGCGCGATGCCTACGCGCGCGCGACCGATCCGGCCCAGCAGAAGGCGATCGCCGAAGCCGTGCAAATACGCGCCGCCGAGTATCCGACGCATGTGCCGCTCGGTCAGTTCTTTACGCCGACGTCAGTCAGCAACAATCTCACGGGCCTTCTGACGGCGCCGGCAGTGGTGTTCTGGAACGTCGAGAAGAAGTAGGGAGCGGAGCCTACTCCCGTCGAATACCCGTCGCTTCGATGACGTGCTTGTTCTTCGCGGTCTCGCGCGCGACGAAGCTGGAAACCTCCTCGGCGCTGCCCGGCAGCGCGCGCAGGCCAAGCCCTTCCAGCTTGGCCTGAAGCTCGGGCTTGCGGGCTGCTTCGGCAACCGCTGCATTCAGCCGGGCGATGACTGCGGCGGGCGTGCCCTTGGGGGCCACGAGGACATTCCAGGTATAGCCCGTGAATTCCGTGAAGCCGGTCTGCTCGGCCACGGTTGCGAGGTCGGGCGCGGTCGGACTGCGCTCGCCGCCGGCCATCGCGAGGGCCTTCACCTTGCCGCCTTTGACCAGGCCGATGCCGGTGGCGATGCCCATCAAGGCGATGTCGACGTCGCCCGACACCACGGCCGCCGTCGCCTGGGCGTCGCCGGGGAAGGGGACGAGGAAAAGCTTGATGCCGGCCAGTAGTGCCAGATGTTCGATCTGGAGCTGCTGCGGTCCGGCGACGCCCGCCGTCGCATAGGTCACTTTCTCGGGGTTGGCCTTTGCGTAGGCGATCAGGTCGGTGAGTGTCGTAACCGGCAGGCCAGGCCGCGCCACCAGCATGAAGTCGACCCGGCCGAGGCCGGCCACGACCTCGAGATCGCGGGCCGGATTGTAGGGCAGCTTCGCGTCGATGATCGGCAGGATGGCCGTGGGGCCGACACCGCTCACGCCCAGCGTGTAGCCGTCGGGTGCGGCCTTTGCCACGAGATCGATGCCGATCGAGCCCGATGCGCCGGGTCGGTTGTCGATGACGAACGGCTGCTTGAGGATGCTGGTGAGTTCGGCTGCAAGGATGCGGGCATTCACATCCGTTGCGCCACCCGGCGTGAAGGGAACGATCAGACGTACCAGGCGGTCGGGATAGGTCTGTGCCTGGCCCGGGGCTGCGAACGGGAAGGCCAGGGTAAGGGTGAGGGCGAGCAGCAGCGATATTGTCTTCTTCACTGTTTCCTCCTGAGGGTCGGTGGCTTCAGTTGGTGTCGCTCGCGACGAGGGCCGCGGCGCGTGCGAGCGGCACGGGCGCGTCGCCCAGCAGCAATTCCTCGGCCTCGTCTTCCCAGGCGTTCGTGGTGGGCAGCGACAGCGCCGGTTGCGGGTCGAGGCGATGCTCTACGACGAAGCGCGACATCAGGAGACGGCGGGCGTCGCCGCCGTCGCGGCCAATGCGATCGCCTTCCCAGGCCAGCAGGACGGCCGACAGGGCGTGGTACAGCGCGCTCGTGGCAAGGCGCGCGTACTTCTCCGATCCCGGTTGTTCGGCGACGCGCTCGGCATAGTCGACCGCGCGGTCGCAGAGCATTCCGAGACGGTCGCGATAGGCGGCGGGGACGCTGCCGGCTTCCGCCAGCAGCCTGTGCAGCTCCGCGCGCAGCGCACCCTGCGCCTGCGACTTGGCGATGGCGCGACGGACGACGTCGATCGAATTGATGATGCTGGTGCCTTCCCACAGCACGGGGATGAACGAATCGCGCAGCAGGCGGGAGTTGACCCAATCCTCGATGACCCCGTTGCCGCCGCGGATCTCGATGGCCTTGGCGGTCGCCTGCACGTTGTCGCGGTTGCTGCGCATCTTGATGACGGGCGTGATGATGCGCAGGAGTTGGGCCGCCGTGTTGGAGCCCTCCTCGCCGCGACGCAGCACGTCGGCGCCGTAGCATGACGCGGAAAGCGCCTGCTCGGCCGGGATCATCACCTGCAGCAGTTGCCGGCGCATCAGCGGCTGGCGCAAGGCAGGCTTGCCGAACAGCGTCCGCGAGCGCGCGAAGGCCAGCGACTCGTGCCAGGCGCGCCGCATCGTGGCGGCCGCGCGCATGCCATGCGAGAGCCTCGACATGTTGACCTGGTCGAGCAGGATCTTGATGCCCTGGCAGCGGTCGCCGAGCATGTAGGCGAGTGCCCCATTGTAGGTGATCTCGCCGCTGGCCAGCGATTTGCTGCCCATCTTGTCCTTCAGCCGCACGATGCGATAGGCGTTGCGCGATCCGTCGTCGAGGTCGCGCGGCACCACGAATGCCGTGAGGCCCGCCGTTCCCGACGGATCGCCGTCGATCCTCGCCAGCAGGATGGCGACGTCGCAGCCGGCGTTGGAGCAGAACCACTTCTCGCCATGGAGGCGCCAGTGCCTGCCGTCGGGCACGGCACGAAGCTCGTTGGCGCCGACGTCGGAGCCGCCCGCCTTCTCCGTCATGAACTGCGCGCCTTGCATCAGCTCGGCGGGATCGAGCGAGATCATGCGTCGCCCGTACTTCTCGCGCAGTTCCTCGGAGCCGTAGCGCAGCACCAGCATGGCCGCGAGTTCTGTGACGGCCAGCGGGCACATCAGGCCGAACTCGGCCTGCGAGAAGAGATAGTGCAGCGTGAACTTGACGAGCGGGGAGACGCCGGTCGGCCAGCCGAGGATGGGGCGATGGGGTGCGGCGTGCAGGCCGAACTCGTGGAAGCCCACCTTTTCCATCTCGTGGTAGGCCGGATGATGCTCGATCCATTGCTCGTCGCGGCCGAAGCGGTCGCGATTGTGCAGGACCGGCGGATGCTTGTCGGCCTGGTCGGCCCAACGATCGAGATCGCCGCCGGCGAGCCTGCCCAGCCGGTCGAAGTGCGGCCAGAAATGGTCCTGCTCTTCGGCACTGAGATAAAGGCGGAGCAGACCCTGCAGGCCACCGTCGACCTGGAAGAAGTTGAGGTCCCGGCTGTCGCCGCCGATGTGGTCAGACCCGTGGCGGGCAGCCGATCCTCCGGCGCCCATGTGCGTGTCCATGCGTTCCTCCTGGCTCGTTGGCGGAACACTCGCCGCTGGACGGGCGCGCGGGCAAACGATTTAATCGACCCCAGATTTGAGATTAAATCAAAATATAGTTGTCCGATGCCTGACGATCTTCCTCCCCTGAATGGCCTGAGAAGCTTCGTGGAAGCGGGACGTGAATTGAGTTTCTCTCGTGCCGCCGACCGCTTGGGCGTGACTCCTGGGGCCGTCAGCCGGCTGGTGCGCAAGCTGGAGGAACACCTGGGTGTCCGTCTGCTGGAGCGCACCGCGCACGGCCTGGTCCTGACGGGGCAGGGCGAGCTTTATCTGCGCGATGTCTCGGGGCCGTTGACGGCGGTCGAGGCCGCGACCCGCCGGCTGGTCGGGAGCCGCAATCCCAACCGCATCGTCGTCGCCTGCTATCCCACCTTCGCCGCGCGCTGGCTGCTGCCGCGCTGGAGCCGCTTCTTCGATCGCCATCCGGAGATCGATGTCCAGATTGCGACCTCCCTGACGGATGTGGATTTTCGCCGCGACGACAGCATCGACATCGCGATCCGGCTCGGTGCCGACACCGACCTTGGCGCGTCGCCGGCGGGAACGGTCTGCGAGAAGCTGCTGGCAATCGAGATCGTGGCCGTCTGTGCGCCTGGACTGTTCGATGGCTGTCGCACGGAAGTGCAACGCGTTGAACGCCTGGCCCGTCAGGTGCTGATCCATTCACGGCCGCTGCCCGGTGAATGGCGCCAGTGGCTGGATGCCTTCGCGTGCTCGCCGGTCAGTCCCGCGCTCGCGCGCGCCATCCAGGCGGTCGATCCGGTCCGGGGGCCGGAGTTCGAGACCCTCAATCTCAGTTTCCAGGCCGCCGCCGAGGGGATCGGCGTGGCGGTCGGCATGCGGGCGCTGGCCGACGCGGAGATCGCCGGCGGCTCCCTGGTGTGCCCGTTCGCCTTTCGCCGGCGCAGCGGCCGCGACTTCCAGATCGTCGCGCGCCGGGGCGGCGCCAATGGCCGCGCCGTCGATCTTTACCGACGCTGGTTGACCGACGAAGCGCGGCGCGTCAGTCCAGCCTGACGCTGATGCCTTCAAGGCCCTTCTTCGACGCCGGGTAGCGCTTCATGACCTCGGCGTCGTGGCCGGGGATCACCATCTCGATCCTGCCGTCGGCCAGTTTCTTCAGCCTATCGCAGTCCGCCAGCATGCCGGCCACAGCGTCTGCGTGGCGCCGCTGAGGTCCTGGCACTCGTCGGCCTGCCGACCGCCGCCGCCCGCGCTGGCGCTGTGGAACGTCGAGAAGGAGTGACGCGGCATTGAATCAGGGTGTCGTGGCGATCACCCGAGGGCGAAACCCTGGCGGTTCGCACGCGATGCATGGCAGTTCTTGCGCACCGACGGGCCGGAGGGGCTTCCCCAATATTGCCAGCGCGCGGCCCTGCTCCTATGGTTTCTGCGTTCTCAGGGCAGGGTGAAACTCCCTACCGGCGGTATGCAGCGCGAGTTGCGAGCCCGCGAGCGCCTTCCTGAAGGAAGGGTCAAGCAGATCAGGTGCGAGGCCTGAGCCGACGGTCATAGTCCGGATGAAAGAGAACGTGTGTCCTGCGGCTCTTGCGGAGCAGCAGGCTCGCGCGTGATCGCCTTGGGTGACGTGTCTGTTCGCCAAAGGAGATTGCCATGACACACACCCGCTACGCCTTCGTCAAAGCCAGGTGGCACGCCGACATCGTCGACCGTGCGTTGGATGGGTTCCTCGAACTGATCCCGGCCGAGCAGGTCGATGTCTTCGACGTTCCGGGGGCTTTCGAGATGCCGTTGTTCTCGCGCACCCTCGCGGCGACAGGCCGGTATGCCGCGGTCGCCGCCGCCGCCTTAGTCGTCGATGGCGGAATTTATCGTCACGAGTTCGTCGCCCAGGCCGTCGTCGACGGGCTGATGCGCGCCGGCATGGAGACGGGCGTGCCCATCCTGTCGGTTTCGCTGACGCCGCATCAGTATCAGGAGACCGAGCACCACAAGCAGATCTATCGCGCGCACTTCGTCGAGAAAGGCCGTGAAGCCGCAAATGCGGCCCTTATGATCGGGAAAGCCCGCGCGGCGATGGCGGCATAGGTCCTTGCAAGACGCCGTGGAGCGTCGGGAAGAAGGGACGCGACGCGGACGCTAAGGAAACCGTGTCACCCCGAACAAAGTGAGGGACCTTTCGCGGCGCTTGCAAAGGTCCCTCGCGGGCGCTCGGGATGACACCGTTTTCGTTGCGGCGATTCTCTCTCAATCCAGCCGTACACTGATGCCTTCGAGGCCCTTCTTCGACGCCGGGTAGCGCGTCATGACCTCGGCATCGTGGCCGGGGATCACCATCTCGACGCGGCCGTCGGCCAGCTTCTTCAATCTGTCGTAGCCCGCCAGCATGTCGGCCACCGAGTAGACGATGGCGAACAGCTTGTCGTTGTTGACGCCCCAGAAATAGTGGCTGGCGTCGGAGGCCAGCACGAGCCAGCCGTTCCGGGTCATGATGCGCACCGACTGGATGCCGGCGGTGTGGCCGCCGATCAGGTGCACCGAGATGCCGGGCTGGATCTCCTCGTCGCCGTCGTGGAAGACGACGCGCTTGCCGTAGACCGCGCGGATCATGCCGACGATGTCCTCGACCTCGTAGGCGTGGCGGAACGGGTCCTTGCACATGTGCCGGCCGGTGGCGAAGTTCATCTCCTTGTCCTGGAGATGGAATCGCGCCTTGGGGAAGCGGTCCCAGTTGCCGATGTGGTCGTAGTGCAGGTGGGTGACGATGACATCCTCGACCGTCCTGGCGTCGACATCGAGATGGGCCAGCAGGTCGGCGGGATTCTTCTTCACCTCGCGGCCGCGGCCCTTGCCGACCTCGGCGTTGAAGCCGGTGTCGATCACGATCGGCTTGCCGCCGATCGCGCGGTGGCCTTCCTCGTCGAGCGGGATCGCCACCCAGACGAAATAGTCCATCGGGAAGTCGGCGTCGTGCGGGTCGGGGGAGATCTGCACTTCCCACGCCTTGCGCGGCAGGTGGGCATATTTGACAGCATGGACCTCGTAGATAGGCGTCGAGCGCATTTTTGTTTCCTTCCCGATGGGTGGTTGCCGTGAACCTAGCGCGCCGCCCGGCTCTGGCGCTATAGTGGCGAGATGGCCCGCATGGACCTCCTTGGACGGCGAATTAGCACCACGGTTTGCGCTGCAAACCGCCGCGTTGCCGCGTTCGCCTTCATCTCATCCAGGGAATCGTCCTATGTCCGCCGTCCTCGCTCTCAAGCGTAGTAATTCCACCGTCCGATACTGTTTCGAGGCCGACGTCGAGCCGGGCGTGCTGCCGCGCGCGCTCGATCTCCTGGCCAAGCGCGGCCTGGTGCCGGCACGCGTCTTCGCCCAGGCCGCCGACGACCAGCTCTCGGTCGAGATCGAGGTCGAGGGTCTGGCGCCCGAGACCGCCGAGCATATCGGCCTCTGTCTCAGCCAGATCGTGGGCGTGCGACTGACGTTCTAGCCGGCCAGTCGCTCGACGATGGCGTCGATGTGCAGGCGCGCGACGTCGACGGCAGGGAAGCCGGCATTCGCCTCGTCGAAGATCACGGCGAGATCGGTGCCGGCGAGCAGGATCGCCTCGACGCCGTCGCGCCGCTGAAGGTCGGCGGCGATGCGGCGGAGCCCCACGGTGTCGGCATCGTTGCCGCGCTGCGTGTCGAGGATGCGCTGATAGGCCTGGCCGATGAAGGCGATCTCGTCGGGCTGCGGTTTTACGATCTCGACGCCTGAGAGCTGGCCCCACAGGCCGCCCTCGACGGTGAAGACGGTGCCGAACAGCGCCACGCGCCGGAGCTTACGGGCGCGCAGCTCGGCGCCGATCGGATCGACGATGTTGATGAAGGGCACGCGCGTGCGCTTCAGCAGCTGGGCAATGCAGATATGCGGTGTGACGGCAGGCATCACCGCCACCTCGGCGCCGGCACGGCCCATTCGTTCTATGAAGCCCGCAAGGTAGTCGGCGAGCTCGTCGAGCTTGCCCGCACGCACGAGGCCTTGGCCGTGGTCGACATCGGCATGGATGATCACTAGGTCGGACACGACCCCGCGGGCTTTGCAGGCCGCGGTGATCTTCTCGTAGTAGTGAACCGTGGCGCCAACACCCAGTCCGCCGACGATGCCGACGCAAGCCACCGGCCGCGCCTATTCGGTGAAGGTGATGTTGTTGTCGCGGATGACCTTGCCCCAGGTCTCGACCTCGCCCTTGGCGAAGCTGTCCATCTGGCCCGGCGTCCAATCCTTCAGGACGGTGCCGAGCTGGTTGGCGCGGGCGACGACGGCTTCCATCTTGCCGATCTTGCGCATCGCGGCGTTCAGCCTGTCGACGATGGGCTGCGGCGTGCCGGCCGGCGCAAACAGCGCGAACCAGCCGTCGAGCGTGAAGCCGGCCAGGCCGGCCTCGGCCGTGGTCGGGATATCGGGAAACGCCGGATGGCGTTGGTCGCTGGCGAGCGCCAGGGCCTTCACGTTGCCGTTGCGGATGTGGCCCGACACCGACGGCGGCGTCACCACCATCAACTCGACCTGGCCCGCCACGAGATCCTGCGTCGCGGGGCCCGCGCCCTTGTAGGGGATGTGCGTGAGGTCGATGCCCGCCGCCTTGTTCAGGAGCACACCACCGAGATGCGGCACCGAGCCGGCGCCCACCGAGGCGTAGTTCAGCTTGCCCTTGTTGGCCTGGGCATAGGCGATGAAGCTCTTGAGGTCCTCCGCCGGCACCTTCTTGGCGATGACGATGACGTGCGGCGCCACCGCGCCCATGGCGACGCCGACGAAATCGTCGGGCTTCCAGTTCAGCTCCTTGATCAGCGCCGGGTTGGCTGAATGGTAGGCCGAGTACTGCATCAGGAGCGTGTAGCCGTCGGGCTTGGCGCGGGCGACGAAGGCGGTGCCGACATTGCCGTTGCCGCCGCCCTTGTTGTCGACCAGCACCTGCTGGCCGAGTTCCTGGCCCAGCAGGTCGGAATAGAGACGCGCCACCAGGTCGGTGCCGCCGCCCGGTGGCGCCGGCACGACCATGGAGATCGGCTTGTCGGGATAGGCACCCTGGGCGCGGGCCGACCCGGCGAAGGCGGAAGTGGCAGCAAGCGCAACGAAGCTGCGGCGTTTCATGGATAGTTCCTCTTCCATACTTCCTTCAGCTCCGGCAGCGCATCGGCCTTGCGCGCAATGGCGAACAGCTTCGGCGTCTCGCCCTCGAACCAGCCGCGCTTGGGTCGCCAGCGGGTCATGACGTTGATGTAGATGTCGAGGGCGGAGAAGCGCTCGCCCAGGAACCACGGGCTGCCGGTCTCGCTCTCCACCTGGTGCCACAACCGTTGTGCATAGGCGTCGGTCGCGGCGCGAAAAGGATCGCGTGCGGCATTGACCGACACGAAGCGCGCCGGATCGTCGGCATAGGTGAAGGTCGGGTAGATGTTGGCGACGATATAGATCAGCCAGCGCAGGAACTTCGCCCGCTCCGGCGCTCCGGCTGCCGGGACGAGCGAGTCCTTGCCGGTGATGTCGGCCAGCAACAGCGTGATCGCCGCACTCTCGCTCATGATGCTGCCATCGGGCAGCACGAGCGTCGGCACCTGGGCGAGCGGATTAACCTTCTCGAGCTTGGCCTTGGCGCCCGGGGTCTTGAACAGGTCCTCGACCGGTTCGAAGGTGAAGGGCAGCCTGTACCAGTCGAGCTGGGCCTCGACGATCGCCGAGCCCCAGCCGGGACGTCCCCAGAGCGTGTAGCCGCTCATGGGTTACGGCTTCTGCAGCGGCTGGATCAGGCTAGACGTGTCCCAGCGGCCGCCGCCGCGCTCCTGAACGCGCTGATAGAACTGGTCGACCAGCGCCACCACCGGCATCTGCGCCTTCCAGCGCTTGCCCTCGGCCATGGCGATGCCGAGGTCCTTGCGCATCCAGTCGACGGCGAAGCCGTAGTCGAACTTGCCGTTGACCATGTTCTGCCAGCGATTGTCCATCTGCCAGCTTTGCGCCGCGCCCTTGGAGATGGCGGCCATCACCTTGTCCATGTCGAGACCGGCGCGCTGGCCGAGGTTGAGCGCCTCGGACAGGGTCTGGACGAGGCCCGCGATGCACATCTGGTTCATCATCTTGGTGATCTGGCCCGAGCCTGGCGGGCCGATCAGGGTGATCGCCTTGGCGTAGGACATGGCAACCGGGTTGGCCTTGTCGAACGGCGCCTGCTCGCCGCCGCACATCACGGTGAGCTGGCCGTTCTCGGCGCCGGCCTGACCACCGGAGACCGGCGCGTCGATGAAGTCGAAGCCCATCTTCTTGGCGAGCCCGTGGAACTCGCGTGCGATATCGGCCGAGGCGGTGGTGTTGTCGTAGAAGATCGAACCCTTGCCCATGCCGGCGAAGGCGCCGTCTTCGCCGAGCACGACCTGTCGCAGGTGGTTGTCGTCACCGACGCAGCAGAACACGATCTCCTGGCCGGTCGCCGCCTCCTTGGGTGTCTTGGCGGCCTTGCCCTTGTGCTTCTGGGTCCACGCCTCGGCCTTGGCGAAGGTACGGTTATAGACGGTCACGTCGTGGCCCTTGGCGGCCAGATGCCCCGCCATCGGAAAGCCCATCACGCCCAGACCCAGAAATGCCACCTTCGCCATCGTTCTCTCCCACAAATCCTGTGTTGCGGGCGGGATCATAAGGCCAAATCAGGACGATGCCAGCAGCACCAGAACGGCAGCGATTCCGGTCAGCAGCGGCGGCAGGGCGAGGGGCCAGGCACGCCGGTAGAGCACCGCGTCGGAGGTCGAGAGCGCCAGGATCGCCGCCCCCATCGAGACGCGGATCGGCGACAGCATGGTGAGGTTGGTGCAGACGCTGTTCTGGATGGCCGCGATCCAGGCCGGATCGACGGCGATGGCGCGGGCCAGCGCCGTCACCATCGGCATCAGCATGGCGTTGGCCGCCGACCCGCCGCCCGTCAGGAAGCCGCCGACCGCGGCGAACAGCGGCACGCTGGCGGCGGCATCCCGGCCCGCCACGGCGCGCAAGGCTTCCGCGATCGTCTGGGCCATGCCAGAGCCCACATAGAATTCGGCCATCACGACGAACAGGAGCGTGACGGCGCAGGACCGCCAGGCGCCCTTGCCGGTCTCGGCCAGGACACGGCCGAGCGGCGCGCGGGCCAGCCACACGACGATCACGCCGATCGACACCAGCCAGAAACCCGGCGCGTAAAGTGGCGCAAAGGCCGGCTGGTTCTCGAACGGCCGCATCGACCACAGCGGCTTCAGGAAATCGCGCAGCGGCGGCACCAGCCGCGTGGCGCAGAGAGCGAGGGTGAGCGCCACATAGGGCGCGTTGGCATGCAGCGCCGACTTGAGCCGCGCCACGTCGGGCCGTTCGTCGCGCCAGAAGCGGACGGCCAGCAGGAATGCTGTGGGCGCGGCACCCGCGATCTCGACATCGGTATAGCGATTGGCGAGCCAGACGAGGCCCAGGAGCAGTACCGTCCACAGCGCATCGTCGAGCTTCTGCGCCGCCGTCGTGGCGAAACCCGCCTCGCGCGCAAAGCGCCAGTAGAGGCCGAGGTACATCGCATGGATCGGGATCTGCAGCAGGGCCGACGACAGGCCGAGTTCGTTGGGCGTGAGGCCCGCCAGCGTGGCACCCACCGTCGTGCCGGTGGCGAGCGCGCCCCACGGCACCAGCGACTGGCTGTAGAGGCCGAGCAGCAGCGCCGACATGCCGCCCAGGCCCAGCCGGCGTAACGCGGCGAGCGCGATGATGTAGCCGACGCCAAAACCCGTCACCGATTCGGCGAAGGGCGCCAGCAGGAAGCAGACCGCCCACAGCCGCCGCGGGTTGGCCTCGAGCGTGGCGCCGTTGGCCGCCGCGCCGCGTGCCTGCTGGCAGCGGTAGAAGAACATGCCGGCGGCGATGATGGCGATGACGTGCCAGGAGAGCCAAAGCCCGGCCGAGGTCTCGCGCAGGAAGAGCCCGGCCAGCGCCGCCCCGCCCTGCTGCTGGGTAACGATGACGGCCGAGGCGGCGAGCGTCGCGGCCAGGCCCGCGAGGCCCGCGACGAGGGCGCTGGCGCGGCCCGAAGCCAGCAGGCCGAGCACGAGCAGGAGGGGAAGGAGAGCGAGGACGGTCGTCATGGCGGGCTTCTATAGCCTGCCGACGCCATACGTGCTTCGGCCGCGGCCGAAGGGCGCCCGGATTGGGCCCGAAACGCCGTCTTGCGCCGCCGCCGGCTTTCCCTTAAACCCGCCGCCGTGCCCCGATAGCTCAGCTGGTAGAGCACGTCATTCGTAATGATGGGGTCGGCGGTTCGATTCCGTCTCGGGGCACCATTC